>CAZNBB010000204.1:0-4951 GCA_964571225.1 uncultured Gammaproteobacteria bacterium
CATCGTGCATGCGATTTTGGGGCACAGGGTCGCCCGGCGCAGAGCCGTGGTGGGGCAGCCCTAAGCAGCCGTCGGTGTACGAGTGGCACGGCGCGGCCCATCCCCAAGTCACGGCCAAGTACGCGAGAATCACAATCCTCGCAACGATCCGTCGCATCAGCCGCTCCCTCCCTCACGGCGTTGTCGAGCTCTATGGAGACGTCACGCAGCCCGTCTCGTCGGCCCGTTTGTACAGTTAGTTATATACACTGTAAGGTGGCTGTCAAGGACGACCTTCGCTCTGCGGAATACCGGCGAAAGCGGAGCTATGGTGCGTTGGTCGCGGACCGGCTTGGGCTGAAAGTTATGTGCTATTTGGCACATTGCGGCTTTGGAGCATCGGGGGATGCGAGGGCTATGGAAAGTCCACCGTCGTTCGCAGACCGGCAGGAATTCGAAGGGTCGCGTGCGGGTCTGCACGCGGGTTGCCGACGTGGCGGTACGCGGGGCGGGAGTCAACACCGCAACCTCCTTGGCGAACTTGACCGACATCTTCTTCGTACTGGCGACCGGCTGCGTTACGGTGCGGGTAGAGAGGGGCACGCTACGGGCGCTATCTATGCGTTAGTTGAAATGGGCAACGCCGTCGACTATACGGACTTCAGATAGGCCCTGCCGAGGAATCGCCGTGACGCGCGGACGTTCCGAGTCGGCACCGGAGGCTTGGCCCTCCCTGCCGTACGCGGATTGGAAGAATACCTACGAGACCTTGCACCTCTGGACCCAGATCGTGGGGAAGATCCGCGTGGCACAGACGCCGTGGGTCAATCACCAGTGGCACGTTGCGCTCTATCCCACCGCCCGCGGCCTTGCCACCTCGTCCATTCCCGATCAGGGGCGCACGTTCGAGATCGAATTCGACTTCATCAATCATGCGCTCGACATCCGGAGCAGCGACGGGCGCAGCGTCGCGGTCCCGCTGACCGAAGGCTCGGTGGCCGAATTCCACGCCGCAGTCCTCGGCGCCCTGAATCGGCTGGATATCGACGTACAAATCCATAGCACGCCCAATGAAATCCCGGGGGCCGTGCCGTTCCGCGAAGACAAGGCACACCGGGCCTTTGTGGCCGAGCAGGCGCAGCGGTTCTGGCAGGCGCTGCTGCAGGTGGACCGCGTGTTCAAGCGGTTCCGGTCAGGGTTCCTGGGAAAGGCAAGCCCGGTTCACTTCTTCTGGGGAAGCTTCGATCTGGCCGTCACCCGTTTCTCGGGCCGACCGGCGCCTGCCCATCCCGGCGGCGTGCCCGGTCTTCCGGACGCGATCACGCGCGAAGCCTATTCCCATGAGCTGAGCAGCGCTGGGTTCTGGCCCGGCGGCGGCGCCGTCGACTACCCCGCCTTCTATTCCTACGCCTACCCCGAGCCACCAAACTTCCGGTTCACAACGGTTGCGCCTCGCGAAGCCTTCTTTCACGAGCAGCTGGGGGAGTTCCTGCTCCCCTACGAAGCAGTGCGCACGGCCGCCAACCCGGACGCAGTACTGCTCGCCTTTCTCCGCAGCACCTACGAGGCGGCCGCCGACGCCGGCGGCTGGGATCGCGCCGCCCTCGAGTGCCCCCTGGGGGAACCCGGCGTGCCCCGGGTCATTTGATCCGGCAGTCGGCGACCGAAGGAAAGCGGCCGGTGACCCGTGGCCGCCATGGTACCGACCGCGCTGGTTTCGCAACTGAAGCGCGACAACCGGGGGAAGTAGCGTTTCCCCGTCGGCTTTCAAGTCACCCCGTTAAGTGCCACGTCAACAGACATCAGGGTCGAAGTACCCAGTAGTCGTTTTGCACGTCGTGGGCTAACTGATGCACCTCGATGTGCCGAAAACCCGCCTTGTCGAAGTACTCCCGGGCGCGTTCCCGCCCCCACATCGTCCCGAGTCCTTCGCCGCCCTGGGACAGGGATACGGTCATGCAGTGCATGACGGAAATCGTATACAGCAGAGTGCCCAGCGGATGGTCGCGGTCGCCATGGTGATGGCTGGAGGCGTGGATATCCTGGGCCAGATATACGCCGTCGGCCCTGAGGGTCTTGCGGATACCCCGCAGCAGGTTGAGGGGACTGGCCTGATCATGGATGGCGTCGAAGGTCGTGACGAGATCGTAGGCTTCGGTGGCCGCGCTGCGGTCAAAATCGGTCAAGTCCCGCTGCTCAAAGCACAGGTTGTTCAACCCGAGCTGTGCGGCGCGGGTGGTTGCCCAATCGATCGCCTCCCCCGAGAGGTCGCAGCCCCGGAACCGGCTGGAGGGGAAGCGTGGCGCCATCTTCATCAGTGCCAGGCCCCGGCCGCAGCCCAGATCGAGCACGTCGATGCCGCGCTCCAGGCGCCCGATCAGGCCGGGCGCCAGCGGCAGGATGGCGTCGAACAGAGACGGCAGCACGGTCTGTCCGCTGTCTTCGGCCATGACATCGTGGAAGCGGGTGTAGCGGTCGTACGGCACGCCGCCACCGTGGCGAAAGCATCTCACCACGTCGTCTTCCACCGTGCCCAGCAGCGGCAGGTACTGGGAATACACAGCCAGGTTGGCCTCACCGCCGTCGGTCAACAGCGCCCCAAAGGCCTTGGGCAGCCAGTAGGTCATGTTCTCGGGTTGATGCTGGAGCAGCCCCGCGACGCTAAGTCCGCCCAGCCACTCGCGAACATACCGTTCGTCCAGCTTCGACTTGTCGGCCAACTCCCGGCTGGTGACAGGTTCTCCATCGGCGAGGGCATTCAGCAGCCCGGTACGGTGCCCCAGGGATATCAGCTGCAGCATGGCAGCCTCATTGAGGGCATTCACGAGCCGCGCCTCAAGTGCCCCGATATCGGAGCTGTTGGTGGGTGATGCGTTCAGATTCGCGCTCATGGCGACCTCCCGTCCGTCTCGTGACTCATGTGGTGTGCGCCTCGTATTCTGGGCAACGTAGCGCGGCTACACTAAAGCGAATACAGACGGAAAACGGTCGTTTCTGCCATGGCGGAAGAGAAAATCAGGGTGGCGTTGCTGGCCATCCCGGAAGTTGCGGCGTCCACGCTGTACGGTATGTACGATATCTTCGCCGCCGCCGGCAGGGATTGGGCCTACCTGATCGAAGGCGTCCCGGGCCGCCCGCCGCTCATGCCGCTGGTGGTCTCCAGCAGCGGGCCGAGGCAGATGCACATTGCCAACGGTGTGCGCATCACGCCTGACGCCGGGCTGGACGATATACCCGCAGTCGTTTGCGTCCCCGAGGTGACGTTGGCGCCGGATGCGATTCTCAAAGGACGATACGAAGCGGAGCTCAACTGGCTGAGGCGCTGTCATCAAGCGGGCGCCCTGATCGCCACCGCCTGTTCCGGCGCGCTGCTGCTGGCCGAGTCGGGGCTGTTGAACGGCGAGGATGCCACCACCCACTGGGCCTATTGCGACGCCCTGGCAGGGTATCCCGGTGTCCGCGTCCATCCCCATCGGGCCCTGGTGGTCGGCGGCGAGGGCAACCGACTGGTCATGGCCGGCGGCGGTACCTCATGGGCGGATCTGGCTCTCTATCTGGTCGCCAGGCTGGTGAGTGTGGACGAAGCCATGCACCTGGCCAGACTTTTTTTGATCGACTGGCACGACATCGGCCAGTTGCCCTATGCCATGCTTGCCAGGACCCGCCAGACCGGGGATGCCGTTATTGCCAACTGCCAGGCATGGGTTGCCGAACACTACGACGAGGCGGCCCCCGTCGCCTCAATGATCCGGATCTCGCAGCTTTCGGAACGCACCTTTCATCGCCGCTTCAAACAGGCGACGGGGCTTTCGCCCATGGAGTACGTGCATACGCTGAGGCTGGAAGAGGCAAAGCAGATGCTTGAGACGACTGCCGATCCGATGGACGCGGTCGCCGAAAACGTCGGTTATGAAGACGCTGCGTTCTTCGGGCGCCTGTTTCGGCGCAAGGTCGGCATTACACCCATGCAGTATCGGCGCCGCTTTGGGGGGCTCCGGAAGGCATTGATGCAGTAGTTGACGGGAAAGGGGCCCGACTGCCCCCTTTCCCGTCCGATCCGGCGCGCCGTTGCTTACGCCGCCGGTTTCGTGCGGCGCCGCGCGACCGCCACCAGACCCACCAGGCCGGATCCGAACAGCCAGACGGCAGCCGGCACCGGCACCGCGGAGGGCGGCGTAGTCAGCGGCGTCAGGAATTCCTGGCTCGCACACAGCGGATTCGGGGTCCACACCATCATGGAGTGGCTGAAGTTGAAGTCGCTGTGACCGAGCGCCTGGTCGTACCAATAAGTGGCCGTCGTGTCCATCGTGATGGTCGGATTGCTCATGATCTTCCACACGGCCAGGTTGATGTCCGCCTGCTCGGACTGGCTGGCGGTGCCGAGTTGACTGAACAGCCAGCCCGCTTCCTTGTAGGCGCTGATGCCGGCAGACCCGGCAAACTTGACCGGCGCGCCGTTGACGATGTCGGCGTAGGTGTAGCCGGTAGCGGTCCAACTTTGGTTGGTGGATACCTCGGTAAACCAGTCGTCGCACATGGCCGGGGTCAGCGTACCGTCGATGGAGACGTTGTACAGACCCGCGTAAGCGCCGTCCCGCCCCACCGCCGTGCCGGTGTTCACCAGTTGGAGGGTCGCCGCGGATGCCGCTTGCGCAAACGCCGCCCATGCAATCAAGGTGATCAGTAGTCCCCGTAGCTTGTTCATAGTCATACCTTGGCTCTCCGCTGACCTGCTGGTTTGTTGTGCGTTCTTGAGGCCATCGGGGCAAGCACAAGTCGTGCCACTAGTCTTAATTCAATCGCTTAGGCAACACAGAGGAAGACGAGCGCTGAAAAATGTAAATCATGTCGACATTCACAAATACAGCAATCTATGAACTGATTGTTTTTATGAGATATTATGCGTTTTAGAATTTCATCCTATTCTTATCTAAAAATAAGATATGTAATCTTTGTCGACATCAGATGGCAG
>CAZNBB010000205.1:0-4924 GCA_964571225.1 uncultured Gammaproteobacteria bacterium
CCCGCGAACAGGATCAAGGCGACGTAGCCTTCGGTGCTGCGGGTGAGGTCCAGGGCTGCCGGTTCGGCAGCCCAAGCCAGGGTAGGCAGGACCAGCAGGGTGGCGAGCGTGGCGGCGCTCAAAGCGAGTCTGCGCTTCAACGGGGCCTCCGGGATGGCGGCTGGGGAATGATTGCGGAAAGACCGCCGCAGTATACCTGCATACACCGGGACGGTGTAAGTCGACGTTAGTAATTCGTTATTGTCATGGCAAACAGGTAGTTGTGGGTGGTTGTGAGAACTGCGCGACACGCAGGCTGGACGTTGACCGGGACCGTGGAGGCCTCTGTGGTTGAGGCTTTGCGGGGCCGGTGGCGTTTCCCAGCGGGGGGACTGTCGAAGCACGCAGGTGCGGTGGCAGTCCAATGATGAGTTGCAGGCTTGCTTTCCCGGCCGGTATAAGGACTTATGGATCGATAGCCGGTAGAGATGCCCTGCTTTGCATGGTAAAATTATAAAGTTATGAAACTACTCGTCGTTGAAGACAATCCGGACCTGGTGGCCAACCTGCGCGATTTCTTTGAGGCAGGCGGCCATCGTATCGACAGTGCGTTCAACGCCGCCAGCGGTCTGCAGATGGCGACCCAGGGCCAGTACGATGCTCTGGTGCTCGACCTGATGCTACCTGGTATGGATGGCCGCGAGGTCTGCAATCAGCTGCGCCAGTCGGGGCATGATACGCCGGTGCTGATGCTCACCGCGCGCGACACCCTGCAGGACAAGCTGGAGGGCTTTGCCAGCGGTGCCGACGACTATCTGGTCAAACCGTTCGCCCTTCAGGAACTGGAAGCCCGCCTGATGGCGCTGATCCATCGCGCCCGCAACCAGATGGGGCAGCGCCAGTTGCAGGTAGCCGATCTGGAGCTGGATACCGAAACGCTGCAGCTGAGCCGGGGTGGGCAGTCCATCGAGCTCCCGCGCATCCCTTTGCGCATTCTGACCCTGCTCATGCGTCGCGCCCCGCGCATCGTGACCCGTGCCGAGATCGAACACGAGATCTGGGCCGGCGCTCTGCCTGACAGTGACGCCCTGCGGGCGCACATGCATGTGCTGCGCACCGCCATCGACAAGCCGTTCAACCAGGCGCTGCTTCGGACCGTGCGGGGTGTCGGCTACCGCTTGGTAGATCCGAATGCGGTTTCGACATAGCCTCCGGTACCGCGTCGCACTGGCATTTGCGTTACTGGGGGGTACGGTCAGCCTCATGCTGGCCGGTGGTCTCTATCTCGCTGCTCACAAGATCGAAGAGCGCCTGATCGACGATACGCTGACGTCCGAGCTGCACGATTTCGTGAGCCGGCGTCAGCGCAATCCCGCGTCCACGCCGCCGGCTACGGCGGCAGTTAAGGGGTACATCCGTACGTTGGGTGAACCTCCGGTGGGCATCCCTTCCAAAGTGGCGGAACTCCAGCCGGGTCGCTATGAGCTGTATCTGGGTGGCACCCTGTACCGGGTTGCGGTTACCGACCGCGACGGGGCACGGTATTACCTGCTTTACGATCAGACCCAGTTCGGCCACGTGGAAGAGTCATTTGTGCTCGTACTGGCATTGGCGGTGCTGATCATGATCGTGGTGTCGGCGATCGGCGGGTTGTGGCTGGCCGCCCGGGTGATTTCGCCGGTCACCGAGCTGGCTCGACGGGTCCGCGATCTGCCGCCGGACGGCGGGGCGGATGCTTTGGCTGAAGATTTCTCGGAAGACGAAGTCGGCGAGCTTGCCCGGGTGTTCGACCGTTACCTGGAAAGGATACAGGCCTTCATCGAGCGTGAACGGTCCTTCACCGAGGACGTCAGCCACGAACTGCGCACGCCGTTGACCGTCATCAATGGAGCGACCGAAGTGCTGCTGCGGGACGTTTCGCTGGTGGGGCGTGCGCGCCAGCGGGTTCAGCGGGTGGCGCGCGCGGGCCGGGGCATGTCCGATCTGACCGAGGCGCTGCTGGTGCTGGCCCGCGAGAAGACGGACAGTGCCCGTCCGGCCAGCGAATGCAGTGTGGAGGAAGTGCTGAGCGATACGGTTGAAAGCCATCGTTATCTGCTGGTGGGCAAACCCGTGGAAGTGACGCTCGATGTCCGTGCACGGCCCACGCTGATGGTGGACAGGGCCGTGTTGGGGATCGTGCTGGGCAACCTGATCCGGAATGCCTGCACCTACACGGAAGCCGGTGAGATCCGGATAGAGCTGGATGCGGATCGGGTGACGGTGCGTGACTCGGGAATCGGCATTCCTGGGACCGAGCTGGACCAGGTGTTCGAACGCCATTATCGGGGCAGCACCAGCAAGGGATCGGGAATTGGGCTGTCCCTGGTCAAACGGATCTGCGAACGCTATGGCTGGACAATCAGCATCCAGAGCGAGGAAGGCAAGGGCGCAACCGCGCAATTGATTCTCGGCGGACAGCTCGCCCGGCAGGTCGATCTTTCCTCACCATCCGACACCGTGTCTGCCGCCCAGTCCTGACGGTCGGTGCCGATACTCTTCGTTCATTCGCCCCGAACCGACAGGATCTCGTAGCGCTTCGTGCCGCCGGGCGTATTCACCACGGCCAGATCTGCCTCGGTCTTGCCGAGCATCTCACGGGCCAGTGGCGCCTCCACGGAAATGCGTCCGGCGTTGATGTCCGACTCGTCTTCGCCCACTACCTGGTAAGTGAACGTTGCGCCGGTGTCCAGGTCGCAGACCGTGGCGATGCTTCCGAAGCGTACGTGTCCGTCGTTCTGCAACGTCGCGGTATCGATGATCCGCGCTTCGGCCAGACGCGCCTTCAGATGGGCGATGCGGCTTTCCAGCAGGGTCTGCTCTTCCTTGGCGGCGTTGTATTCGGGATTTTCGCCCATGTCGCCATGAGCGCGCGCGGCCACCACCGTTTCCGTAGCTTTGGCGCGTTCCGTGTGCTCCAGCTGGTACAGTTCCGCGCGCAGCCGCTGTGCGCCTTTCTCTGTCAGTGGCGTGGTCATTGCTGGTCGATCTCCTGTGACCGTAGAGCGGTGCCGGTGTGCAACGGTGGATATGGCGCAGGGGGCCGAAGTCTGGCGCTGCGGTCCGTTCCCAACGTCCGTCCTTGATGTTCGCGGGTGCTGCCGTGAAGGGGTGATCTGCCGCAGGCAGCCTGACTCGTCCGATAACAAATCGGCCGCCGGTGCCGAATCGCCACCATCTACTCATTCCACGCTAGCAAGAGCTACGCTTCTGTCAAGTCACGTTCCGATGCCTGTCTGCGGATCGCGTTCCAATTCATGGGGTTGTCCGGAATCGTGCACCGGACATCAACTTGCACATTGCCGGCGCATCCTTTAAGGTTTTTAAACGCTGAGTGACAAAACCGGTGTCTTTACGGATTCACGTGACGGCAGACAACGGATCAAGTGGAGCTCGTGCGGCGCATATCGGACACCGTGGTCCGTCAATTCATTGAACGATACCCTCCGAAGCAAGTACTGAAGTTGCGCCCGGACGTATTGCATTCGGTCGCCCGGATTTGGCGGGCCTGTTGGCCTGCCAACGTGCTGAAAGGGCGGTGTTCTCGGGGTCAGTCCCTACAATTCGGAATGACAGGCGAGTCGCCGCGCGGATGGCGTTTCGTACACCGGCGGGACACGCTTCGCAGCCTGGCAAGGAAACTGGGAGTTTTTGCACATGAACGCTGATACGGACGGTTCCATCACCTATCGAAAATCGACGCTGGAGGATGGTCCCGATGTCTGGTCGCTGGTGAAGAATTCCGGTGTTCTGGACGTGAACTCCTCGTACTGCTATCTCCTTCTGTGCCAGGACTTCGCGGACACCTGTGTGGTGGCGGAGATGGACGGAAAGCTGGTGGGTTTCGTGACGGCTTATCTGCCACCTGTGCGCCAGGGTGTATTGTTCGTCTGGCAGATCGGTGTGGACAGTGCGGCCCGCGGACGCGGTGTCGCTTCGGCGCTTCTGGACACGCTGCTGTCGCTGGAGACCTGTCAGGACATTGCGTATATCGAAACCACGATATCGCCGTCCAACGAGCCTTCGCGTGCATTGTTCCACTCCCTGGCGCGGCGTCTGGATACCGCGATCGAGGAATCCGAAGGGTTTGCAGCGCAGCTGTTTCCGGAGGGTGGCCATGAGCCGGAACACCTGTTTCGCCTGGGGCCGCTCAAATGACTCTACGCAGGTGAAGCACCGAACGGCATACACCACTTGTCGTGCCGGACAGACGCCGGCTGAAATTTCCGACTACGCCGACTGTATACCGACTATCTAGAGCGAAGGGGCGATTTATGATCGTACGACACTTGAATGAGATCGAGAACACCGATAAGGACGTGAGGGCAAAGACCTGGAAGAGCAGGCGCTTTCTACTCAAGGAAGACGGTATGGGTTTCTCAATGAGCGATACCGTCCTGTACGCAGGTACCGAGACACTCATCTGGTACAAGCATCATCTCGAAGCCGTGTATTGCATTGAAGGCGAAGGAGAGTTGGAGGTGCTGCCCGACGGACCGACCTACCAGATCACGCCCGGCACCATGTATGCGCTCAGTGAGCACGAAAAGCACCATCTGCGCGCCAAGTCCGACCTGCGGGTGGTATGCGTGTTCAATCCGCCCCTGACGGGCCAGGAAGTGCACGACGAGGAAGGGACCTATCCGGTCGTGGAATGATGCGGCCGATGTGCAAGATGCCGGGTGATGACCTGCAGCCCCTGCTGCAGGTCGTCGCCCGGCGATAGCCCGCTATTTGCTGCCTGCGGATTTCTGGGCCGCTTCGGCTGCGGATATCTCCCGGGTCAGGGTCTGCAGTATTTTCCGTCCGCGCGGACCTGCAAGCTTTATGTACTCCTTTCGCACCGGCAACGCTTTCTTCCGGAACGCGGCGCGTTCAGCGTCGGTGAGATAATTGACCTTGATGT
>CAZNBB010000206.1:0-4863 GCA_964571225.1 uncultured Gammaproteobacteria bacterium
ATAATAAATTTCTATAATTATCTACAAGATTCTGTGTTTTTAGTGAAAGAATATCATATTTCTCCTTAAACAAAATATCATAATCCCCACGTAATGAAAAAAATTTATCAATATGGCAATGAACCTGCCGTCCGGTCTTCTTTTCTACCACCATCACTTCAGGCGTATTGCAATGATGCTGTATATCATATTTATCTTCTTTCGCTTTCACGATACACCTCACAAAAACAAGTGACCAGAGTGACACTCCCTTCTCTTCTTGAGCCTTTTGTTTTGCTTTTACTTCGTCTTGCAATTTCTTAGATGCATCCTGCAAGCACGATTACCGTCTTTATCAACAGCATATGATTTACGTTTAGAAACTTCTTTACTACATATCGTACAAACAAAATTTTTCTTTTTCGCATCACTAATCATTGTTTATCTCTTCAAACACATGCCAAACAAATAAGCCCATTATAAGCGTATCAATATGTTTCAATCCTTCGGCATTAAACTCATGACCTGTACCAAATATCCTTATAACTCGTACATCATACTCTTTATTGTAATTGGTATGCATAAACCATAAACAAATTTTACCATCCTGTTCAGCCACCTTTAAAATTTGTGAACCTTTTGGTAAAATAATTCTTTGCACACTATCAAGATTAAGTTCCTGTTTCCATATAACCATCACTCACCTCAAATAATTATATTTTAATCCAAACAATTATAAATTTTTCTATTCTTCGACTTGTCCTTCTTTGACCATATAATCTATCACAAAAATATCTATGGATGTGTTCCAAGCTCCTCGTAACAGTCACGTTGCATTGTATTGTTTACGTTTCTTTGTGCATCAACAACCTGATAAATAAGAAACGAGAGGTGTGATAATAATTTGTCTGATCCGTATCTATGGATGAATTTGTATAGCTCATCTTCATCGAGACTTCCTTCTATATCTCCAATCTGATTCATTCCAGTGTCAGTATCGATAATATATTGTATTATTGCCAAATTCTTAGATCTTGTCGCCATCATTTCTCCTTAGTAATTTATTCAACCACTCAATAATTTTACCGTACATGATCACCCTTTCAATCAAAATAATTTTTATTATCTTTTATTAAAAGCATACTGCATTTTGCTCATTTGTCAATAATAAAAATTATTTTTTTTTATTAAAATCTCTTTTTTCCCCTTTAAATTCGAGCAATCAATGCTGATTCTAGGCGATATTTCAACACTAATAACTGCATCAATATAATCCTTCAAATTCCCAATATCATTAGCATCATACCCTTGTGGCAAAACGACTTCCATTACATTGCCGCCCACCTTATCTCTAACCACTTCTGTCAACGTTACAGGCGCACCACCCTTTTGATCCGGAATTACTACAATCCTCTTAAATCTCTTCAACAAATTCGCCTGTTTATCAGTAATATGCAAGCCAAATACACAAGTCGAATTCCGGTATCCCTGATACCACAAAGCGAAAAAATCAAAGACTCCTTCAACTACAAACAAATCCTTTTTGTAATCAAGATCATCATAGTTAAATAGATAATTTCCTATACTGCATCCCTTTGGATATAAATACTTTTTATAGTCGTTTGCACCCCTTTCAAATCGTTCTTCTTCTTTGAGAATATCACGAGCAACAAACCCGACTACAAATCCTTTTTTATACACCGGAACTATTATGCGATAATTATAATAACCAACCAAACAGCCCCTTATATCAAACTCATTTATCATATCCCAACTAACTTGCCGATTGTACAGATAACTCAAAAACATTTCATGGGAACTATCCAACTTAATAAAGATATTCGGCAACGTAATTACGTCATCTTTCGTATCAGTTTTATTCTTCCCTTTTCTTAATTCCAACCCCTTCGAATAAGCATCTTTTACGATCTCTTTTCCATATCCGGATGCCACCAATTTTTTAGCAGATTCCTTATTCGAAACACCAAGAAATTTTGCCACCAAAACAACCATGTTTCCACTGAATCCACACGACCAACATTTGAAAACACCCTTATCTTTGTCAATTTTCAAAGACGGATTGTTGTCAACATGTTTGCCAGAAATACAACGAATAACATAATCTCTCGAAGTCGTTTGATATGGGATATTTAGGTTATTTAAAATCTTCTCAACATCAACAGATATTTGAGAACGTGTGAACTTTTTGAGTATCATGTGTGAATTATCCCTGTAAAGCCCTACAAGCGATTCTTTTCGTTTCGGACATACCAAACCACCCTGAAAACCATTTGACGAGCTAATTTGATGCTCTAATGCGCTGTACACGACATCAGATGGCTATAAATCTGTCTATATGACTAGTCGATCCGTCAAATTCATATCCGCATTTAAACGGAGCTTCCCCATCACGCTGTTTCAAAACGATTATCTCAAGCACATCCGGACCTTCCGCATCTGGCGTGAAATATCTATCCCGATGCACACCAATAACCAAATCAGCAACTTCGGTATATTTACCGGAATTTTTGATATACTCAATAGTCGGTCTTTTGTCTTTCTTTTTCATCTGCTCACGACCAATCTGAGCCGTTATCATCCCATGCACATTTCGTTCTTTAACAAATGCCTGAAAAGTTTCCAAGTTAGACGATATATTTTCCTGATCTAACTTCTTTCGAACCTCCATCATTTTTTCAAATAAATCTATGACAATCACATCCGGTTTAAATTTATCAACCATCAACTCAAGCATATTGAAATTCAGATTCGGCTTATCGAAAATCATCAACGGCATTTGCGAATACTGTTTTACTGCAACTGCAATATCATACTTTTCTCTTGACGTTAATTCAGCAACATCTTTCTTCAACTTTCTCGTATGCACACCTGCTTTCAATGCAACCATTCTATCGAACACTCTCAACCCACCCTCTTCCAACGGAAACATCAAAACCTTAACGCCATGATGAACCAACCGAGAAGAAATATTAGCAGCCAATGTTGTTTTACCACTTCCTGACAATCCTGCCAACACAGAAACCTGTCCACCTTCCAATCCACATGTCAATCTTTCATCAACTTCTTTAAAAAACAAACCATGAAATTGATTTTCTCGTCTTTGCTTTAACAGATTAAAATAACTTGCATACAAACCATCTCCGGAACAGATGGTGTTATCAACGTCAACATTTTCATCAATGCGCCTGTTTATTTCATCAAGAGGATGCTTATAATCTTCAAGCGTTAAATCATCGTTAAATAATATTTTTTCAAATTCAGGAATGAATTTTGTAGCAATGTCTTTTCTTGTCTTATCTCGAACTAAAATCTTAACGTGATGGTCAATGTTGATATTGTCATCAATCAACTCTTCCAATTCACGCATATACACAACTAAATCATATTGCTCAGCAGCACCTTCGGATTCTACGATGAAAGTATCTTCGTTGTAATCAAGATTCTTCTTAACCAACTTTTCAAACACCATGAAAACGATTTGATGTTTGTCCAACAAAAATGTTTCAGCAGAAACCTCCGTCACCATCCGCTTGCGAAAGTCCGGATTATGAATCATATTGCCAAGTATGATTTGCTCATTAACAACATCTGGCTTTATTGAGTTCATAGCACCCTTTTAAAATAAATGCGGTTGTTGCATACGACTCTTAGCTATTTCAAAATATTTCTCATCCAATTCAATTCCCACAAATCCACAAGCACATTCCAAACATGCCACACCTGTACTGCCACTACCCATAAACGGATCTAACACAATCCCACTTTTTGGAGTAATCAATCTCACTAAATATTTCATTAAACTAATTGGTTTAACTGTAGGATGATTGTTACCCTTACCCCTTTCTTTACGACTTGCCTTGGCTGCATATAGAAACCTTTTCGGTTCTGACTTTCTTGTTTCTTGGATGTAATTTGTGATGGCATGATTCGCAGAGCCAAACAATTTCAAAAGGTTTTGAGTAATTATCGTGGTGTCTATGTTGTCCAGTGCTTCCACACATTGCGCAAGGTTCTGGATCAGGATACATTTTTTGGAGTTTCCAATAAAGTCCCGAATAACTCGTAATCCCTCTTTGCTGGAAACCGAGTTCTTTATTGCGACAACTTCTTGAACAATAAGAGTTGCGCATGAGGCGCACAGGTCTCCCACAGACATTACAAAGTGGACGAGTTTTTCTTTTTGAATTGAAATAGCACTCAGTTGAACAGTATTTTCTTTTGTTGCTTTTGTACTCTTCAAATTCTTTCCCGCATTGCCCACATATTTGCATTTGCTTTGACATTTTATGTTCTCCTTGTTGTTGTCTTTACACAAAGGACTATAACACAGAAAACATAAGTTGTCAAATGAAATCTGTTTAAAAAATCTGGCGGCTGAACCTTTATCGTCATGTCCACAACTAATGTGTCCAGTATTCGCACCTGACATACAATTATTCTCACTTGCTTTATTATACCTTACATTTGCCGTACTTTTACTCTCAGGAAAATGCTCTGTCACTTCCTCACTCCCATCGTGGATTAGGTTGGCGGGGAAGCGGCCTTGCTCATTTGCTGGCCCACCACGTTCCTTTGGCTTGCCTGTTCTAAACATGGTTGCATTTGGCCTATCGTAACCATCAGCACATTTCCCTCTGTCAATATCAACCTTTTCACCGGATTGCTCAATAACTTCTGTGTCACACTTTACCCGACACCCATCAATATTCAATCCCCCCACTCCCCATTTCAAAACGTTAGCGGCAACACTCTTTTCGGACAATGGCTTGCGGCACAGGGTGAAAAACTCACAGGCTGGCTTCAAGGCTGTTCCCCAGCCGTCCCATTGCTTTGCGGCTTCTGTTGCTGGGGCTGTGGTATTAT
>CAZNBB010000207.1:0-4837 GCA_964571225.1 uncultured Gammaproteobacteria bacterium
GTCCATATGCGAAGTATGTCCGTTGTCGGCGACATGACGGGCGCGGCGCGGGCGTCGCGCAACAATCGGTGTAGTAAAGAGTCGTTGCGGTAAGCTGCCCCACCGGTTAGTGTCATGACATCGTCGACGATACTGGTGACGGAGTCGGCGACTTCGGCCTTGGCGGCGAAGAGGGAGACGAGTGCGTTCGGCTCATTGGCGTCGAAGCTCCTTGCAGCGTAGTAGGTCAGTCGGCGGGTGCGCTCGAGCCGAGCCCACAGGGTCCCAAGGCGGTGTTGCAGCACCGGCAGCTGAGCAAGCGTAGTACCGCTGTTGGTGTAATGCCGATGGGTCATATGGCGGCGAGCCTCTTCGACGGCCGCACTGGCGACTCCTAGATAGGTACCGGCCATTGCCACTAAGAAGTAGGGGGTGATGACATGAAATACGTACCAGATTTGGTCTCCTTCTTCGCCGAGAAGGTTCTGTTGGGGGACCTCAACGCCGTCCAGATCCATATTTCGGGACGAGTTACCCCGTAATCCCAGTCCGTCCCAACGAGCACCCCATTTGAGGTTTGCGGCTCCTTGTGGCACGACGACACATGAGAACTGCCCGACAGGTGCCTCCGGGTCCGCAGCCACGGTCGATACCACATAGGAATCGGCATAGCCCCCGTTCGTCACGAAGGTCTTGTTGCCCGTAATCCGATACTTTCCTGGCTTATGGGCTTCCAGCCGAGTCTGCGGTAGGTAGAAGTGTGTGCCGGTACCGGGTTCGCTAAGAGACAACGTTGTGAGGTGCTGTCCTTGCGCGATTGGCAGCAGATATCTGCGTTGCTGATCGGGTGTGGCCTTGGCGGCAATTACGGCGGATCCTACGGCGTGCATACCGAAACACATTGCCGTTGATGCGCATTCTTGCCCGAGGATCTCGCAGACCTGTGTGAGGGAAAAGAGTCCTTGGCCAAGGCCCCCAGCGCTGGTCGGGACCACAAGGCCAGCGAGCCCGCATCTTTGGAGCGCCCTAAGTCCTTCGGCTGGCCAAGCCCCGTCTCTATCGACCGACCCGGCCCGGGGACGAACTACCCGCTCTGCGATATCCTGCACTCGCGCCAGTATGCCGTCTAAATCACGCGGACAAGTCCGCCAAAGCTCCATGTCACTTTTAATCGTCGGCATCAATACCTTCCGCCTTTGCCAACAAATAAGTAGCGCACCCGTGACTGTTCTGCGGAACCGTTTCGAATCCTGTTGCCTCTATTGCCGGCAAGCCGCCGACAACGGGACATATAATCAGTGCACCTGTTTATCCTCTCCAGGATAGGAAAATACTACCCGCATTACAGTGGTCTGTCACCCTCTTACAGCGTTACATACGATCTTAGTAGCAGAAGCTGGCGTTTGCGCTTTTATCCAGTCAAAGGGCGCGGATCTACCGTTTCCTGCTCATAATTGGATGCGATACGGAGTTCGCGACCTAGTGTTGCCGCAGTTGGATGTATCATCCCCAAGCCTTGCAGCAGTCGGAATTTCGGGCAACCGTTGCTGAGTTGCTGTGCATCGATCGCGCGCAACAAGAACAGCATATCCGAAGCCATGTTGGGTTCCGTGTGGAGCAGGTTTTGCTCAATTGTAAAGCAGTATCGGTCAGCACAATAATAGCATGGCCCACACCTTGGGAGGGGAGTGCCTTTTTGGGAATGAGCAGCCACTATGTCTGCGAGTCGTTCAGGCCAGTTAGACGGTCGCACCTTCTCACCGCGACTATTACGGTTAGTGAAGACAACGAAGACTGGCGGATCCGATAGCGGAGTAATGCGAGGCAAGAGCGTAGCCTCCTATAGCGGAAGTAAGCAAATTCGAATGCCTAAGCGCGCACCCCAAAGTCGAGTGCGCGTTTCGCGTGTTGGCCTATCAACCGGTGGGCCCAAACAGTGTATCCCGGCTGGTATTGGTGCCCTATGGTTGAGCGTCCTTCGCGTCGGGGCGTTGGTTCGGCGCTTACGGGTAGGGCGGCTATTGCGATAACCCTCGCTCCCAGGAGCATTGGGCCGCGTGTTTGTGCTGGCGTTAGGCGTACTAGGTCGGCTTACGAGTAAGCACCGTCGGACACTAGGTGTGCTAGACGTGGGAAAAGGGCAGAATACGCCGTCGCAGATGCGTGTTTTGGAGATACTCGCCAATACGCCGTAGATGTACGCGTGCCCAGGCCCGCGTAGCCGCCGAAGGCGTGCTGAGCAAAATGTATTACTAATAAGGTCCGAGCAGCAGGTGGATCCTTCGCCGCGTGATGCGGCGCGGATCCGCTGCTCTCGGCTACCTGTAGTACTGTTGCCTTGCATTGTTGTCAGGTGATCATTAACGGAGGGAGCAGATGCTCCCCCCATGTACCTCAGATGGGATTACCATAGGGTTTTGTCAAAATTGCCAATTCAGTCCGGCCGCGATTTGCCATGCTCGTGCATCTACGGTCGTGCCGCCTATAGACTGGCTATTGGGCAGCGCCGCAGCAACGTGAGCGTCGACGGAAAATACCGGTGTGAATTGGTATCCCACTCCGAGCGTTACCTGATTCACCCAGACAACTTCAACGTTAGTGGCTTGAAGATATTGGACGACAGCGGAGTTGAACGGTACGTTCGCAGTACCTCCAATTACCGCGGAGTGAATCCCTCCTATACTATTACCCACCTGACCTTTGATCGGGCTCTTCGCGTGGCTATACCCGACGCGCCACTTGACAGGCCCCTGCTTGAGCTGGGCGCCGACTGCA
Organism: uncultured Gammaproteobacteria bacterium; assembly: GCA_964571225.1. Taxonomy (GTDB): domain Bacteria; phylum Pseudomonadota; class Gammaproteobacteria; order DATFLG01; family DATFLG01; genus DATFML01. The sequence continues at coordinate 2,755 of CAZNBB010000207.1, forward strand.
AAGACAGTCTGGTTGTCGTATATGTCTCTATAGAACTTCGCCTTACCCCAATTCTTCCACACGACGTCCGCTGCGAGAAGGAGGTTGCCATTAAGCAGTGTACTGTTCGCAATACCGACCCCAACTTCCTGAGGTTGCTCCACAGTGGCGTCGTAGTATTGGTCTGGCCCGTACTTGATGAGCCTGTGATACCGAATAGACAAAGGACTACGGTAGTAAGCACCGACCGTAGTGGCGCCTACCGTGTAGTCGGCGCCGATCGTTCCACGCAGCCCGAATCCATGAACTGAAGCGCCATTTTCCACTAGGCCGGCCTGTAAGTATCCGTCGCCCAAGGTAACCGCGGCGCCCAATGACAAGTGCGGATTTATTTGGTAAGCATATCCGATGTTAGCGCCGAACAGCAGTAGTTCAGAGGCTGGATCCAAACTTCCCGGTGTTCCGCGAAAATCAGAGCCGATGCCGGAAATCACACCTACCCCGATACCGAGTACCGAACGAGGTCCTAAGGGTTGGGTGATGGCGACGTTGGGGATCAGATAATTGGTAGCATGGGAATTGGCGGACCACGCGGTTCCTGTAACACTACCGTTATGGCTATCTCGCACTTTAGGTACGTAGAACGCGGCACCGAAAGTGAAGCGTGTCCCTTGGTTGTACTGGTCGAGAGTTGCGGGGTTTCCGAACAAGGCAGACGCATTGCCTTGCGGCCTAGCGATGCCGACCCCACCCATGCCGCCCGCCGCTGGCATCATCGTCAGGTTTAGATCGGTGCCGTAGTTCGCACCAAATGCGGTGTTCGCAATCAGTGGTCCGGTTAGGACTATCGCTGATAACAATCCCGCCTTGCGGATGCTGGTTGTCATGATTATGTCTTCCTCTCTGGTGGCTGTCGGTAGGATGCCCGTGTGCCCGACCGGGGGATTGCGAGTAGGGGCGGTCGGAACTGCAACGACGGTGCGTTTATACCGGTGGCGTTGTCGTAATGTCTTGTGGCGGCTGCACCTGTGGTCCGCGTGTTCTAACCTATGCACGAGGGCATAGTGGAGGCAGATGTTCGCGTTCAGTTCGCGGCCCTTGTGTATGTACTCGGCCTTGTCTTTCAAACAAGTCCACCCCAAGCGGTTGAGTACAATTAGGCCCGCGCCATTAGCAAAGCGCGCCTTCGCGTATACATGGACAAGAGACGCTTGATAGACCAGACACTGTGGATTTCCTAGCGGTGGCCGGTCCGAAGACGCTCCCGTGCTGCGGCTGGAGCTCATAAGAATGGTGCTTACAAGACAGACGCAGGCTTTCAATATCAGCGTAAGGAACGGGGCGACCGCCGTAAACTCGTAGTACTACGGGTTGGCGCACCGGACAACTGAACACAACCGTCACAGGAGTCGAACGGTCAGGATTCCATCGGGCGGACAGGACGGTGGGCGTTGTCGTAGTGAGGCGAGTCGGGAGAAATCTATGCTGTCACCACCACGCAGCAGCGCGGTTACAGCGGCCATTTCGGTAGGCGTAGCGGGAGCATAGGCCGCATGTAGAACGTACATGCGCTCCGACAGCGTAGTAATTGGTGCCTCATAGGGTACAAAGTCAGCTGGCGTACCATAAATGGCATTAGCCAGCTTGCGCTAACGACAACGGGCTATGATTGGAGGCGCCGGCTGGCACGGCCATTGAACCAGTTCGAATGTGGGCACAGGAATTGAAGCGTGCAAGCTGTCACTGAGCGCGAACAACGCGTACCCCGTGGGCACTTGCGCCAGCCAACGAGCGAGAAGGCAAAGCACAGTGGGCAACTAAGGCAGCGCCAACATGCGTCTACAAGAGCGCAGCACGAAGTATGGCGTTGTTGCGCCAACTCCGACCTTGCCCGGCAGGGCTGCGCCTTTGAAGAGGTACTGACGTGGCGATGCCTATGGGAGTGCCGGTGGAAAGGAACGGCGGTAGTAAATGATTGGCTTATTGGAGCACGGACTGGCCCAAATTGGTGTGAGCCCTTGTCAATTTGTCTCCTCCCGCAAGTGCTTCCCGAACAGCCCCATGAACTGCAGTGCCTGCTGATTGCCCGGCTGGGACATGATCT
>CAZNBB010000208.1:0-4835 GCA_964571225.1 uncultured Gammaproteobacteria bacterium
TCAGCGGCCCGCGTCGAAAACTGACCGGCGCCCTCGAAACCTCATCGCAGACGTTCAGGCAGGATGCGAGCGGCTCAAAGCACCCGGGCTCGGCTCGTCAGGCGCCAGCGCGGCCCGCTACCGGTTCTCCGGCGCCCCCACCTGCCCCCCATGGGCCGGGTTGCCCCGTCACCACCGATCGGGGATGTGCTTGTTGATCACTATTCGCTTGCCGTCCAGCGCGATGTAATCGCCGGCACGAAGGTCCTTGAGAATACGGCTGACCATTTCCCGCGACGACCCCACCTGATCGGCGATTTCCTGCTGGGTCAGCGGCGAGGTGATCAAGCGGCCGTCTTCTTCCGCAGCCGACTGCAGCAATACGCTGGCGATGCGTCCGTAGACGTCCATCAGGGCGAGGTTCTTGGCGTGCACGGTGGTGTTGCGCAAACGACGGCCCATGTTCTTCAACAGGCGCACAGCCATGCGTGGGCGCTGTTCGATATAGCCGGCAAAGAAGCTGCCTGAAAGGATCGATACCTTGCAGGCGGTCTGCGCCTCCACGGAAGCGGAACGCGGTTCGTCGTCGATCAATGAAAGCTCACCGAAATAGTCACCGGGTCCGAGACGGTTGACGATGTTGATCTTGCCGTCCTCATCGCTGACGAAAACCCTGACCTGCCCATCGAGAATGATGTAGAGGGAGCTCGACCGGTCCCCTTCGGTAATCAGAATGCTGTTCTTCGCATAGGTGCGGATCACCGACGCGGCGGCAATCTGCTGGAGATCTTCTTCTTCCACGTCAGCGAAGAGGGGGATCTTATGTAGTGCGTCGACCGACATGCGGTGATCTTATATGAAACCTCAACCGATTCAAGAATGCCCGACGACCGCATCGGCTTGATAGCACACCGGGCAGTGGGCCGAACTCCGGGGCGGGCAATGGTCAGAAACAGCTGAAAGCAAGCGAATTCGAACCATCCGGATAGGGGTTCCGCCCCAGAACGATACGTCCGCTGCCGGTGAGGTGGGTCTGGCTGCGGTGCAGCATCAGGGGCGCATGGCCGTGGATCTGAAGCTGGGTTCCATTGGTGCTCTGGTCGCGAAGCACGAACATGTTGGCCTGGGACTCGATGACCGCATGCCTCCTGGACACCTCGTGATGGAGGACCATGATCTGGTTGTCGTCGCTGCGGCCGATGGTGATCGGGAGTTCGGCAAGCCGGACGATCCGCTGCCCCCCGCTCTGCTCGAAACGGATCTGGGTCGGAACGGGCGGCCCGTGGTGACGCCCGACCTCGGCAGAGACGGTCAGGTTGGTGGCATCGGTATTCCACAGCAACTCGACGATCTCCACAGGATCATGCTTGCCCTTGACGTACACCTGGCCCAGGCTGCGGGTCGGCAGCAAGGCGGCGCCCTTGAGCAGTCGCAGCACGGCACTCGGCAACAGGATCTGTCCTTCCAGCGCAAGCGTTCGCATGCGGGCGGCCACGTTGACCGCATCCCCGTAAAGCTCGAACGCCTCGTCCAGAATGACCTGGCCGAAGTTGAGGCCGGTACGCAAACCGACCCGATGCCGGGAAAGCACGGGATGGCGCCGCACCGCGGCAGCGATCTCGCTGACGGTGTAGAGGCACCCATCGAGGGTGGGGAACAGGCACAATGCCTCGTCGCCGATGATCCTGACGACCCGACCTTGCACGGACTCGGTGTAGGTACGAACCAAATCGAGCGTCTGACTGACCAGCGTCTTCGCGGTCTGGTCGCCCAGTTGCTCATAGAGCTCCGTGCTGCGCGCGATGTCGATAAAGACGATGCCGAACGTCTTTGCGTCCTGTGCCATGGTGTGCCGCTATCCAGGATAGGAACAGTTTTCTTCTTCTTGCCATGAGTGCTGCCGGGTATGACTCACATCAGTCTGCCCGAGCGGATGGTCAGGCAAGTATACCCCCTCCCGCCCGTGGCATCTTCGTTCGGATCCGGCGGCTGGGCGGCCACCGACCACGTCAACCCGTTTCGTCTGCGGCCGACGGAACAGCCATGGGCACCGCCGGCACTGCGGTGTCGGCTTTTTTTACAGCACAACGTACCGGAGCGCCGATTCAATCAACCCGGTAGAAGCAGTACGGGGCGAGCCGTCTGCAGAGCGCGTAGCCCGCTCAGACCGTAGGAAACTTGATTGTTGCGGCCTCCTACCAGCAATGGATCGATCGCCCACGTAGTACAGGAGGGTCCCGACAAGATTGTTGTGTACGCGAGGGGCGGCGCCGTTGGAGCCCGTCCCATAACCTCAAGCTGTCCGATGTTCCGAACCAGCGTTGCGTCGCGCCCGCGTTCCGATGCCGGTGCATACGCGACAAGACTGGACCCGCACGTGTTTGCCGCTGGGCGTCCGTCAACGGCCGGTTGGTTCACTCCGCCTCCTCGTTTTCTGATGTCCCGGCGCATGCCAATGGCAGCGTGACACCGATCACGGAACGAAGCCGGGAAACGGGGTCTCCTGAACATCGGGGGATCTTCTGAAATGTCCGCGCGTCCGTGCCGTATGCCGGCAAATCCACCACCAGGCAATGCAAGCGCCCATGAGCAACGACGTGATCGAGCACATCCTGCTGGCCACCGACGAAGAGCCCGAGTCGAGGCCGCGTAAAACCGATTACAAGTTCAGGCAAAGCAGTCGGGCCAAGGGGTATCGCGTAACCTACGAAATATTCGACGACCACCATCTCGAAGTCCGGGTCCGCCGCGTCCACGCCAAGCCCCGTCGATACACCATCGACCTTGCCTTTCTGTCGACGGAACCGATACGGCGCATCAACATCGAATGGCCTGCTCTGACCGCCGCGCTCGCCGCCACCGTGGCGACCGTTCTGCTGGTGACGTACCCGCATTACGCAGGCCCACCGCCGGCCCTCACGCGTTGGCTTCCGGTGGCGATCGTGACGGGGACCGTCGCCGGAGTTGTCGGGCTGTTCGGCCTGTACCGATCGTCCGACAAGCTGGTGTTCCACAGTCAGCATGGCGGGGCACCGCTGCTGGAACTCATCAACAGGGGGCATGGAAACAACGAGTTCCAGTCCTTCCTACAGGACATTACGAAACGGACCCGACGGGCTCGGACACAGCACTATGGGAACGAGCGCGATCTGCTTGCCGCCGAACTGCGCGAGCATCGTCGACTGAAAGAGGAAGCCGTAATTTCCGAGGACCAGTACGAGGCCGCCCGCAGCCGCATTCTCCACTGCCACAGAACGCCTTAGCCGAACCACTGCCGGCGCCAGGATTGGCCCCTGTTGGCGTCATCCCGCTGGCCCCGTGGGGCCTGGATGCCGGCCACCGGGCTGAACGGAACCCGTTCGCGCCCGTCCAAAATCCGGACCGCCTTGGCCCAGGGGTTTGATCTCGAATTTCCGGGCGAGACCATGGCAGATCTTTGTGTTCAGGGTCTGCCGCGCGGTCGGCAGCACGGCCGTTCACGACCCGCTCCGTCCGCCGACCCATCAGCGGGAATCGCACAATGGCGCGACCCGCGATACCATTGAAGGACTTGTTCAGATGGGCCCGCCCTCGTTATCGGCAAGGACTGATTCACCTGTGGCTCCCGCTCTCCCCGGGCGGCGCGCGGCGCCCGGACGGGCGTGCGCTGCCCGATAAGGGGCCGTTCGCCGCAAGCCGGCTAAGCAGGCACAAACGGGAATGCCGGACACGGCCGAACGGCAGCCGGGCCGCGCACCCGGACATTGATTTTTCAACGTTTCACTGGGGATGTTTCATGACAAAGTCCGCTGTAATTCGCATGATCTTTGCGCTGGTACTCTTCTGGCCATCGCTGGTTCCCGCCGCAACGCCGACCCCGTCGCAGGGAGCCGCACTCCCCGGTTCGTTGCAGCATCTCGGTCACAAACTGGGTCTGACCGTGGTAAAGAGTTTCCCGACGGATGCCCCAGGAGTGACCGGCTTCGTTGTCAAGGACAGCGGCGGTCACTTTGGCGTCATATACACCTACAAGGACTTTGTCATATCCGGCGCACTGCTGAACGCCGACGGCACGAACCTGACGGACAAGTACGCCGACCAATACATACCAAAGCCCGACTATGCCGCCGTCGTCAAAGCGCTTGCCGGTTCGCCCGGCCTGGTGAGCGAAGGCAAGGCGGGCGCGCCCGAGGTCTACGTCTTCGCCGATCCGAACTGCTACTACTGCCGAAAGCTGTGGGAGTTGACGAGAAAATGGGTCGCCGAGGGCAAAGTGCGGATACATTGGGTGCTGGTCGGCTTCTTAAAAGCATCCAGCGAGGGCCGCGCCGCGGCGATTCTGGCGGCCAAGGACGGTGCTAAGGCGCTGACCGAAGACGAAGACCTCTTCAATCTGAAGCATGAAGAGGGCGGGGTCTCCGAGCTCAAGCCCATCCCGCCGAAATACAAGCGCATACTGGCGAAGCATCTGGCATATATGCAAGAACTGCGCTTCCAAGGCACACCCGGAGTGGTTTACAAGGGCACCGACGGACACTGGGAGGGCATTCCGGGGGTTCCGCCGATGGACAAGTTCGCCAAGGCATTGGGAATTGCAGACTGACGGTCAATCGACGAGCGCATTCGATCAAGCACAACCGGTACGGCGTTGCGGACGCGAATCTGGAATGGGGCTCCGACGTGCACACGAAGAGGGAGAAGGGCTGACTGCATGCGGGACACCAAGCCCGCGCAATGAGTCGCGTTGCTGCGTCAACCACGAAGCGTGCTGCGCCCATTTCCGATCCTTCGGTTGAAAAGCCGAACGCCGTCGACTATATGCTTTTCAGACCCGCCCTGCCGAGGAATCGCCGTGACGCGCGGACGTTCCGAGTCGG
>CAZNBB010000209.1:0-4814 GCA_964571225.1 uncultured Gammaproteobacteria bacterium
CCCACGGCCTCGTCGGCGAACACGATCAGCTCGCCGCCGCGGGCGCGGACTTCCTGGAGGTTGGATTTGAGTTTCTCCAGCAGCTCGTTGTTGGGGGCGACGGCGATGACGGGCATCTCGGCATCCACCAGGGCCAGCGGGCCGTGCTTGAGCTCGCCGGCCGGGTAGCCCTCGGCGTGGATATATGAGATCTCCTTTAATTTTAGTGCGCCCTCCAAAGCGACCGGATACTGGGTGCCTCGGCCCAGGAACAGGGCGTTGCGCTTGTCGGCGAACTGCTGGGCCAGGGCTTCAATCGGGTCGTTGAGCTCCAGCACCCGCTCGATGCGTCCGGGCAGGGCCACCAGCTCCTCCACCAGCTCGCCCTCCCGCTCGGGGGTGAGGCCGTGGCGGCGGCCCAGGGCGAGGACCAATAAAAACAAGGCGGTAAGCTGGGTGGTGAAGGCTTTTGTGGAGGCAACCCCAATTTCAGGGCCAGCTCTTGTCATAAGGACGAGCTCAGATTCCCGCACCAATGAGCTTTCCGGGACGTTGCACACCGCCACGGTGTGGGCGTAGCCCAGCTCGCCGGACACCCGCAGGGCGGCCAGGGTGTCGGCGGTCTCCCCCGACTGGGAGATGGTCACGAACAGGCTGCCGGCCTGCACCATGGGGGTGCGGTAGCGGAACTCGCTGGCCACCTCCACCGTGCAGGGAACCCCGGCGATGGCCTCCATCCAGTAGCGCGCCACCAGGCCGGCGTGGTAGCTGGTGCCGCAGGCGATGATCTGCACGGCACGGGTCTCGTCCAGGATGCGGCCGGCGTCGGGGCCGAGGCTGGCCTCCAGCAAGCGGCCGTCGTGGATGCGCCCTTCCAGGGTCTCGGACACGGCCCGGGGCTGCTCGAAAATCTCCTTGAGCATGTAGTGGCGGTAGCCGCCGCGTTCCACTGCGTCGGCGTTGAGCTGGGAGACGCGCTCGGGGCGCTCGACCCGGTCGCCGCCGGCATCGTAGAGGGTCACGCCCTCGGCGCGCAGGTCGGCGATGTCGCCTTCTTCAAGGAAGATGAAGCGCTGGGTCACCGGCAGCAGGGCCGGCACGTCGGAGGCGATGAAGGCCTCGCCGATGCCCAGGCCCAGCACCAGGGGGCTGCCCCGCCGGGCGGCGATCAGCCGGCCGGGCTCGGTGGTGCTGATCACCCCCAGGGCGTAGGCGCCCTTGAGGTCGGCCACCGTGGCCTGCACGGCGGCGAGCAGGTCCATGCCGGCGTCCACATAGTGATAGACCTGATGGGCGATGACCTCGGTGTCGGTCTCGGAGGTGAACTCGAAACCGAGCTGCTTCTGGTGCTCGCGCAGCTCGTCGAAATTCTCGATGATGCCGTTGTGCACCACGGCGATGGTGCGCCGGCAGATATGGGGATGGGCGTTGGCCTCGGAAGGCCGCCCGTGGGTGGCCCAACGGGTGTGGGCGATGCCGGTTTCCCCTTCCAGGGGCTGGCCCCGCAGCAGGTTCTCCAGCTCGGCCACCTTGCCCGGCGCACGCAGGCGCTGCAGGCCGCCGCCGTCCAGCACGGCCACCCCGGCGGAATCGTAGCCGCGGTACTCCAGGCGCTTGAGCCCTTCGATGAGGATGGGTGCCACGTCGCGCTGGGCGACCGCTCCGACAATACCGCACATGACTGCAATCCTTGGGTTGTTGGCGTTCGCCGTTCGTCCTTATTGAGTCGGCCCGCCGGCGGCGCTTCTTGAGCCGCCGCCCGATTCAGGTCTTGTTCTTGGTCGGTCGCTTCCAGCCTTCGCGGGTCTGCTGCGGAGCGCGGCTCAAGGTCAGCTCGCCTGCGGGGGCGTCGCGGGTGACGGTGGAGCCGGCGCCGATGGTGGCGCCCGCGCCCACGGTGACCGGCGCCACCAGCTGGGTGTCCGAACCGATGAAGGCGTTGTCACCGATCACGGTACGGTGCTTGTTGGCGCCGTCGTAGTTGCAGGTGATGGTGCCGGCCCCCACGTTCACGCCGGTGCCGATGGTGGTGTCGCCGATGTAGCTCAGGTGATTGACCTTGGAGCCCTCGCCCACCTCGGATTTCTTGATCTCCACGAAGTTGCCCACGTGCACCCGGTCGGCCAGCCGCGTCTCGGGGCGGATGCGCGCGAACGGCCCGATGCGCGCATCGGCGCCGACCTCGGCATCCTCGATGACGCAGTTGGCGAACACCTGGGTGCCGGCGCCGAGGCGCACGTTGCGCAGTACGGCGTTGGGCCCGATGGTGACCCGGTCGCCCAGCTCGATGTCCCCTTCCAGCACGGCATTCACGTCGATGGTCACATCCCGACCGGCCCGCAGGGTGCCGCGCAGGTCGAAGCGGTTCGGGTCCATCAGGGTGACGCCGGCGGCCATCGCGGCGCGGGCGCGATCGCGCTGGTAGTGGCGCTCCAGCTCGGCCTGCTGGGAACGGTCGTTCACGCCCAGGATCTCGGCCTTGGACTCGGCGGCCACGGTACGGATCAGTCCGCCTTCCCGGGCGGCCATGGCGATGACGTCGGTGAGGTAGTACTCGCCCTGCGCATTGGCGTTGTCCAGTGCGGCGACCCAGCCCTTGAGGGCCTCGGCCGAAGCGGTGAGAAACCCGGTGTTCACTTCGGTAATCTGGCGCTGGGCGTCGGTGGCGTCCTTTTCCTCCACGATGCCCTCCACCTGCCCGGCTTCGTCACGCACGATGCGGCCGTAACCCTGGGGATGACGCAGATGAGCGGTGAGCAACCCGAGGGAGCCCTGCTCGCCGGCGGCCAGCAGGCCGTTCAAGGTGGCGGCGCGAATCAGGGGCACGTCGCCGTAAAGCACCAGCACGCGGTCGTGGTTGGACACCGCCGGCAGGGCCTGGGCCACGGCATGGCCGGTCCCCAGCTGCTCGGCCTGTTCCACCCATTGCACCCGGCGGTGGCCCAGGCGTTCGCGCACCTGTTCGCCGCCGTGGCCGTAGACCACGTGTATGGCGCCGGCGCCCAGAGCCTCGGCGGTGTCGATGACATGTTCCAACAGGGGTTTGCCGCCCACCGGGTGCAGCACCTTGGGCAGGTCGGAGTGCATCCGCTTGCCCTTGCCGGCGGCCAGAATGATGATGCTGAGTGCCATGGAGGTGTCCGTTTGGAGTTGGCGTCCTGGCGGTTACGCTATCACATTCGGGGTGACATTCGGAGTGGGCGGGGGTGGTGCGATTGAGCGGGGTGGTGTTGGGCTTCGCGGGGCTCAGCCCAACCTACGAATCCGCCCAACCTGCGGTGTCAGTGGTGGACGGGCGGGGCCTGCATCTGCTCGACGCCTTCGGCCATTTCCTGGGGGGTGGCGGGGCGCACTTCCAGCACCTTGAGGGCGAAGGTGAGGGTCTTGCCGGCCAGGGGATGGTTGCCGTCCACGGTGAGCTTGCCGTTCTCGATGCGTGAGACGATGAAGTTCTTCACCTCGCCGCGGTCGTTCTGCATCTGCACCTCGGCACCCAGCTTGCGGAATTCCGGCGGCACGTTGTCGATGTCGTCGGTGTAGGTCAGCGCCGGATCGGACTCGCCGAACGCGTCTTCCGGAGGCAGGGTAACCTCCACCGTGTCGCCCGGCTGGTGGCCGGCCAGGGCCTGCTGCAGGCCCGGCAGCAGGTCGTTGCGCCCGCCGTGCACATAGCTCACCGGCAGATCCACCTGCTCCAGCACCGTGCCCTGGGGATCACGGATGGTATAGGTCATGGTGACCACGGTCTGGTCGTCGATGCGATCGGCTGACATAGGGTATGACTCCGGCCCGCCGGTAACGGCGGGCGCGCGCTCAGCGCTTGGTCTTTTCGCGCAGGTGCTGAATGGTGCGCAACTGGGCGACGGCTTCGGCCAGTTCCGCCTGGGCGCGGGCATAGTCGAAGTCGGCTTTCTTGTCGGTGAGCTGGCGCTCGGCCGCCGCCTTGGCCTCCAGGGCCGCGGCTTCGTCCAGGTCCCGGGCCCGCAGGGCGGTGTCCGCCAGCACGGTGACCACATGGGGCTGCACCTCCAGCATGCCGCCGGACACGAAGAAGAACTGCTCCTGGCCGTCCGGCGTCTGCACGCGCACCTCGCCGGGCTTGAGCCGGGTGAGCAGCGCGCTGTGGCGGGGGGCGATACCCACCTCTCCCATTTCCGCGGGTGCGAACACCATGCTCACCACGCCGGAGAAGATCTCCGCCTCGGCGCTCACAATGTCGCAGTGCATGGTCATTGCCATAACTGTACCTCAAACCGCAGCGGCGGGCCGCGCAGCCTTTACAGGGTCTTTGCCTTCTCCACCGCTTCGTCGATGGTGCCCACCATGTAGAACGCCTGCTCCGGCAGGTGATCGTATTCGCCGGCCACGATGCCCTTGAAGCCGCGGATGGTCTCCTTCAGCGACACGTACTTGCCCGCCGCGCCGGTGAACGCCTCGGCCACGAAGAACGGCTGGGACAGGAAGCGCTGAATCTTGCGCGCCCGGGCCACCACCAGCTTGTCCTCCTCGGACAGCTCGTCCATGCCCAGAATGGCGATGATGTCGCGCAGCTCCTTGTAGCGCTGCAGGGTGCCCTGCACCGCGCGGGCGGTGTCGTAGTGGTCCTGGCCGACGGTCAGGGGATCGAGCTGGCGGCTGGTGGAATCCAGCGGATCCACCGCCGGGTAGATGCCGAGCTCGGCGATCTGACGGGACAGCACCAGGGTGGCGTCCAGATGGGCGAAGGTGGTGGCGGGCGACGGGTCGGTCAGGTCGTCCGCCGGCACGTACACGGCCTGGATGGAGGTGATGGAACCGGTCTTGGTGGAGGTGATGCGCTCCTGCAGCACGCCCAT
>CAZNBB010000210.1:0-2247 GCA_964571225.1 uncultured Gammaproteobacteria bacterium
ATGAAAAAACCTCCTTATGATGAGGATTCTGATTTTTATCCACGTAGTCCGTATGGGGTAGCTAAGTTGGCTTCTTATTGGATTACGAAAAATTATAGAGAAGCATATGGACTGAAGTGTTGTTCGTCTATATGTTTTAATCATGAATCAAAGAGACGTGGCAAGGTGTTTGTAACACAAAAGATTTGTGATTATGTGAAATTGGCTGATGAACAAGATACTATAGGGCAATATGGTGATGGAAGATGGTTTTGTTGTGAACCGCTTGAGTTGGGTAATCTCGATGCGAAACGTGATTGGGGTCATGCCATAGATTATGCTGAAGCTATTTATAGAATAGTTAATCAAGATGAAGTTAAAGAGTCTAATAAAGATAAATATGAGGATTATGTAGTAGCTACCGGAACTACGAGAAGTGTGAGAGAATTTGTAGAAATAGCATTTAGGAAAAAGTTGGATATTGTAGTTGAATGGAAAAAGGGAAAGAATCCGGAAGATGAAGTTGGTGTAATAAAGGGAACAGATGTTGTGGTTGTTAAAGTTAATCCGGAATTTTACAGACCTAGCGAAGTGAGTGTGTTAATTGGAGATGCGACTAAAGCAAGAAAAGAGTTGAGATGGGTTCCAAAAATAAGCTTTGAAGAACTTGTTGAAGATATGCTGGAAGATAAATGGTAAGTGCTTCGTCAACATATAGTGAATGTGAATCCGGATATGTGTATATTGGGTGTGATGGTAGTACTGTCACATCTACTTGTTGTGCTGATGGTAGCACTATGCTTTGTTTGCCATCTTCTATAGTTGAAGAAGTTGATGAAGAGTTAATAAAGTTGGCTATTGAAGAAGAGATAAGATATCATAAGAAGAATATTGCTTTACATAGAGATTATGATAATAAAAGGTTGGCAAATAAAAAGCAATTGGTGTTTGTACCAGATGTAACTATACAGCGGATGAAGTCCCTTGTGTTTAATGCGAGAGAAAGAGGATAATATGGATATCGGAAGATGCGGAAAATGTGGTATGCATCATACCAGCGATCTTTGTCCGGACATTAAGATGATAGATTATTATCCGGATGGTAAGATTAAGAAAGTAGAGTTTTATAGCAATTATGATAAGCGGTTGGAGTCAGCTATTGAGATAAGGGTAAAACAGAGATTGAGAGAGATGGAGAAAGAATTTGAAAGTTAAATTTGATATAAAACTTCAACTAATAAATCTATTGATACATACTAGGAAGTACGAGAGGTATTTTGAGATAGGAATTGATAAGGGTAATTGCTTTAAAAAAGTACAAGTGCTTTATAAAGTTGGTGTAGATCCGTATGTAGAAAGTTATTTTAATGGTTATGAATCATTATGGTCAAAGACATCTGATGATTATTTTAAAGCATATGGGGGTGTGAAACAATTTGATATAGTGCTTATTGATGGAATGCATTTGTGTGAATATGCGTTAAGAGATTTTATCAATTCTTATTGGTGCTTGAAAGATCGTGGCTGCATCCTTTTACATGATTGCAATCCTCCTAATGAAAGGCAAGCAAGTAGAGAAAGATTTGATGCTGTTTGGAATGGAGATGTATGGAAGGTAATATGGTTTTTAGATAAGTATTTTGAAGGGTTGATAATAAAAATGTTTGATACGGATCAGGGGATAACGTTGGTAGATTTTGAAGATAAAGTCTATGTTCCATCAGTGCAACCGAAACATTTTGATGAGATGATAAATTTACCATTCAGCGAAATTGATAAAGTTAGAGAAAAATATTTGGTTGAACCGGAATTGATTATAGGATAAGACATATTGTGAGGAGGTGGAAGTTGGAGAATAAATGTTATATTGATTGTAATAAGGTTAGCTTTGTTAGTGATATTGAAAAAGATGGAGATAAATGGATTTTTAAATTAATTATTGCTGGATGTCTTATCACATTAAAGTATTTTGTTGAAGAGAGTGCTATAGAAATGCATGATACATTGATAGATACTTGTGGTATGCAAGGTTTTGTTCCGGATGAGAATTGATAGGGGTAAATTGATGGAAAAGCTTAATGATAATAGTCCGTGTCCTGTGAATGGTGATAATCATGGTATTTTGATGAAAAATTTGGATGCAGCTTATTTGTTGTGGCTATATGATCAGAAATGGCTGAAGTATAAATATCCGGAAGTGTTGGAATACATTGAAGACAACATGACGGTTCTTGAAAGTGAGTTGGAGTAATGCCGACCTATGAGTAC
>CAZNBB010000210.1:2257-4808 GCA_964571225.1 uncultured Gammaproteobacteria bacterium
CAAATGTAATGCTTGTGGCCATGAGTTTGAAATTTGGCAAAATATGACTGACAAGAATAAAAGGAAGTGTCCTGAATGCAAGAAGTTTAGGTTAGAAAGATTGATAGGATCAGGCTCCCATATAGTGTTTAAAGGAGCAGGATTTTATGAGAACGATTATAAAAAGAAGTCGTAAGTTCATATCTTTAAAGCAGTTACATTTCTTAATAAATTCCAATAAAATTTAATAAAAATTATTGACAAATGGGGATTCGTGTGATATACTGTTTGTGGATAAACAAAAAACATTTTTAGGAGATTGCAAATGAACATTATTAACATGACACCCCATCCAATTCAAATTTTGGGTGAAAGTAACAATCGCCAGATCCGGGAAATCCCGGCATCTGGCAAAACAATTAGGTTGGCATCTAAAACGGTGTCAACCGGCAATCTGGATGGCATCCCGGTGTCCAGAACCATTTTCGGTGATCCTGTTGGATTACCGGAAGAAGAAGCTGGGACATATTATATTGTGTCACAGCTTGTGATTTCGGCCTGTCGAGATCGGGGTGACCTGCTGGTCCCGGCAGATGTGGTCAGAGACGACGATGGCCGCATCATCGGCTGTCGGTCTCTTGGACGGTCCGAGGGGATGCCGTCCGAGGCTAGGTCGGTTGGTCTCGATCCGTCGAGGTTTGCTGTTATCGACGGAGAAGAGATGTATTTAGATTTTGATGAGACAGGGAAGAAGTTTTTTTCTCCTTTGTCTCGCAAAATCGAGACCGCGACCGCAACCGCTGAAGCAAAGCGGAAAGCGGAGGAAAAAACAGACCGGCTTGAGTCATGTCCGGTTTGCGGGAAAACCAATGGAGCTGGTAGTAATCTGGCACCCTTGGGAGTTGAGTTGTTAGTGGGTCAGGATTTGGCCCCATATCTGGACGGGTTAAAATCCAGATCAAAATATGGTTTTTTTGTCTGTGATCAACATAGGGGGCAAGCAACAGACCTTTTGAGATCAGAGATCGAAAAATCTATCTCGGAAATGGAATGAGTAGGAATCTTGATGAATTGGCTGAGTCGGTTTCTTATCTTGAACCACTAGAAGGTCAAAGTCCCGATAAACATATTTTATATGATTTGTCGGAATGTATGAGGGTGGAAGGTAAAGATTATGATGGGGTTATTAGTATTAGCAATAATTGTGCTTTAACCGTTAAGCTGTTGGATGATGGAACAGCGGAAATAGAGAGGGTATAATAGTGAATGAGATAGTTGAAGGTATTGTTTTTGTTTTTATGATTTTGCTACTTTTCATTGAGTTATTTTGGTTGTTGCCAATAATTATTTTTTGAGATGGAGGTAAATAATTGTGGAAAAAACGACTGATAATTTTTGGGAAAAACTTCATAAAGATATGTCGGAAATAATTTTGCAACAAGAAATTATTTTGACAGAACCTGCGTCTCGTTGGAATAAGCGAGCAATGGAAGTTTTAAAGGTTGCGTGTATGTGGCAGAATCTGGCTATTAGGCAGATGAGTAAAAAAATAAAAGATTCGGGTGGGATCTTAAACAAGGATATAAATGTATCAGAAAACGGTATTATTCTTTTAGAGGAGATGTTGTAGGATGGAAAAGGTAAATGTTCCGGATGAGAATTGATAGGGGTAAATTGATGGAAAAGCGTTTGTGGATAAAGAAAACATTAACGTCCAAACGGGCAGAAAGAAGGGATATTATGAAAGCAAATCATAAGATAAAAGTCGAAATGTTTTTCGGCCCGATCGGGAACTGTGGATTTCGGACTGGAGACTGGACAGTTATGATTGACGGTGTCAAGCATACCATGTATGCCTCGGTGCCTCACAGCATCAGCATCGAGGAGCAGGAAGATATTTTGACCGAGAAAGCAAAGCGAGTTTTTAATTTAAAATAACGCCCTACGGGCAGAAAGAAGGGAATTATGACAAAACAAGAATATATCAAGGCACATGGCCGCAGTATGTTAGCCGCAAACCTGGCCGAAAACGACTGGCCGGATGATCAAGTAATCGAAATTACCTACGGGCTCGACACACTCAATGATAAGCGCAGCAATCTGTACAAAGCGCTTGAGAGATCAAAAATTGGAGAGTACATTCGCGGGGGACATCGTCAACGCGGAACAGAGGGATGGTTTTTTGCCGTACGATAGTAACCAATTTACCGCCCCCGGCAATCCGGTCGGGGGATTGGAAAGTTGAGAAATTTATTATACTTGAAAAAGATTTGGTTAATGAAGATAAAAACAGGAATTATTGGAGATAAAAATGTTTAAAGAATTGCGGTATAAAGTAAGAGGTGATCATCCTCTTTTTAAAAGACCGGATAAAACTGGCATGAAGTTTGATGAAGCGAAAAAATATGCCGAAGAGTTGGCAGATGCTGGTTACGAAAATATTGTGATTAGTGAGGAGAATGATGCTGGTTACGAAAATATTGTGATTAGTGAGGAGAATGATGTTGATGATAAAGCCATGAAGGTAGCAGAAGAATTGCTTAATAATTTGAAGCATATTGGTAAAAAATGT
>CAZNBB010000211.1:0-4808 GCA_964571225.1 uncultured Gammaproteobacteria bacterium
TTCGTGCCGTTGGCGGCGTTCTGGATGACGGCGCCCGGGTTGCCGGTGGCAATGTCCACGAAGTTGCCGATCGGGGCGAGTGCCAGTGCCAGGTGATGACCCGCGGAGTCCGCGAACCCGTCACCGGCGAAGAAGCCGTTCAGGGCATAGGCTGTGGCCACCGTGGTCAGTTCGTTGAGGGTCGCGGTGGCCGGCGGGTGGGCGGCGGAATAGGCGGTCGCCAGCTCGATAGCCGGGTTGGCTCCCCCTCCGGCGTCGCCATCGGCTGCCAGGATATAGAGGACCGCGCTGAGGGCGGGCGTGGTGTAATTGATGGAGAAGGCGCCGTTGTTGTCGGTGGTCGCGCTGGCCAGGACCGCCGGGGTCGCGCCGGGCGCGGTGCCCGCCTCGTAGAGCGTCACCGTCGCGCCAACCACCGGGGCGGTCCCTCCCATCACAGTACCGTCCAGAGTCGCCGGCGTTCCGGGCACTGGCGACGTGGGACCAATCGGCGGAGGTGCCACGCTGGAACTGCCACCTGAACCGCCACCACAGCCTGCCAACAGCAATGCCACAACAAGGGGCATCAAGGCGACCAGCCTACGCATCCATGGTTGCTGCCCATAAGCATTCATTGCCGCTGCTCCCTATCTGCCGGCGGACGCCATCTTATTATCCGAGTCTGGCCCATAAGAACCATCCCGTATAGTGCACGGAAGACTGTACGAAAAACTTTCTTTCAATCAAGGCGGTTGGGGCACCCAGCCCGGCAAGCTCCAGTGAATTGGAGCGGCCCGGGATGCAACTTCTTGACATTCTTTGCGGGCGCACTGAGCCAAAAGGGCCGTCGCGTCACTGACACTCCAGCCAGACCACAGGGTGCCCCGTCGGTTCAGGGCAGCCCGGTCAATCGAATGGGTGAGAGTGTCCCCAAATGGCACCAGGGACCGGCCATCCCCTGAAGACCGGTACCCATTGCCGGTGTCGTGTGTTCGCCGCCGCTTCCGAGGCACCTCCTCTCCTTGTAGTCGCCATCGGCCGCTACGGGGGGCCGATTCTCACGCTGCGCCAACGCGTCTTCTGTGTTGGGCTGCCCCCAACTACGCTTAATGGCAGGGTCCGACGCCCAAAACATGGGGCATGCCGCGATCCGCCCACCTCACGCACCGGCCCTGGCGCGTGACACCAATGGAGGGAGTCAAGAGATGAGCAAAATCCGAGACGAAGTGCTGGCCGCCAACGAGTCCTATTCGGCAACCTTCGGGGACAAGGCCAATCTGCCCATGCCACCGGGGCGGCAGTTTGCGGTGTTGACCTGCATGGACGCGCGCCTGGACCCGGCCAAGTACGCGGGTCTCGCCGAAGGCGATGCCCATGTGATCCGCAACGCGGGCGGGCGGGCCAGCGACGACGCCATCCGCTCCCTGGTCATTTCCTACAAGCTGCTGGGCACCCGGGAGTGGTTCGTCATTCACCACTCCGACTGCGGCATGCAGACCTTCACCGATGATGTGATGCGCAAGCTGCTGGCCAGCAGCCTCAAGACTTCCTCGGTGGACGCGTCCGGCTGGCACGACAGCGGCAAGGGACCGGGGTCCACGGAAGGGGAATTCATCGACTGGCTGACCATTGCCGACCAGCCCAAGAGCGTGGTGGCGGACGTCAAGCGCATCCGCAACCATCCGCTGGTGCCGCCGGAGATTCCCATCTACGGCTACATCTTCGACGTGAAGACCGGCAAGTTGGACGAAGTGCCGGAGGCCACAGCGGCGGGCAAACCCCGCTAGAACCGACACCTGCTCGCCGTACGCCCTGGGTTGGGCTGTGCACTGGGAAGCCCGACCCAGGGCGCCGACAGCCCGGGCACCCGGGATCGGACTCCCGGTCGGTCGGGGCCGCGGCTTCGTCCTATCGGGGGGATTTGTTTCGGCAATCGTCGGGCTGGCGCGGCGTGTCGGGCTTCGCCGCGCTCAGCCCAACCTACCGCTCAGTTGCATAGCCCCGCCATAGTCGACACTCGCAACACTGCCTCACCCACGCAACGGACCAACGCGTCGTCGTCCGCCGCCGCGCCGAACGCCTCAGGCACCCACACGACACGCGGTAGCCGGTGGCGGTCGCCAGGCCTCCAGCACGGTGGCGCCCAGGATCAGCAGGCCGCCCAGCATTTCCACCGGAGTAATGACCTCGCCTCCGATCAGGGTGGCGGAGACCACCGCCGCCACCAGTTCGGCAATCAGAATGATGGACGCACGACCCGCTTCCAGGTGGGTCACGGCCCATTGGGTCGCCACCGTGGCCAGCAGCAGCCATCCCACCCCGAAGGAGGGCAGGGTCAGCCATTGAACCATGTCCAGGGACGGCAGCGGCGGCCGCTGCACGGCCATCAGCACCGCCGCCATCACCAGGCAGCCGGCGAACATGGCGGCCACCTTGCTGGCCACCGGCAGACGCTGGGTGGCCCGAAAGGTCACGTTGTTCATGGCGAAGGTGAACCCTGAGCTGAGGGCCAGCAGGTCGTAGAGGGACGGCGGGCCGGCGAACAGGTCCGGGCCGCCCAGGATGAGCACCGCCCCCAACAGGGCCATCGCCACCCCGGCCCAGCGCTGGACGTCGATGCGCTCGCCCAGAAACAGCCACCCTCCAAGCACGCCCCATACCGGGGCCAGATAGAACAGCACCATCGCGCGCACCACGTTGCCGTAGGTCATGACGGTGGCGAAACTGAGATTGGCGTAACCGCCCAACAGGAGAATGAGCAGCAGGAAACGGCCCTGCCCACGCCAGGCACCGCGCTGCACCACCAGTACCGGCAACAGCAACGCACCCACGCTGCCATAGGCGAAGAAGATCAGGCTGGCGCCGGCCAGGCCCTCATGATGAAAGTATTTCAGCGGCCACCAGGTCAGTCCCCAGAGCACCGCGCTGGCCAGCAGCACGGCCACCGGCAGGGCATCACGCATCGTTGCAATCCTTCAGTCCAGCCAGCGGATGCCGGCGCTCAACTCCCGCACGGTCCAACGGCGGGTCACCGGGCCGGCTGGGGTGGCGATACGCTGCACGCATATGCCGCTGTTGTCCACCCGGGGCGGGCGCAGGGGGTCCACCACTCCCGCTCCCTCCCGCCCCGGCACGGTGGACAGACAGATCTCCCAGGGGCGGCGCCCGCCGGTGCGCAGACCGAAGGAAATCTCGCAGTCCAGAAACGGCGCTCCCGATTCCGGACCCCGCATGGTCAGCAGGTCCGCGAGGGAGCCCGCCGCCCGCAGAGAAGACATGCGGTCCACCCCATAGATGAAGTAGTCGCCCACCGCCACCCAGACACCCCGGCGGGCCCACCGCCGGCCATCGGCGCGAACCTCGTCCAGAAGCTCCATGGCGAGTACGTCGGAGCCGGTGTCCTGGCGCTGCCAGACCTCCCGATAGGGGATGTGCACGCCCTCCTCGATCAACAGCCCGTCATCCTCGAAACGGGTTTCGCCGGTGTCGGACACGGCGCCGGGCGGTTGGTAATCCAGGGTCCGGTGCCAGGTACAGCGCGAGCCGGCCACCTCCAGGGTGCCGGCGAAACCCTCCTGGGTCGCCAGCCACTGCTGCTGGGCGGGCGTCATGGCCTGCAGCACCACACCCCGGGCAAACGGCGGTCGGGGCATGGGCACCCGCAGGTCGGCGTACAGGCCGTGGGTCTGCAGCCAATAGACCTCCGTGGTGAGGTCCACCCGCCCCGCACCGTCCTCCAGGCTCAGGCGCCGCCACAGGCCCACGTAGCGCTCGGGAACCGGCGCGGCAAGCAGCGTCGGGCTGACGGCCCGGCCGGTCAATGGGTCACCAGAAAGGACACTCCCACCACACCCACGAACGCCAGTCCCTTGTCGGCGCCGCCGCCGATGTCCGGATCGACGCCGTTCAGCACCCGCGCCACCCGGTGGCGATGGTAGGCACGCACCTGGTTGCGAAACGGCAGCACCTGGGTGCGGTCGTCGCCGTACAGCGCCCGATGCAGGGCGGGCAGCCGGTACCAGGGAGCGGTGGGCCGGGCGTGGTGGGCGTTGTGGTAGCCGAAGTTCAGGGTCAGCAGATTAAGCCAGGGATGGCGCAGGGAGATGGGGTTGGAAAAGGTGTTGTCATGCTCGTAGTCCGCGTCGAAGCGTTTCGCCTCCGGTCCGCGTTCGCGCTCCAGGGAGTCGAACACTTCATAGGTGTGCTGGAAGGCGTCCATGAAACGCAGCACGTGCAGGAACAGCAGATAGGACAGTGCATACAGGGCCAGCGCCTTCGGCGCATACATCCCAAGGGCGGCGAACAGCGCCAGCCGCAGAAGCGCAACCCGCAACACCCGGCCGCGGGCGCCATGACGGGACGCCATGGCGAACGGCAGCACCAGCACCAGGGCGTGCATGAGCAGATCCAGCGCCGGAATGTAGGCCCATTCCAGGGCCAGCACCACCCGCAGGGCAAAGGGATGGCGCGCCAGCAGGGGCCGGTAGTCGAAGGCCACCACGTCGGCCCGGTCCACGTGATGGCGGAAATGCTTGTGACGAATCGCCCGGTAATCCCCGTAACAGGCGCCGGTGAGCCAGTTCAGGGCCCGCCCCAGACGGGCATTGTGGGCGTTGTCCCGGAACACCGTGTTGTGGGCGCACTCGTGCACCAGGTAGGCGCAGATCACCAGGGCGTGGGCGAGCAGCAGCACGCCGACCAGGTTCGCGACCGGGCTTTGTGCCGTGATGAGCGCCACACCGACCCCATACCCGAGCACACCATAGGCCAGATCAAGGCCAGGGGCGACATTCTCAAGGTGAACGAGGTCGTGGAATTCGCCTGCGGCG
>CAZNBB010000212.1:0-4769 GCA_964571225.1 uncultured Gammaproteobacteria bacterium
CGTGGTCATCCTGCTGGACTCCATCACCCGCCTGGCGCGGGCCTACAACACCGTCATTCCGTCGTCGGGCAAAGTGCTCACCGGCGGCGTGGACGCCAACGCCCTGCACCGTCCCAAGCGCTTTTTCGGTGCCGCCCGCAATATCGAGGAAGGCGGCAGCCTGACCATCCTGGCCACCGCCCTGGTGGAAACCGGCTCGCGCATGGACGACGTGATCTACGAGGAGTTCAAGGGCACCGGTAACATGGAGATCCACCTGGACCGCAAGATCTCCGAGAAGCGCATCTATCCGTCCATCAACATCAACCGTTCCGGCACCCGCCGCGAAGAGCTGCTCACCAAGCCCGACGAGCTGCAGAAGATGTGGATCCTGCGCAAGCTGCTGCACCCCATGGACGAGCTCGCCGCCATGGAGTTCCTGCTGGACAAGCTCAAAGACACCAAGACCAACGCCGACTTCTTCGATTCCATGAAGCGCTGACACCTCGGCGCCGGCATCTCCGGCCGCCGATCACTCCAAGGTGACCGGCCGCGTCTTCCAGATCTTGTCGACGTACTCCATGACCGTACGGTCGCTGGAGAAACTCCCCATGCGGGCCACGTTGAGTATGGCCCGCCGGCTCCACGCCTCCGCGTCCCGGTAGAGCGTCTCCACCGCGCGCTGACTATCCAGGTAGGCCGCGAAATCGGCCAACAGCAGAAACCGGTCCCCGCCGCCGGTCAGCATGTCGAACAAGGGCCGATAACGGTCCGGCTCCTGCTGGCAGAAGTAACCCCGCCCGATCATGTCCAGCACCTCACGCAGTTCCGGGTCAGCCTGGTAGATGTCCCAGGGACGGTAGCCGCGCGCCCTCAGGTCGGCCACCTCTTCGCGCTTGAGACCGAACAGGAAGATATTGTCCGCCCCCACCGCATCACGCATCTCGGCATTCGCTCCGTCGAAGGTGCCGATGGTCAACGCGCCGTTCAGGGCAAACTTCATGTTGCCGGTACCGGAAGCTTCCGTACCCGCCGTGGAGATCTGTTCCGACAGATCCGCGGCCGGAATGATATCCCCGGCCGTGGTGACGTCGTAATTGGGCACGAACACAATCTTGAGCTGACCGCGGATGGCAGGATCGTAGTTGATCACGTCCGCCACGTCGTGGATCAGCCGCACGATGAGCTTGGCCGTCGCGTAACCCGGCGCGGCCTTGCCCCCGAAAATGACGGTGCGGCTCACCCAGCCGGCGTCCGGGTTGGCGCGCATGCGGTTGTAAAGACTGATGGCGTGCAGCACATTCAGCAGCTGGCGCTTGTACTCGTGAATCCGCTTTACCTGCACATCGAACAGGGAGTTCACGTCCACCGTGATGTGCAGGTGCCGGAGAATGAGCTTGGCCAGATAGACCTTGTTTTCGTGCTTCACCTGACGGAAGGCGGCCCGAAACTCCCGGTCCTCGGCAAGGGGCTCCAGGCGCTCCAGTTGCGAGAGATCCCGCACCCAGCCGCGACCCACATGGGCGGTGACCAGGCGAGCCAGCGGCCGGTTGACCTGGTTGAGCCAGCGCCTCGGGGTCACGCCGTTGGTGATGTTGATGATCCTGTCGGGGTAGAGCTCATCGAAGTCGCGGAAGATGGTCTCGCGCATCAATTGGGTGTGGATGCCGGACACCCCGTTCACCTTGTGGCTGCCGACGATGGCCAGATGGGCCATGCGCACGCTGCGCTCGACGGCCTCGTCGATGAGCGAAAGCCGTCTGACCCGTTCCACATCGCCGGGATGGCGATGCCGCACTTCCTCCAGAAACCGCCGGTTGATCTCGTAGATGATCTCCAGATGACGGGGCAGCAGCCGTTGCATCATGGCCACCGGCCAGCGCTCCAGGGCTTCGGGCATCAACGTATGGTTGGTGTAGGAGAAGGTGCGGCGGGTCAGGTCCCAGGCCCGCTCCCAGGGCAGGCGATGCACGTCCACCAGCAGGCGCATCAGCTCGGCGATGGCGATGGAAGGATGAGTATCATTGAGCTGAATGGCGATCTTGTCCGGCAGCTGATCGAAGCCGGCATGCTGCTTGTGGAAGCGGAACAGGATGTCCTGCAGGGAAGCGCTGACAAAGAAGTACTGCTGGCGCAGCCGCAGCTCGCGCCCCACATCGGTCATGTCGCTGGGATAGAGGACGCGGGAGAGATTCTCCGACGCGTTCTTCTCCTCGACCGCTTTGATGTAGTTGCCTTCGTTGAAATAGTCCAGATCGAATTCGCGGGTCGCCTTGGCGGACCACAGGCGCATGTTGTTGACGGTGTTGGTGTGGTAGCCGGGAATGGGTGTGTCGTAGGCCATGGCCATGATGTTTTCGCTGTCCACCCAGTGGCAGTGCAGCTGATCCTTGCTGTCCCGGTACTGGACCACGCGCCCGCCGAACTGGATCGGATACAGGACCTCGGGGCGGGGAAACTCCCAGGGGTTGCCGTAGCGCAGCCAGTTCTCGGGCTTTTCCACCTGCTGGCCGTCCACGATGCGCTGGCGGAACATGCCGTATTCATAGCGTATGCCGTAGCCGTAGCCCGGCAGCCGCAGGGTGGCCATGGAGTCCAGAAAACAGGCCGCCAGCCTTCCCAGCCCGCCGTTGCCCAGGGCGGCGTCAGGCTCTTCGTCCTGCAGGGCCTCCAGCTCCAAGCCGATGGCGGTCAACACATCCCGCGCCTCCTGCTCGATGTCCATGTTGAGCAGGCTGTTGGTCAGGGTGCGGCCGATCAGGAATTCCAGGGACAGGTAGTAGACCCGCTTGGCGTCCTCGCGGTAATACGCACGCATGGTATCCATCCAGCGCTCGGTCAGGCGATCGCGGGTGGCGTAGACGAGTGCGTGGTACCAGTCCCGGGGCTTGGCGGTGAAAGGGTCCTTGCCAACGGCGTAAACCAGACGGTTCGCAAGGGATCGCTTGATGGACGCGACGTCCATGCCCCGATAGTCGTACTTGAAAGCACCCGGCCTGATCTTCATGGACTGTCGTCACCCCTGAAGGTTTGCCCACAGGTATAGTACATGATGACGATAAAGGGACAGCGCCTGTCGGCAGCGCAGACAGCCGTCTCGACCGGGATCAACCGAAGGTGAAATATCAGCGCCGCACGGGCACGTAGTGCATCACCCGTTCCAGGACCGGCACATCCAGGCGGGAGCGGGCGGCGAAGGTGCCGGCGTAGGCCTGCTCCTCCTGCCCCAGCTCGTAGCAGTTGGAGCCGCTGATGTCCATCAGCACCATCGGGATCTGCGAGTCCACGAAGGCCCGGTTGCGCTTGATGAAGAAATTCTGGCAACACATGCCCACCAGTCCCTGCACGCCCGCCTCCCTGAGCTCGGCGAGCGTCTCACACAGATGCTCGTAGTTGTTGATGGAGAGCACCCGCATGCCGTGTATGCGCCCGAGCTGGTAGGCCCGACCCACTTCGCACATGCCGCATTCCGGACAGCCATCGCGGCTGCGCCAGCGGCAGTCCACCGGCTTCGCGCAGTAGGGCACCAGCATCACCTGGGCCCGCTCCAGTATCTGCCTGACACTCAACCCCTGCTGGCGGCCGAGCACCATCAGAGCGTTGGCCTGTTCGGGCGTAAAGCCGAACAACCGGCGCTGATCGGTCCGATCAGCCGCCAGCATCACCACCTCGGCGACGTCCCGCTCTGTACATCCCTGCAGGCGCACGTCATCGCCCCCGAGGCGCTCGGCCACCCATGCCGGCAACGCGGACAGCGCAACGCCCACCGCATCCTGCCCGACGCGCTCGAACAGGTCGGCCGGGTGTACGAACACATCGCCGGCCAGGGTCAGTCGGCGCACAGAGCCGGCGGAGGAGTCCACATCGATGCGGGCGCGCAGCAGTCCGGCAGCGGTCTTGAACAGGGCTTCTCCAGGCCTGTCGGCGGAGGACGTCGAGAGTACAGCCTCCGCCACCGGCGACCCACCACTGCCTGTGTCACGGTGGGGAGCCCGCAAGGCCGCATAGACCGATTTGGTGGCCTTGCGCGGAGACAATGCGAACGCGTCCACGAATGCGGCGGCCAACGCCCGCTTGATCTGCTTGAGGGTCGGCACCACCGGACACAGCTCCGCCAGTGTCGTCAGGCGTTGACGCGCACCTGCCAGACCGTCTGCGGAGAGCTTTTCGGTGGGCACCCGCAGAGCGTGCAGCGCTCGGTCGACATCCACGTCCATGAGCACCGTGCCATGCACCAGCGCCGAGCCTCCACGCAGGGTCGCAAAACAACTGGCCAGTTTGCGGCCCGCCACTTCAAGGTCGTTGGGCTCCTTGAAGACCGCGTCCACACCCAAGCCGGCCAGTGCCGACGACACAGCCTGCGCCGCCCGCCGGTGCAGCTGCGCGAACTCGTCCGACCCGGCGTCGGGATCGCGGGGCACGATCAGGCTCCAGCCGAACTGCTGCTCGTCCACGTAGACCGTACCGCCGCCGGTCAGGCGGCGCACCACCGACAGGCCCTGGCGCTCGCAGTAGTCGAGCCGCACCTCGCGCTCGGGGAACTGATGGGCACCCAGCCATACGCTGGGGCGGCTGCGGTAGAAGCGCAGCAGGCTGTCGCGTCCGTCGTGCCCGTGCCCGGCCAGCCAGGCCCTGTCGACGACAATATTCTCGGCGGCCGTGGACACACCGCTGTCCACCACCACGAGCCGGTCATGGTCCATGGGAATCTCCGTAACCCGTTACGACGCGGGCATACCAGCGCACAACAGAGAAATGCCGCAGCGGAAACCGGCTTCATGATGGAGGTA
>CAZNBB010000213.1:0-4695 GCA_964571225.1 uncultured Gammaproteobacteria bacterium
CCAGAGATTCAACAAAAAACACTGTTGACTCAGCAGTACAACAGGGAGATTTCGATGGGGTGGATTCGGCAATCCAGACCGCACGAGATCACAATCTGTTCGCACCGGCTGAGGCAGAATCCATGAAGGCGCAAGCGTACCACGACATTCGGTACAATCAGGCGTTCAATGTCGCCACTACCATGACAGAAGCAGGAGCGGCAGCGTGGATCCGGCAACAGGTCGCGGACAAGAAAATAAGCGAGAAAGATGGAAAACAGCTCATTACCGATACCGCTCCCATCATCAAGAAACTTGAGGTAAAGAAGTGGGATGGAAATTATTCGGTAGCATCAAACGGAATTCTCAACGGAAGCAGCTCTCCCACATATGATGACCTTGCCGGGATGCTTAGGAACGATAACATTGATCTGGCAAGATACAATGACCTCATAGCACTGAAGAAGGCGAAAGAGAATCAATCGACGAAAGCAGATCCGACGTATGAATACTCAACTCAAAAGGCGTGGGACGCGGCGATTAATGGGACACCGGTTCCTTCAGGACTCCCAGGATGGTCAAACTATGCTGGTAAGATCCTTTCAATGTCAGATTTCCAACAGCATGTCATGGACATCGCGCCACTTACAGGGGTGTCTGTAGCGAAGAGATATTATGACCAGGCGCAGACTGACAATCCGATAGGTCTAAGTGAGGGAACGAAAGTAATCAACGATGCCTTTGCGGAGTACAACAAAAAAGGCAAGAACATCCCGGAGGATCGCAGACTTGCCGCGCTGACAAAATTCTCGAATGAGTACAGAACCAATCCTAACATGCGAGAGAATCCAGACTACGCGGCTCAAATGGCAACCACGTATGCGAAGTCAATGCTTTCGGTACCACAGCAGAAGGTTACCACAACCGAAGGGCAGACAAGCCTACGGTGGAGTGAAA
The DNA here is from genome assembly GCA_964571225.1 of uncultured Gammaproteobacteria bacterium. Lineage (GTDB taxonomy): Bacteria > Pseudomonadota > Gammaproteobacteria > DATFLG01 > DATFLG01 > DATFML01. The sequence goes on from CAZNBB010000213.1 coordinate 937, forward strand.
ACCAGATACAGGACATTGTCCTTCCGCAGGCGTTCAACGGAGATTTCAAGCGATCTCCCACGCAGGAAATGAAGGATATGGCTCAGGCTGCTGTTCAGGTCTACCAGCCGAAGATTACAGATTTCATGGGAGCGCAACCTGGCCCGCAATCAGGATCTTTCGAAGGTAAACCAGAGTTTGATTACGGAGGGAGCATAGGGTACTGTACATACATTCCATCGAAGAAAGACAAGAACGGGCAGTATGTGGCGAGTGATCCGATACCGGCGCACTGGTCAGACGCGGCAAACGGCTGGGTTCCGTTCTCTATGCCGGATAAGACCGCTGCGCAATTGAAACTCGGTGTGCAACAGGAACAGGCGAAGATTTCAGCAGCGCAGAGAACTATAAGCGAGAATGAAGCAAAGTTGACAACTGCACAGAAGGGATTCAAGAGCACAGCTGAAGACCCGTACGCGGGAATGTATGCTCCTCCTCCAGTCGACAAGTCTGTAATTAAGACCGCGATTGACGTGCAGGAGGCGAATATCGCCGAGTCTAATAGGGCTATTGAACAGTATCGGAAAGTTCTCAAAGAAAGGGGGATCGACTACTAATGTCTGATCTAGCCGGGGCGCCCCCAGAGGTACGTAGGGCGTTTGACGTACAGCAATCATCTCTAAACCAGCCTCCGGTACAAACCACCGGCATCGAGCCGCAGGACTATTCCGCACTTCCCCCAGAGCAACAGAGAGCCGTTAGGCAATGGATATGGGATAACAAACCAGAATTCAAGTCGGGGCCTGCGGCGATTAATCCAGCGTCTACTAATCCTCTCCCCGATGCGAATGGATCGAACAAGACTCTTTATCAGGAATACTTCGCTGCACAGAATCCTCCCGTTCCGCAGGCGCAGTCAAGTAGCCCCCCTGAAGTGGCTCGCGATCAGAACATGCGTATGCGCGACATCGTTGATACGCTGAACACCGCAGAGCCTTCGGTCCTGTATTCGTTGCAGCATTCGAAAGATCCGCAGGATTGGCAGCGCGGAGTTGTTGCTGCGGACCTTGCGAAACAAACTGGTATTCCTTTTGACTACGTTTTGGAGCATGTGGATGCAGTGGCGAGTGCGCACTATGGGCGAAATCTGACATACAAACAACTATTCCCAGAAATGGTTGATCACTGGAGATCGATGGAGGGGAATCTGCAGATAGCGCAGTTGCGCACCGAACAGATGGCAATGCCGGTAGATAGCCCAAGATATGCAGAATTGACGCAGCAGATAGACACGATTTACAACTCGCTTCCGAAACTCGACAATGTTAAGCGCGGACTCGGCGATGTAGGGATAGCATTTGCAGACATGGCTCCGTATATGTGGAACGGATTCAAGGAAGGGTTGCCACTTGCACTTGCGGGAGCGGGTATTGCTACGGCCACAGGGCAATTAGAACTCATTGGCCCACTCGCAATGAGAGGGATGCAGCTCGGGTTCGATTTCTACACGTTCAAAACAGAACAGGGACTACAATACGATTCGGCAGTAAGGGCTGGTGTGGATGATAAGACTGCCAGGTTTTTCGCCGGACTCACCGGAGTATTAAACACTGCGCTGGAAAACGTCCAGGTAGCGAATATTCCTGGCATGCACGATGTATTCAGCAAGTTCGTGAAAGATACCCCGAAGCTATTCGGAAACCGGTTTATTCTTTCGGGTGCCATCCAGAAGGCTGCAGAGAAGGTTTCGAAAGGTGGTGGGATAGCAAGGAAAGCTTTAACAGAACTTGCCTTGGCATCAGGAGTTGTTGAGCCCGCAACGGAAATCGCACAGAATATGGTGAACGAGATATCAGATTACCTTGGCGCGAAGTTCACCAACGATGCCACGAATGCCGGCATTCCTTATCACACTGCGAAAGAAGTGTGGGATAACATCGCACAGACCTACAAGACCACAGCTCTCGGGACCATTCCTATGGGACTGCCCGGAACGGTTGCGCACGTGGCCCGTGGAGCACGTGGGGAAACGGCGACGGCTCAAGCTACCAAGACGAACGCAACTCCAGTTACCACGACCGTACCCGAAGTTACGGCAGCTACCGTTGAAGAGGCGCAGAAAGCAGTCCAGCAGGCGCAGGCCGACTTTGTAAAGAATCCTACCGAGAACTACCTTGGACTTGTGGCAGCGATGGACAAACAGTCTCAGCTTGAAAAACAGCAGTCGACACAGACCACAGCTCCGGAAACCACAACCGAAACACCCGCGTGGAAGATGACTCCCGCAGAGCTTGGTATTGCGACTCCGGAGACTCAGACCACGCAGACAGAGCAGAACGCTGGATTGCAGGTAACTCCCGTTGAGGTTGCACCGGTATCAACTCGGGCGGACGTGGCGGCTAGGCAGGAACTTACCACGCAGATAGCTCAGTCGTTGCCGAATCTCACCACCGAACAGCAGAGCGTTGCCGCCGATCTTCTTTCCCTTCGAGCTGATGCGCTTAATATGGGGCTCGCTCAGTACTTGCAGACCTATCACCAAGAGGGGATATTCTCCCAGGCCCCGGCGCAGGAAGGCATTGCACAGGGGAAGAAAGGGGCTGTCACATTCCAGACCGTTGGAGATCAGGCAAAGGCGCTCATTCACACAACTGAGACATCAGACTTCTCTACATGGGTTCACGAGAACGCACACATATTCCGCCGGCAACTGAATGCTGAACAGCTTGCGCCGGCCGAACAGGTGTACAACGTCAAGAATGGGGTGTGGACCCGTGCGTCGGAAGAGTGGTTTGCGCGCGACTTTGAAAGCTACCTACAGGACGGAAAAGCCCCGACGCCGCAACTTCAGACCATATTCCAGAAGATTGCCCAATGGATGCGCCAGATTTACCACAACCTCACTGGCAAGATCAACATTGACCCGCGCATCAGGACGGTGTTCGATTCACTTCTGGCAAAACCTGAATCTCCGCTATCAGCACAACCAGAGGTTCAGACCCGTGCGTCGGATCTTCGAGCGAATCCTGTTCAGGCTCAGGCCGAACAAGCGCAGCGAATGGTTCTATCGGAGAATATGTCCCGGGAGGAGCTGATAAAAAGCCGGTTAACCAATGAGCTCACGCAGGTTCCGAACGAAATCGCATACAATGAATACAATCAAAAGTCCGGTGTCGAGCCAATTCAGGTGTCAATCGACGCCGATTCTCTGAAGTGGATCAATGATAATCTCGGCCACGATGAAGGCAATAATCTACTGAAGATCATAGCCAAGAAGATGATGGAAGCGACGCAGGGGAGTGACGTTCGAGGATATCACTTCCATGGGGACGAGTACGTACTTACCGGCAAGAATAGAGCTGCTGTAGATGAGGCTATCGGAAAACTTGATAAATTGCTGGAAAAGAGTACAATTAAATTACCGAGGAATGACGGTACCACCATTCTGTTGAACGGAATTCGGGTTACCGCAGGAGTAAACGAAAATGGAAGCCTTGCCAAAGCAGACGAACAGCTCAATATCGAAAAGCGAATTGCTCAAGATAATGGCCGACGTGCAGGCCGAGGCAATATCCCGCCCCAACTCGTGGTCACAGACAACCAAGGACGGAGTTATCAAGGTAACGACGCCAAGCCTTTCTTCAATCAGCCCGCAGGAAATCAAGCAGGCAATACAGGAACGCAGGGACAGGTCCAGGCTCCTGAACAAGTAGCCAATCCGGAAGTACCTCTTTTCCAGACTGACCTCGAAGCACACCGAACAGCCGTAGAGAACGCAGT
>CAZNBB010000214.1:0-1980 GCA_964571225.1 uncultured Gammaproteobacteria bacterium
CACTAGTGTTCCATGCGGGAATGCAGGGTCTGCGAATGGACCACTAGCTCGTGTACCTTGCCGATGAGGCTTGTGGACCGGCTGCAAGGCACAGTACTTTCCGAATGGACCATTAATCCATTTCCGGATAGCGTTCGTCGCGATAGGGTGGTGAGCGCCGGATGCGGCCCAGTTTCCAGATCGATCCCCAAAGCAGGGCACCGGCCAGACTACCGGCCAGCACGCCGAAGAAATCGACGTTCTGCAGCAGCGCCACGGTGGCGCCGAACAGCGCGCCGATGGTGATGACTCGGACCACGTTCCCTTGGTCGAGCGCGAAAATCATGCTGGCGAGACTTCTGTCGTCACTCATGGATCGCCCTCCCCACTTCGGATCGTGCTCAGGCTACTGTAGACCATTGTGCTCCGGTCTGCCCGGTTGCCGGACAAACGGTCGTCGAGTTTTGAATTAAATAAATAATACTCAATAGGTTGCTGCTCACATTCCCCGGTCATACTCCACCTTTGCGACGGTCCATGCAGGCCCTGGCCTGCTGTCGCGGACTGATGAGCGACCGTGGCCCGACACGAGTTACAGGCGACCTCGTGACCCGGTACGACCGGCGGGATGCCGTTCCCGCCCGATGCGAGGCGGGACGCGCCCTGCCGCCCAGTTGACCTCCATCATGGTGGCTCGCTCGCGGCCGAGGCTAGACTGCAGTCGCGGTTGCCGGTTTGGGCGTGTCCGGTTGCGGACCGGCACTTGGATACCCAGTTCGATACGCCTACGACCGGCTGTTCCGCCGGCGGGCGGCCGGCGCATACCAACAACAGGGTGGTGTTCCGCAGGCGGTGACCTGGCTGAGGCGCGACGGGCGTCCGCAGCAGGTGCGCCGGGCGGGATGCGACTTGGGGAAACGACTTGGATCAGGGCTCTGGAAGCACCAGCTCCGATGCGGAGTCCACCAGCGTCGACGCGCTCTTCGCTCAACTGCAAACCAGCGCGGCGGGCCTGAGCCAGGAGGAGGTGGGCCGCCGGCTGGCCAAGTACGGTCCCAATGCCCTGCAGGAGGAATCGGCAAGTCCCTGGGCGCGGTTCGCGGGCTACTTCTGGGGCCCGATTCCCTGGATGATCGAGGTGGCGGCCGTTTTGTCCGCCGTGGTCAAACGCTGGGACGATCTGGTCATCATCGCGGTCATGCTGGTGTTCAACGCGGTGGTCGGCTTCTGGCAGGAGTTCAAGGCGGCCAACGCCCTGGAGGCGCTCAAGCGGCAACTGGCGCTGAAGGCGCGCGCCCTGCGCGATGGCCACTGGCAGGGCGTCGATGCCACCACCCTGGTCCCGGGCGACATCATCCGCCTGCGCCTGGGGGACATCGTGCCCGCGGACGCCAAGCTGCTGGACGGCGATTACCTGTCCGTGGACCAGTCCGCCCTTACCGGCGAGTCCCTGCCGGTGACCAAGAACACCGGCGACGTGGCCTATTCGGGGTCGGTCGCCAAGCAGGGCGAGATGGCCGCACTGGTGGTCGGCACCGGGGCCGAGACGCTCTTCGGACGTACCGCCAGGCTGGTGGAGTCGGCCGGTGCGGCGTCCCATTTCCAGAAGGCCGTTCTCACCATCGGCGATTACCTGATCTACATCAGCCTGGGGCTGGTGGCCGTGCTGGTTCTGGTGCAGCTGCTGCGGGGCGCCGCCTTGCTGGACCTGGTGCAGTTCGCGCTGATCCTCACCGTCGCCTCGATACCCGTCGCCATGCCCGCGGTGTTGTCCGTCACCATGGCGGTGGGCGCCGTCGCCCTGTCGCGGATGAAGGCCATCGTGTCGCGCCTGGAGTCCATCGAGGAAATGGCGGGCATCGACATCCTGTGCTCCGACAAGACGGGTACCCTGACCCAGAACCGCCTGACGTTGGGCGAGCCGGTCCTGTTCGGGGCCGAGGATGTGCAGGCGTTGATTCTGGCCGCGGCGCTGGCTTCCAAGGAGGAGGACGCCGACGC
>CAZNBB010000214.1:2080-4679 GCA_964571225.1 uncultured Gammaproteobacteria bacterium
CGACGACTGGCGCTTTCTCGGCATCGTGCCGTTGTTCGATCCGCCCCGGGAAGATTCCAGAGACACCATCGCCAAGGCCCGGGAGCACGGCATCGAGGTGAAGATGGTCACCGGCGACAACGTGGCCATCGGGCGGGAAATCGCCGACCAGCTCGGCCTGGGGCGGGACATCGAGCCGGCTACCGAGCTGTTCGAGGGCGAGCAGGCCGATCGTCTGAGCGAAGCGGCCGGACGGAAGATCGAGACGGCCGGCGGATTTGCCCAGGTCTTTCCGGAGCACAAGTACGACATCGTCAAGGCCCTTCAGGACCGCGGTCACCTGGTGGCGATGACCGGCGACGGGGTCAACGACGCGCCGGCGCTCAAGCAGGCCGATGTGGGCATCGCCGTGTCCGGCGCGACCGACGCGGCGCGGGCCGCTGCCGATCTGGTGCTGACCGCACCCGGGCTGTCGGTGATCGTCAACGCCGTGGAGGAGGCGCGGCGCATCTTCGAGCGCATGAATTCCTACGCCATCTATCGCGTCATAGAAACCATACGCATCATGTTCTTCATGGTGCTGGCCATGCTGGTCTATGACAGCTATCCCATCACCGCCATCATGATCATCCTGCTGGCGTTGCTCAATGATATTCCGATCATGGCCATCGCCAAGGACAACACCTGGTTGGATCCCAAGCCGGTGCGCTGGCAGATGCACCGGGTGCTGACGGTGGCCACGGTGCTGGGCCTGGTGGGAGTCATTGAAACCTTCCTGCTGCTGGTGATCGCGCATTCCTGGCCCGACCTCAGTGCCCCGCAGATACAGACCATAGTGTTCCTGAAATTGTCCATCGCCGGCCACCTGACCCTGTTCGTGGCGCGTACCAGACGTCCCATGCTGACACGTCCGTACCCCGCGCCGCTGCTAATGACAGCGATATTCGCGACCCAGGCCCTGGCGGCGCTGATCGCCGGATTCGGTGTACTGGTCACCGCCATATCCTGGACCGACATCGGCCTGCTGTGGGTCTACTGCCTGGTGTGGGTATTCATCGAAGATGCCATCAAGCTGGCACTGTACCGGCGCCTGTCCATGCTGACGCCACGGCACCGTGCCTTCTTGGGACTCATGGGACGCCCGCTGCATCCCCACGGACGTCCCCCAATGTAATGACAACAGGAGGTGTGACATGCGTCATTATGACAATCTGCCGGTGATGGAATGGGTCGACGACAGCAGCGCGCCGCGGGTCAGGGCCCAACTGCTGCACGAGGAGCCCCTGATTCTGAGCATGGGCAATCCGTTCCAGATTGGCCCCGACAGTGCGGCATGCGGATGCCTTCCGCAGGCTGAAGACGGCCGCTACCTGGGCTGTGACCCTGAGCGGGCGCTGGAGCTGCTTGCCGGTGCCAATGGCTGGCCCGCTCTGGGCGAGGTGGGGCAGGCGGCGGCCCAGGCCGGCTTCGTCGCCGATCTGGACCCGGCGCACGGACGCATCGTCCTGCACGACTGACAGGGCAGGGTTCGGCTTCGGCCGACCTTCGCGGGCCGGCGCCGGGCCGCAGGACAATGCGCTGTTCGGGACTACCCCGCCAAGACAGGCGGTTTGCCGCTTTCGTTGGACCGCCGGGTGCGGCGCGGGCACCGGAGCCAATTGACAAGCAGGAGGCTGGTTATCATGAGCAACCACGACGAGCTGCAAAGCACCATCGAAGACCTGGTCAAGGAGGGCAAGGGAATACTGGCGGCGGATGAAAGTTTGCCGACCATCGCCAAGCGTTTCGCCCCTATCGGCGTGGAGTCCACCGCCGAGAATCGCAGACGCTATCGGTCCTTGCTGTTCACGGCACCGCAGGTAGAGCAGTTCATCAGCGGCGTCATCCTTTTCGAGGAGACCCTGGGACAGAACGCGGACGACGGTCGTCCGATTCCACAGCTGCTCCAGAGCCGGGGCATCGTCCCGGGCATCAAGGTCGACAAAGGCAAAACCGAACTGGCCAACGCCCCCGGTGACATGATCACCCAGGGACTGGACGGACTGGCCGAGCGACTCAGAGGGTACAAGGAGCAGGGCGCCCGGTTCGCCAAGTGGCGCGAGGTCTACCCGATCACGGATGCCAATCCCACGCCCCTGGGCATAGAGGCCAACGCGGAAATGCTCGCCCGCTATGCCGCCGTCTGCCAGCAGGAGGGCTTCGTCCCCATCGTCGAGCCCGAAGTGCTGATCGACGGCGACCATACCCTGGAGCGTTGCTTCGAGGTGGTGGAGGCGGTCCATCACGCCGTCTTCCATGCGCTGTACCGTCACGGGGTGATACTGGAGTATGCGGTGCTCAAACCCAGCATGGTGCTGCCCGGCAAGGCGCACGCGACCCGGGCGACGCCGGAGCAGGTGGCCGCCGCCACCATCAAGGTGCTGCGGCGTACGGTGCCGGCGGCACTGCCCAGCATCAACTTCCTGTCGGGCGGCCAGGGCCCTGAAGAGGCCACCGCCAATCTCAATGCCATGAACGCGCAGTATCCCGCCGCGCCGTGGGAATTGTCCTTCTCTTATGCCCGGGCGCTGCAGCAACCGGTTCTGGAAGCCTGGTCAGGCAAGGAGGAGAACGTCCCGGC
>CAZNBB010000215.1:0-4503 GCA_964571225.1 uncultured Gammaproteobacteria bacterium
GGCAGCGGCGACCCCTGTAGTGTTAACAGGCCCTAGCAGGTTCGCATCGAATGCAGGGTGGATTAGGGGCGTTGTCTGCGCCGCAACCCACATGCCCCGCCGGCCGCCCCGCCCCATACAGAGGGCGTGTGCGGCTTCGCCCCGCCTGGCGGGTTACGCAAAAGACGCTAACCCACCCTACAAACGAGGCTTGGCGCGCTCGTACTGCACCGGCCATGGCAGATCCACCCCCAGTCGCCGGGCGGCATGGAGCGGCCAGTAGGGATCGCGCAGCAACTCCCGGGCCAGCAGCACCGCATCGGCCAGACCGGTGGCGACGATCTGTTCGGCCTGTTCGGGCTCGGTGATCAATCCGACCGCGCCGGTGGCGATGCCGGCACCCTCGCGCACAGCCGTGGCGCCCGGCACCTGGAAGCCGGGGCCGACCGGCAGCACCGCATCGGCGACCAGGCCGGCACTGGAACAGTCGATCAGGTCCACGTCCAATTCCTTCAACCAGCTCGCCAGCCGTATCGACTGTTGCACGTCCCAGCCCCCCTCCACCCAGTCCGTGGTGGAGATGCGCACGAACACGGGCAGTTCCCGCGGCCACACCGCGCGCACGGCCTCGGCGACACGCAGCGGCAGACGGGCCCGGTTCTCCAGGGTCCCACCATAGTCGTCCTGCCGCCGGTTGCTCAGGGGCGACAGGAAACTGTGCAGCAGATAGCCGTGGGCCATATGGATTTCCACCACCTGGAAGCCGGCCCGGGCACTGCGCTCGGCCGCCGCGGCGAACAGGTCTACCAACCGGTCGATTTCCGCCGTCTCCAGAGCATGGGGAACCGGATAACCGTCGGCAAAGGGCACCCCGCTCGGCGCGACCGGCTGCCACCCCCCGGCCGCCGCCGACAGCGGGTGACCGCCTTCCCAGGGCGGCGCCGTGGCGGCTTTGCGTCCGGCGTGGGCGATCTGGATGCCGGGCACCGCGCCTTGGGCACGGATGAACGCCACGATAGGCTCGAACGCGTCCGCGTGAGCATCGGACCAGATGCCGCTGTCCGCCGGACTGATACGCCCTTCCGGGCTGACGGCGCTGGCCTCCACCATGACCAGGCCGGCGCCGCCGACGGCGCGGCTGCCCAGGTGCACGAGGTGCCAGTCGTTGGGCAGTCCGTCGGTGCTGGAGTACTGGCACATGGGAGAAACGAATACCCGGTTGCGGAACGTCAGTTCGCGCATCTGCAGCGGCGAAAACAGCATGCTCATGGATGCCCCACTCCTGTTTCAGACGGCTTGGGCTCGATCGATCGATCGAGCGTTCGGAAAATCGTTGGCGCGGCCCGCTATCGGGCACCACTGCAATGCTCGCCCGGATACCTCGGCTGCAGGATTCGACAGGACGGCCTGCCTTGTTGGGATTGCGGCGAGCCTTCACAGTTCCGCAACAGCACAGAGCCTGTCAACTGCGCTGGCGCAGACTCCTGTTGCCGCCCGCCGAAGGCAACGGGTTGCGACCGATCACCCGTGGGCGGGCGGGTCCTATCCACCAATTTTCTGGTTTATTTGAACCGAACTCCCAACTCGCCGGTCTAGTATAGATTGTAACTGGTTGAACAAGCGTGGGTCCGATCCTTGGCATGAGCGTTGCTCGACTTCCGTGATATCCCCAGGGACAAGAGTGGAAGCGGACACACGGTCGGGACCGACCGAACCACCAACTGGGTAACTGAGCAGCTGTCCGACGTCACGGGCCGATAGGGAGGCAAGTGGGAACGCAAGTACAGAGTCTTCTTCTGTCCGGCACCGCGGCGGCAATGGGGTACCGGTACAGTGGAGGAACCGGTTGGGCGTGCCGCCGTTCGCGCACCGCCACGGCAACGCCGACCCCATTCTGCCACGGCGCCGCGGACCGTACGTCCGTCCCCCACCCCGCCGCGGCGCCACCTGTAAGCCCGATGCCCACCCGAGCGGTAGCCGAGCCGGTGCGCCCGCAGGCCGGCGACCACGGGGCAGGTGCCGTTGTCAGGGGGAACCGCAGCCCATGAGCAGACCCAGACATCCTATCGAGAACTTTTTCGCCCGCACGTTCTGGGCGCCGACCGGGCTGATCACCCTCGCCCTGTTGGCGGCGTTGGTCGCTCTGGCGGTTTCCCTCGCCTTCAGCCTGGACCGGCTGCAACCAGTGCACGCTTATCTCGAACAATTGAACCGCCTGGAACAGGCGTCGGTCAAAGTAGAGGACGAGCTGCTCGCCAACCCCGAAGACCCGATGCCGCTCAGCCCGGGCGAGTTCCATCGGTTTCGTGACGCCGTATCCAATATCATCGGGAACGCGGCTCACATGAAGGCGAGCAGCGAAACCCAGCTCAAGCGCCTGCTCAAGGAGCTCGATGCGCCCGCCGGCGCGACCCACAGCGATCTGGTGGATGCCATCACCACCTTGAGGCATGTACTCGGATCCGAGACCCTGGCCCAGGCCCGCCTCCTGGAGGGCGTCTACCGCGACACGGTTTCGGAATTCCTGCTGACCCTGTCGGTGCTGGCGACATTGGTACTGGCCGGGCTGATCACCTTGTTCAAGGTACGCTCGCGACTGATGAGCCCGCTGATGGAGCTGACCCATTTGCTGTCGCGCCTTTCCGAGCAGGACTATCGGGAAGTGAACAGCAAGGTGGCAAGCCCGTTGATCCGGCCGCTGTTCGAAAGCTACAACCTGCTGGTCAGTCGACTGACGGCTCTGGAGAAGGAACACGAAGAGCGCGAAGGCTCCCTGCGCGATGCCGTACAGGCGGCGACACGCACCTTGATCGGGTATCAGCAGAGTCTGGCGCGGGCCGAACGGTTGGCCGCCGTGGGCGAGATCGCCGCCACCCTGGCCCATGAGCTGCGCAACCCGTTGGCCGGCATCCGACTCGCCTGCAGCAACATCGAGGAAGACGCCAACGACCCGGAATTGTCCGAGCGGGCCGGCACGGTGGTCCACGAGGTGGACCGATTGATCGCCATTCTCAACAGCCACCTCACACGGGCACGCCACAACCCCGAGTCGCCCCGCCAGGTCAACCTCAGCCAGGTGCTCAAGGAAGTGGGGCGCCTGCTCTGGTACCAGTTGCCGGACCGCCTGGAACTGCAGTTGGACGTCCCCGAGGACATCGAATGCGTGATTCCGGAAACCGGTCTGCGTCAGGTGTTGATGAACCTGCTGACCAACGCCTGGCAAGCCATCGGCGATCGGGACGGCAGGATCTCCATCAGTGCGGCACGCACCGATGGAGCCGTAAAGCTGATCGTGGACGACGACGGGCCCGGCTTCGGCGAGGAACTGCTGAAATACGGGCCGCAGGCATTCGCAACCACCAAGCCCGGCGGAACCGGCCTTGGCCTGTCCATGGCGCGCCGATACGCGCGCGACCTGGGCGGCACACTGGAGCTGGCCAACCGGTTACCCCACGGCGCTCAGGTGATACTGGAGATCCCCTGTCATCATGTCTGAAGGACTGCTGATCATCGAGGACGAACGGCTGCTAGGATCGGAGCTCAAGCGGCATTACGAGAGAGACGGCTGGGAAGTCCACCTGGCGCCGAACCTGCAGACGGCCCGCCGAGTTCTGGTCGAGGACGATGCCGAACCCCTGGTGGTCATCGCCGACATGAACCTGCCGGACGGCAACGGCCTGGACCTGCTGGAGGAAGCCAAGAAGAAGCACATACCGGGCGAATGGATTCTGCTGACCGGGTTCGGGAACATCCCCGACTCCGTGCGTGCCCTGCGCCTGGGCGCCTACGACTTCGTGGAAAAGCCTTGCGAGCAGTCGCGCCTGGACCTGATCGTCAGCGGTGCCGAGCGCAGCGCCCGCGCCCAACGCCGACTCCAGGAACAGGCCAATGCCAGTCGGGCACAATACGACCCGGAGAGCTTCATCGGCCGCAGCCAGGGCGCGGCGGAGGTGCGCAGCCTGCTGGAAAAGCTGGCCCGGGCACCCTTCAGCGCCCTGGTCATTACGGGCGAAACCGGCACCGGCAAGGGATTGGCGGCGCGCATCCTCCATCACTCGGGGGCCCGCGCAGAGGGACCGCTGGTGGAACTGAACTGCGCCGCGCTGCCGCGGGAACTGCTGGAATCCGAGCTGTTCGGCCACGAGGCCGGTGCCTTCACGGGCGCCCGCCAGCGCCGCCGTGGGCTCCTCGAGCAGGCCCATGGTGGCACCATCTTCCTGGACGAAATCTCCGAACTGGAGCTGGACCTGCAGGCAAAGGTGCTCAAGTCCATCGAGGACAAGCGCATCCGCCGCCTGGGCGGGGACCGTGAGATCAGCGTCGATGTGCAGATCATCGCCGCCACCAATCGCGACCTCGAGACCGAGGCCCGCTCCGGACGCTTTCGTACCGATCTCTATCACCGTCTAAGCGTGTTTCAGATCCGCCTCCCTCCCCTGCGCCAGCGTCTGGACGATCTTCAGGACCTGGTTCCCACCTTCATCGCGGAGTTCAACGCCAAAGCAGGCAAGCGCGTGAAGGTGG
>CAZNBB010000216.1:0-4443 GCA_964571225.1 uncultured Gammaproteobacteria bacterium
AGATGCAGGCGCTGACCGGACTGTTCGCCCGGCAGTTCGGCACCCCGAACTACGCGGCCCACGGCGGCTTCTGCTCGGTGAACATGGCCGCCGGCATGATCTACACCATCGGCGGGTCGTTCTGGGAGTTCGGCGGCCCGGACCTGGAGCGGGCCAAGCTGTTCGTGATGGTCGGCACTGCCGAGGACCATCACTCCAACCCGATGAAGATGGCCATTTCCCAATTCAAGCGCCAGGGAGGGAAGTTCATCTCCATCAACCCCGTGCGCACGGGCTACTCGGCGGTGGCTGACGAATGGGTGCCCATCAAGCCGGGCACCGACGGCGCCCTGTTCCTGGCCCTGATCCACGAGATCATCCACCAGGGCCTTTACGACCGCGACTTCCTCGTGGAGTACACCAACGCCGCCCAGTTGGTGAACGTGGACGAGTCCCGGGACGATTTCGGGTTGCTGGCGCGCACGGAAGACCCGGGCGAAGAAGGCTGCTTCGACCCCCAGAACCAGGTGTGGTGGGACCGGATCAGCGACAAGCCGGTGCAGACCCACACCGAGGGCGCCGATCCCTACCTGCTGGGCGAGTTCAATCTGGCCGACGGCACGGCGGTCAAGCCTGCCTTCCAGCTGCTGGTGGAACGGGTCAAGGACTACACCCCGGAGTGGGCGGCGCGCATCACCGGCGTGCCGGTGGACACCATCCGCCGGCTGGCCTACGAAATGGGCGTCACCGCCCGCGACCAGAAGATCGAGCTGCCCATCCCCTGGACCGATTCCTGGGGCCGGGAGCACGAGTCGGTCACCGGCAACCCGGTGGCCTTCCACGCCATGCGGGGCCTGGCCGCCCATTCCAACGGCTTCCAGACCATCCGCGCCCTGTCCATCCTGATGACCGTGCTGGGCACCATCGACCGTCCGGGGGGCTTTCGCCACAAGGCGCCTTTCCCGCGTCCGATTCCGCCCTGCGCAAAGACCCCCAAGGGCCCCGAAGGCGTCAAGGCCGGCCAGCCCCTGGGCGGCATGCCCCTGGGCTGGCCCGCCGAGCCCGACGATCTGTTCGTGGACGACAAGGGCGAGCCGGTGCGCATCGACAAGGCCTTCTCCTGGGAGTATCCGCTGTCGGTGCACGGGCTGATGCACAACGTCATCACCAATGCCTGGCGTCAGGACCCGTACCCCATCGACACGCTGCTGATCTTCATGGCCAACATGGCGTGGAACTCCACCATGAACACGGCCGACGTGCGCGAGATGCTCAACGACAAGGACGAGAACGGCGAGTACAAGATCCCGTTCCTGGTGGTCTGCGACGCCTTCCAGTCCGAGATGGTCTCCTACGCGGACCTGGTGCTGCCCGATACCACCTATCTGGAGCGCCACGACGTGATGTCCATGCTGGACCGGCCCATCTCCGAGTTCGACGGGCCGGTGGACTCGGTGCGCATTCCGGTGGTGCCGCCCACCGGCCAGTGCAAGCCTTTCCAGGAGGTGCTGATCGAGCTGGGCTCGCGCCTGAAGCTGCCCGCCTTCGTCGACGACAAGGGCACTCGCAAGTACCGCGACTACCCGGACTTCATCACCAGCTACGAAACCGAACCGGGTTCGGGGATCGGCTTTCTGGCCGGCTGGCGGGGCAAGGGCGGCGAGAAATTCATGAAGGGCGAGCCCAATCCCAAGCAGTGGGAGATGTACGAGAACAACAACTGCGTGTTCCACTACGAGCTGCCCCGCTCCTATCAATACATGCGCAACTGGAACGCCGGCTACCTGGAATGGGCCCAGCGCCATCGCCTGACCCGCTACGCCGAGCCCATCAACATCCACATCTACTCGGAGGTGCTGCAGAAGTTCCGGCTGGCCGCCCAGGGCAAGCGCGCCGGCAAGCAGCCGCCGGACCGGCTGCGTCAGCGCGTCGAGACCTATTTCGATCCGCTGCCGTTCTACCACGAACCCCTGGAGACCCAGGCCACCGATCTGGTCAAGTACCCGCTGAACGCCGTCACCCAGCGGCCCATGGCCATGTACCACTCCTGGGACTCGCAGAACGCGTGGCTGCGGCAGATCCACACCTACAACTACCTGTACGTGAACTCCCAGCTGGGGCGCAGCCAGGGCTTCAACGACGGCGACTGGGTGTGGGTCGAATCCCAATGGGGCAAGGTGCGCTGCATGTGCCGCTTCTCCGAAGCGGTGGAGCCGGGCACGGTGTGGACCTGGAACGCCATCGGCAAGGCCGCCGGCGCCTGGAACCTGGACGAATGCGCCAACGAGTCGCGCAAGGGCTTTCTGCTCAATCACGTGATCAGCGAAGAGCTGCCGCCCAGCGCGGCCGGCGACCACCTGTCCAACTCGGACCCGGTGACCGGCCAGGCCGGCTGGTACGACGTGCGGGTGCGGGTGTATCCCGCCGGCGCCGACGAGCAGAAGGTCACCTGGCCCAGCTTCGACACCGTAAAACCGGCGCCGGGCGAGGCCAAGAGGCCGTCGTGGCTGCATTATTTCGCCGGCGGCAGGAAGCGCTGATGCGTCGTACGCGCGGTCATGGCTGCGGCTGGCGCGCGGCACACCAGGGCTGCAACACCCGCGCCGCCGCGCCCGCCGGGCCCCATGCACAGGACATACAGACACCAGGCCGGAAGACAACATGACCCAACTCGCACTAGTCATCGATCTCAACGTATGCGTGGGATGCCACGCCTGCGTCACCAGTTGCAAGGAATGGAACACCTCCGGCACGGCCGGGTACCTCACCGACGAGCGCCCCTACGGTGAGGATCCCACGGGCACCTTCTTCAACCGGGTGCAGACCTTCGAGGTGGGCGAGTTCCCGCACACGGAGACCGTTCACTTCCCCAAGAGCTGCCTGCACTGCGAAGACCCGCCCTGCGTGCCGGTGTGTCCCACCGGCGCCAGCTACAAGCGCTACCAGGACGGCATCGTGCTGGTGGACTACGACAAGTGCATCGGCTGCAAGTACTGCTCCTGGGCCTGCCCCTACGGCATGCGCGAGGTGGACGAACACCAGAAGGTGATGAAGAAGTGCACCTTGTGCGTGGATCGCGTCTACGACGAAAACCTGCCGCCGGCGGAACGCAAGCCGGCGTGCGTGATGGCCTGCCCCACCAATGCGCGGCTGTTCGGCGATGTGCACGACCCCGACTCGGAAGTCTCGGTGGCCATTCGCGAGCAGGGCGGCTATCCCCTGATGCCGGAATGGGGCACCAAGCCGGCCAATCACTACCTGCCGCGGCGCAAGACGCGGGTCACCATCCACGAAGACGAGCTCATCCGCGCCGACAACCCGCTCAAGAAGGAGCGCCGGGAGCCCAGGCCGGACATCAGCGAGCCGTCTCTGGACGACGTCACCAGCTGGTAGCCCAACAATCGAAACGGGCGGCGGCAGATGCATGCTGGCGCCGCCCGCCGACAACAGATTCCAGTGGAGCTAGGCAATGAATCCTGCGTTTTCGGTCATCTTTCTCACCACGCTTTCGGGCGTGGGGCAGGGACTGTTCCTGTCGCTGTTCACCGGCCAGGTGTATTCCACCATCAACCTGCTGCCGGCCCAGCATCCGGTGCACTTCTACGCCCTGGGCAGCCTGTTGGCTCTGGTGTTTCTCGCCAGCGCGCTGCTCGCCTCCTTCTTCCACCTCGGGCGGCCCGAACGGGGCTGGCGGGCGGCGGCACGCTGGCGCACCTCCTGGCTTTCCCGCGAAGTGATCGTGCTGCCTGCATTCATGGGGGCAGTGTTCGTGTACGGCGCACTCTTTTATCTGGGCTGGAACATTCCCCTGCTGACGATAGGCAGTGACGTGGTCATCAGCCTCACACTGGTGGTGGGCGCAGTCACCGCCGTGCTGTGTTTTGCGCTGTTCATCTGCACCGGGATGATCTACGCCTGCATCAAGTTCTTCCAGGAATGGGCCACGCCCCTCACCGTGGTCAACTACCTGCTGCTGGGCACGGCCTCGGGCTTCACCCTGGCCACGGCTTTTTCGGCCTACAACGCCCCGGCCCTGGTGGACTTCTTCGGCGCCTGGGCCATCATTCTGACCATCGCCGCGCTGATCACCCGCACCGCCTCGCTGGTGCGCAATTCGCGCATCGAATACAAGTCGTCCGTGCAGACCGCCATCGGCGTGCGCCACAGCAAGGTGGTGCAGAAGAGTCAGGGCTTCATGGGCGGCTCGTTCAACACCCGCGAGTTCTTCCACCACAAGTCCGAAGGCTTCCTCGCGCTGGTGAAGTGGACCTTCCTGGTGCTGGTGTTCCCGCTCCCGATCCTGTTTCTGGCCGTCGGCTTGTCTGCCGGACACGATTCCCTTTTGGTGATCGCGTTCGTCAGCCAATACCTGGGACTGCTCGCCGAGCGCTGGTTCTTCTTCGCCCAGGCCAACCATCCGCAGAACCTGTACTACCAGACGGTGTGAACGGGTAGCGGAAACAA
>CAZNBB010000217.1:0-4426 GCA_964571225.1 uncultured Gammaproteobacteria bacterium
TAGACCTCCATATCCAACGCAGTCCTCGTCGCGATGCTGAACGACAGCAGGCCGATCGCGACCAACAGCACGAAACCGTAGCCGATGGTCTTCGGCTTCACTATCCGGGTCTTCTTGCCCTGCTGTTCGTTGTCGGAGGTATACCGGATCAAGCCTCGCGGCCAGCCCAGGGTGTCCATGATGTTGTTGCAGGCATCGACACACAGGGCACAGGAAATGCACTGGTACTGGAGGCCGTTGCGAATATCGATGCCGGTGGGGCACACCTGTACGCAATACCCGCAGTCGATGCAGTCGCCGGCACCCTGTTGCGTGCGTTCCTCCCGGCTCTGGAAGCCTTTGGCTGCCTTATGGCGACCCGCTGTGCCTTCGCCCCGTTTCTCGTCGTAGGCGACGATCAGCGTGTCGCGATCGAACATGGCGCTCTGGAACCGCGCGTAGGGGCACATGTAGGTGCACACCTGCTCACGGGCGAGTCCGGCCATCACGTAGGTGGTGACCATCAGGAACAAGGTGGTCGCGTAGGCCGGAAACGGGGCCGTCCCCGTGAAGAACTGCACGACAAGATGTGGGGCGTCCGCCCAATACAGGGTGAACGTGAGCCCGGTCCAGAAACCGACAACCAGCCACAATGCGTGAGTCAGGGCCTTTTTGGCCAGCTTTTCGCCGCCCCACGGGGCATTGTCCAGTCGGATGCGCGCCGGGCGTTCCCCCTGCACCAGCCGTTCGATCAGGACATAGACGTCGGTCCACAGGGTCTGAAAGCAGAAATAGCCGCAGAAGACCCGCCCGGCGATACCCGTCACCATGAACAGCAGGATGGCCGCTATCACCAGGATACCGGCCAGCCAGAAGATGTCCTGAGGGTGAACGACCAGATTGAAGAGATAGAAACGCCGAGTGGCCAGTTCGAACGAAACCGCCTGATCGGGGCCGATCGTGCGGTCCCAGGGGATCCAGGGCAGCAGAAAATACACGCCGTAGGCCAGCGCCAGGATGCCCCACTTCAGTTTCCGGAAGCGGCCCTTGACGGACCTTGGATAGATGGGAATGCGTTTCTGGTAGAGGATGTCCTCTGATGCGGTCATTTAATCATCCCGTTGAACGGGGCGTCCGAACGGCATTGGTACGCCGGCAGCGTCGGAATGACAACGCCGGCGCAGGCTTACTTGCCGCCGCCGAGTTCGTGGACGTATACGGTTAGCAGTTTGATCTGCGTGGGCGAGAGGCGGTCCTTCCAGGTGGGCATCACCCGGTGCACGCCGTTGCGGATAACGCTCTCGACGGCCTTGATCTTACCGGCGATGGTCGGCTGGTCCGGTACGTCGGCGATGGTCCAGATGCTGTCGGTCAGGTTGGCCGAACCCTGGGACTTCAACCCGGTGCCGGCATGGGTGTGGCAGTAGTAGCAGCCGCCCTGCTGGCCGTTGAAGATCACTTTGCCGCGTGCCGCCTTGGACGAATCCACCGAATGCCCGGAAAGACTCAAGACGTAGTTGGCCACGTCGTCGAGTTGGGTCTGGTTGAAGGTATCCTTGAACGCGGGCATGAAGCCCACATGTCCATAGGTAATGGTGTGGTGGATGGCCTGGATGCTTCCGCCCCACAACCACGAGTCGTCGGTGAGGTTGGGAAACAGCCCGATCACGCCGCCGCCGCCATCACCGTGGCAGGCGGCACAGTTGTCTCCGAAAAGGTTCTTCGCCACCGAACGAACGAACGCCATCATTTCGGGGCTGTGCAGGATCTGGTCGTAGCTGGCGTTGGCCACCTTGTCCATGTACTCCCGGCGCTTCTTTGCCTCGGCACCGGTCTGCATATCCTGGATCAGCAGCGCACGGGTGTTCCAGTGGGTGGTGACCTTCTTACCGTCGGCGCCGGTGTAGGTAATGGTGTCGAATCCGGTGGTGAACCCTTTACCGACAGGCCACGCCGGGTAAATGAACCAATAGACGACGGCGAACACGATGGTCGCGTAGAAGCCCCAGAGCCACCACCGGGGCAATGGATTGTTGAACTCCTGCAGATCACCGTCCCACGAATGCCCCGTGGTCTGAACGGCGCCCTGCTGCTTACCTTTCGTCTCGCTCATTGTTCTCTACCCTGCGTAATTCGCATTACGGACCGTCGTCGCCCTGCACAGCAATGCACTTGCAGGCCCCCACGTACGCATCCTCTTCCGCCCGCTGTTGACCGCCTGAAGCCCGCGAGCGCGGCGCCTGCCACTCGCTACGGCGATGCGGCCCCTGGCACACGGGCTCGGTAACTCGGCGCGTGGCCGCGAGACCGAATGCGGGATTCTTCGTTGCGTCTTGCAGCATTCCCGGTTCAACACGATCGCTCGTTATCGGAATTTGGCGAAGTAGCCCTGGTTGTACTTGCTGAAGTCCACCATGGTGCCCAGTACCTGCAGATAGGCCACCACTGCATCCATTTCCGTCAAGCGCTTGGGGTTGCCGTCGTAGTTGCCCTGCTCAGCCTGGGCGATGAGATTCTTCTCCGCGTCCGGGATATTGAACTGCTCGGCCAGCTTGGGCCCGAACCGCTTGACGTTGGCCTGGTAGCCCTTTTCCGTGTCCGTGTAGGGAACGCCGGCTTCCTTGAGTGCCTCCATGCGTTCCTGGATGTCCGAGTACTCCAGATCCGTTGTCGCCAGCCACGGGAAGTCGGGCATGATCGACTGCGGCACCACGCTGCGCGGATCGATCAAATGGATCGTGAGCCATTCGTTGGAGTACTTTCCTCCGACGCGCGCCAGATCCGGTCCGGTACGCTTGGAACCCCACAGGAACGGGTGGTCGTACTCCGATTCCGCCGCCAGGGAGTAGTGCCCGTAGCGCAGCAGCTCGTTGCGGAACGGACGGACCATCTGGGAATGACAGTAAAAGCAGCCTTCGCGCTGGTAGATATCGCGGCCGCGCAGCTCAAGGGGCGTGTACGGGTGCACACCGGCGACCTTTTCGATCGTGCCCGGGAGATAGAACAGCGGAACGATCTCCACCAGACCCCCGATGCTGATCACGACCAGTACGAACAGCGCCAGCAGGCCGGCATTGATCTCGAGACTTTCATGCTTCATTTATTGGCTCTCCTACCCGCTCGCAAGACTCAGGCCCGCGCCATCTTGGCGGCGACCTTAGCCTCCAGCTCGGCAGCCTCCCGGCGACCCTGACGAATGGTGGCCCACATGTTGAAGACCATCACCCACATACCGGAGAGGAAGAACAGACCGCCGATGAAACGCACCACATAGGGCTTGTGGAGGAACACCACCGACTCGATGAACGAATACGCAAGGTTGCCGTACTGGTCGAAGGCGCGCCACATCAGGCCCTGGCCGATGCCGGCCACCCACATTGCGGTGATGTACAGCACGATGCCGATGGTGGCCAGGAAGAAGTGCACGTATACCAGGCGCGTGCTGTACAGCTTGGTGGACCACAGCCGCGGCACCATGTGATAGAACGAGCCGAAGGTGATCAAAGCCACCCAGCCCAGGGCACCGGAGTGCACGTGACCGATGGTCCAGTCCGTGTAGTGGGACAGGGCGTTGACGCTCTTCAGGGCCAGCAGCGGTCCCTCGAAGGTGGACATGCCGTAGAAGGACAGCGAGGTGATCATGAACAGCACGATGGGATCGGTACGCAGCTTATGCCACGCTCCGGACAACGTCATGATTCCGTTGATCATGCCGCCCCAGGACGGCAGCAGCAGCATGACGGAGAACGTTGCGGCCAATGTCGAGGTCCAGTCCGGCAGCGCGGTCCAGTGCAGGTGGTGTGCCCCCACCCACATGTACAGGAAGATCAGCGCCCAGAAGTGGATGATAGACAGGCGGTAGGAGTACACCGGACGCCCGGCCTGCTTGGGGACGAAGTAGTACATCATCCCCAGGAACGCGGCCGTAAGAATGAAACCGACGGCGTTGTGCCCGTACCACCATTGAGTCATTGCGTCCTGCACCCCGGAGAACAGGCTGTAGGACTTCATGCTGAACATGCTGATCGGAATCGACAGATTGTTGAAGACATGCAGCAGCAGCGTGGCCAGGATATAGGCCATGTAGAACCAGTTGGCCACGTAGATGTGGGGCTGTGAACGCCGCATGAGGGTCTGGAAATAGACCCAGACATAGGCCAGCCACACCACCGCGATCAGAAGGTCGATGGGCCACTCGAATTCGGCGTACTCGTGGGACTGGGTGTAGCCGAGCGTGTAGCTGATCAACCCGATGAACAGCACCGCCTGCCAACCGTAGAAGGTGAAATTGGCGAGGAAGTCGCTGGAAAGGCGGGCCTGACAGGTGCGCTGCACGATGTAATAGGACGTGGCGAACAGCGCATTGACGCCGAAGCCGAATATCACCCCGGAGGTATGCACGGGACGCAGACGTCCGAAGGTGATATAGGGGATGTTCAGATTGAAG
>CAZNBB010000218.1:0-4362 GCA_964571225.1 uncultured Gammaproteobacteria bacterium
CTCGCCCCTTTGCGCCTTGCGATCATCCACTTGATCGACCTGTGCAGAGGTTCCCCAGGTATGCATTCCAGGGCCGGCTGCCACCCACGTTCCTCCTCCGGGCATTTGCAGTTCCCTGCCGTCACCCGTCCTATCGTTTCCGGTGAACGACTGCACCGCAGTCTCCCGGTGCCTGAGCTAGACTTGTGTCATTGTAGCCGGCGCACGGGGTGAGCGATGGAACCGTTACCTGCTGCACTGGAGCCGATGGTGGCCGCGGCCCGTGACTATTGCCGCATGATCGAGGCGGAACGATGGTCGAGGCCCGACTGGTTGGTTCATGTGGCGGACCTGTTGCCGCGGTTGCACGCCGCGGTCACGGCGCTCAAGCCGCCCGACATGACCCCGCTGCCCCCACAGCGTGCGGATCTGGACAGGCGCTTCGAGCTGTTTACCCGACTTCGAAAGCAGTTGGGCTGCAACGACGGCTATTGGCTGGAGTACGACCACTGGTATGCGCCGGAGGAGATGAGCGGCAGTCTTGCCGACGACCTCACCGACATCTACTTCGATCTCAAGCAGGGGCTGGAATGGCTGGACTGCCGGTCCCCGGAACGGGCCGCGCGCACCTGGCAAAGCGGTTACCGGTTGCACTGGGGAGAGCATCTGGTGGACGCCGAACGTCAGCTGTACCGTCTGGTGCAATGCCGACCGTTGCGTTGAGACGCTGCATTGCGACTCAGGGCAGGGTACCCGCCAGGCGTGCGAGCCACGCCGTGCGGGCGGACAACTCCAGGGAGTTGGTCCACTTGTAGGCAACATTCAAGGTGGCGGCGCAGGCATATACACCGTGGCCTCGCACCACTGCGATCGGGTGATCGGCGAGCGCTTCAGCCACAGCGGCGGGCGAGTCCTGCACGTAGCGTGGGTAGGGGATGGTGAGCACGGGCACCCGTGCGAAATAGTACTGCCCTTCGAAATCGGCAGGAACGAAGTCTTTCCCGTCCATGGTCATGGCCACGCTGTGGGCGCCGTGGCTGTGCAGTACCGCCGAGGCCGCGCTGTTGGCGCGATACACGGCCGCGTGCAGAGGTGCGTCCAGGGACGCGCCGTCGCCGATGCGGTCCAGGCTGCAGGCAATCAGGTCTTGCGCCCGCAGTGTGTCGGCGCAGGCGCCGGTGGGTGTTATCCAGAATGCCTCGCCGTCGCGCACCGAGGCGTTTCCGCTGTGGGAATCGTTCAACCCATAGCGGCGCAGCCATTGGTAGTAGCGAACCAGGTCCTCCCGTAGATCCATTGTGGCAATCACCTCCACGAAGCCCCGGTGCGGGCCGTTGAGTGCATTCTGCATCGGCCCGGGCGTCGGGGCCAAGTCGGCTAGTGGTCCATGCGGAAGATAGTGTGTCTTTCAGAGCCCCGCTAATGGGCCAAGGCAAGGCGCGCTGCGCAGGGAATGGCCAGCCCTTTCCAAGCAGCGCAACGCCGCATTGGCCCATTAGCGGGGCTCCCTTCGGGCCGGCCCACAAGCCCCCTCGGCCCCGTTGCACTCACTTGAATTGGCGACGGGCCAGTCCGGCGCTCCTGCGCGTTGCCGATGAGGCTTGTGGACCGGCTGAGAGGCACAGTATTTTCCGCATGGACCACTAAGGGGCCAACGGTCCGCGGTCCGGCGTATAATGCCAAATGAAGTGTACCGGCATGGGCCGGCCGGCGGCAGTAGTGGGCCTTTGTACGCGCTCATGCCTTAGTTTACGGAGAATATATGGAGTCCTATGTCGCGTATCTGGCCGAGCAGGCCCGGGCCGAACGGGTGTCGGTGACCGAACGGCTGGACACCGCGCTGGCCAGCCTGGACCGGGATTTTTCGGTACTGGCACCGGAGCTGCAGGTGGAGTACTTTGGGCCGGGTGTGGGCGTGGACGCCGACCGCAGCGTCTTCCGCCTTGCGGTCGGGCCCCACCGCGGCAGTATCGAAGGTCCGGTGTGGAGCTTGAGGATCTGCGACGGCACCGCCAGCGGGGGCTGGCGGCCCATGTGGGCCGTACAGGGTGTCGGCCGGCTGCGCAAGGCTCTGGTGGTGAAGGCCTTGCCCGAGCTGCTCGCCGGTTTCGCCGACGCCGTTGCGGCGGCAGGCAAGTCCGACACGGCGGCCGGTCGCCGGGTGCACGAGATGGCCGCTGCATTCGAGGTGTAGGAAAGCTCTGCACAGGTCGATCAAGCGGATGATCAACAGGCCCAAAGGGGCGAGGAAGCGCAGTTTACAGTTGGTAAATGAGCATTCCGAGCGCCTTTGCAACGCCGTGAGTGCCGCTTCAGCGGCCTGTGCAGGGCGTTCCTAGCGGTTTACGCAAGAGAGGGTCGAGACAAGGCCCGGAGTGTGCAGCTCACAGGCGCAACTCGACAGGCGAGTGCGCTCCAGGATCCCGTATAGGCGATTGAGACCCTCGATCCCGATTGATCCCGGTCACATCACCGTCATACGGCTCACGGTAACATAGTCGGTGCGTCCGACTCCGGGCGCGCCGCCCGTCTGGATGGAGTATACAGCTGACCATGAAACGACTGACCAGCCGGCAACAGACCGGTTTTACGCTGATCGAAATTATGGTGGTGGTGGTGATACTCGGCATTCTCGCCGCCATCGTGGTCCCCAAGATCATGGGTCGTCCGGAAGAGGCGCGGGTTGCCAAGGCCAAGCAGGACATCCGCTCCCTGGAAGCGGCGTTGAGCCTCTACAAGCTGGACAACTACGTGTATCCCACCACCGATCAGGGTCTGGAGGCATTGGTGAAGAAACCCACCACGCCGCCCATTCCGCCGCACTGGAAGGAAGGGGGCTATCTGGATCGGCTGCCCATGGATCCGTGGGGCCATCCTTATCAATACCTCAATCCGGGCGTTCACGGGACCATCGATATCTGGACCCTCGGTCCCGACGGACAACCCAGTGACGACGATATCGGCAACTGGATGCTCAAGTAGCCCGTCCCGCCTCGCCGTTTCTGCCGTGTCCCACAGAAGCCGCGGCTTCACGTTGCTGGAGTTGCTGGTGGTGCTGGTCATCATCGGCATCGTGGCGAGCTTTGCGGTGCTTTCGGTGGGCGACGGCGGGCGCAGTGCGGAGGTCAAACAGGAAGCCCAGCGTCTTGCGAGCCTGCTGACGCTGGTCAGCCAGCAGGCCGTGATGCAGTCCAGGAACTATGCCGTGCAGTTCGACGGCGACGGCTATACGTTTCTGGAACTGGACGAATCCAGCAATAACTGGAAGCCCGTGGAGGACGACCGGACGCTGCGGGCCCGCAAGCTGCCGGACGGCCTTACGCTGGAGGTGCACCTTGAAAACCAGCCCGGCGAGCGCCTCGGACACAAGCGAGCCAAGCCCATGGTCATGCTGCTGTCGAGTGGTGAAATGACGCCTTTCGATGCCACCTTGTCGGCAGGTGGCGATGAGACCGGTTATCGCATCAGCGCCGATCTGCTCGGCCATGTGAAGGTGGAGCCGCCGAAGGCGGGCTGAGGACGCCGTGCCGGATCATCGCTCCCATCGCAACCGCTGCCGGGGTCAAGGGCCGGCAAGGGCCCGCGCCCGCGGGTTCACGCTGCTGGAAGTGCTGATCGCTCTGGCGGTGCTCGCCATCGCGCTGGCCGCGCTCATCCAGAGTGCCGGCGGCTATGCGTCCAACGAGATCTATCTGCGGGATCGCACCACGGCCCAGTGGGTCGCCCACAACGTGCTCACCGAGTGGCAGCTCAAGGGGGACTGGCCGTCCGTGGGGGAAAAGCACGGCACCCGGGATTTCGACGGCCGGACCTGGGACTGGCGGGTGAAGGTCAGCCAGACGCAGGACAAGGATTTGCGCCGCCTGGACGTGACCGTGCGCCCGGACGGCGCCGACGACAAGACGACGCCGCTGGGGTCCTTGACCGGTTTCGTGGGGCACAACCTGTGAACCGAAGGACCCGTGCCGCGGGCTTCACCCTGCTGGAGCTGCTGGTGGCGTTGACCATTTTCGCGGTGCTGGCGGTGATGGCCTACGGCGGTCTGGAAACGGTTCTGGACACCCGCGCCCAGGTGGAGGCGAAAGCGGCCCACCTGGCGAATCTGCAGGTGGTCTACAGCCGCATGGAGCAGGATATTCAGCAGACCGTGGCGCGCACCATACGGGACAGCTACGGCGATCCCCGCCCGGCGCTGATCGGCGGCACCGGCCAGCAGCCCACCCTGGAATTCACCCGCGGTGGCTGGACCAATCCTTCCGGCGAATTGCGCAGCACCCTGCAGCGGGTCGCCTACGGCCTGGAGAAGAATCAGCTGGTCCGCCTGAGCTGGATGGTGCTGGACCGGGCCCAGGACAGCAAACCGTACAAACAGGTGATGCTCGA
>CAZNBB010000219.1:0-4359 GCA_964571225.1 uncultured Gammaproteobacteria bacterium
GATGAGATGGAAATATATGGCTATACTATTAGAGATAATGGTATAGTTGATGTTGGTGGAAATGTAGATATTAGTGCAAAAAAATTGGATAGAATTCCCGTTCAGTTTGGTAGTGTTAGTGGATATTTCTTTTGCAGTTATAACAAACTAACTTCTTTACAGGGCGTACCAAGTAGTGTTGGTGGAAGTTATGCTTGTAACGATAACCAATTAACTTCATTACAAGGCGCACCAAGTAGTGTTGGTGAATATTTTGATTGTAGTTTTAACAAATTGATTTCATTACAAGGTGCACCAAGTAGTGTTGGTGGATATTTTTATTGCGATGACAATCCGCTTCAATATTTTGGTAACATTTCTGATGATATTATTTCTAAGATAATGGATTTATCAGAAGAAGAAATTGAAAGACTGAAGAAGGGGAAGGGTAAAGTAGATTATGACATATCAGCATTTGAAGAGAGATTTGGGAGAAAAGCAACGTATGCAAATATATCGGCAGAAGAGTCGTGGGACATAGAGCATAGTGGTGTTGAAACATTAGTTATATTTGCTTTAGATGAAGGTAAGTCTATTGAGTATCGTTTAGCTTGTGTGGATGAGTTACATAAAAGAAAAGAATACAGTAGACTTGCTAGGATAGTTATTGAAAGTAAAGCTAATCCTTTGATAAATTTTCAGGTAAATTTAAGAGCATTGCATATACTTATTGAGAATGAAAAGATAACTCATATCAATCAAATAATTGCTGCTTTGGATAAAATGCCGACACTTAGTGCGGAAAAAATAATAGGGGAATTGTTCTTTAGTATATTGCTTTCTTCATTGCCTATAGATGGTATAAATTTTTCTCCTTTAGCAAATAGTATTCATAGATACTCTAAAGAAACGCAAGAGTATTTGCGAAAATTGGGAATAACTCCTAGAGGTAAGATAGAGTATGATATATCCGCATTTGAAGAAAGGTTTGGTGTTTTAAATGTGCCTAAAGATGTTGATGAGTTGGAAGGGGAACCGGACAATAGTGAGAAAAGATTTCTTTACGTATTAGGGAGTGAAGATTCTTCTGATCAATTAAAGATTCATTCAATAAATTCTCTAATGGGGAAAGGTGTTGATATAAAAGAAATCTATGACACATTATTTCCAACAGGTGGTGATCGTACGGATTCTTATCTTATTTGGAAATATGTTGAAAATGAATCAACAACAGCAGAAGAGATTTTAAAATTGTTTAACTCAATTGATGAGTTGAATCTTATATATGTGTTGTTGTATTATAGAGAAAGATTGGGTTCGTTTAAGGATAAGATTGGTGAGATAGCACCGTCTTTCTTTATTAAATATTTAAATAGTAAGTACTATACAGGCATTTCCGAACGTGCGTGGAATGTAATAAAGCTTTTAAAAGATTATTGGACAGAAGATGATAAAAACGCATTGAGAGGATATGGCATACTAGAAGGTGTTCCGGACTTTGACATATCCGCATTTGAAGAGAGGTTTGGTAGAAAAGCACAGTTTCTTGTTGATAAAGAAGAGATTAAAAGTTGGTTAAATAAGATGGGGATAAAGAATTATACTATTAAAGATAATGGTGTAGTTGATGTCGATGGAGATTTAGATATTAGTGGTAAAGGATTAGATAGAATTCCTGTTCAATTTGGTAGTGTTGGTGGATATTTTAATTGTAGTTATAATAAATTAACTTCATTACAAGGTGCACCGAGTAGTGTTGGTGGACGTTTTGATTGTAGTTATAATAAATTAACTTCATTACAAGGTGCACCAAGTAGTGTTGGAAGATATTTTGATTGTAGTTATAATCAATTAACTTCATTACAAGGCGCACCAAGTAGTGTTGGTGAGTATTTTTATTGTGATGACAATCCACTTCAATATTTTGGTGACATTTCTGATGATATTATTTCTAAGATAGTATATTTATCAGAAGAAGAAATTGAAAGACTGAAGAAAGGTAGGGGTAAGATAGATTACGACATATCCGCATTTGAAGAGAGGTTTGGGAGAAAGGCTCAGTTTATGGGGAGTAGAGAAGAAGTAGATGAATGGTTAAATCGTTATGGCATAGATGATTATACGTATGTTAGTAATGATCCGGATGGTTTCGCTCATACTACAGTAAATGTACATGAAAATGTTTATCTAGACAATGAAGGATTGACAAACATTCCGGTTCAATTTAATTTTATAGATGGTAGTATTGATTGCAGCAATAATCTATTAACTAGTGTTGATTTTGTTGTTGATGAAGTAACAGGCAGTTTTTCATGCTCTAATAATAATATAATAAGCTTAAAGCATGGTCCGAGAAGAGTTCGTAATGGTTATTATTGTTATAAAAATAATTTAAGAAGTTTAGAAGGAGTTGCACAAAACCTTGGAGGTAACTTTGATTGTTCTGTAAATAGAAATTTAGAAAGCTTAGTTGGTGGGCCTAAAACAGTTGGTAAAAATTATTATGCTGTAAATTGTGGATTAAAAAACTTGACCGGCATAGGTGAGGTTGCTGGTAAGATTTATGTTGCACACAATCCGCTTATTGAAATAGGTAATGTGCCGTTAGGAACTGTAGAGAAGATAGCTGATCTATCTGACCAAGAAATTGATAGGTTGCTACATAGGGGCAAGATAGAGTTTGACATATCCGGATTTGAAGAGAGATTCGGTAGGAAAGCTCAGTATAATCTGGCTGATTTGTCTGATGAACAGTTGATCTATATAATTAAAAGAGATGAATCTATATTTAATAAGCAAGATGCAATAATTAAATTGATAGAGAGGAGGAAGTTTAATGAGGTATATGAGTTATATCCATTAGAAAATATTGAGTCTAATAAAATATTGACTCATAATCTATTAAATGCTGTAGGATTTGATGTAAATAAGCTTGCTAAACGTTTTCTTGAAATGGATAGGGATTTGTTAGAAGATTGTTTGTATTGGATTATTAGGAGATTAGAAAAGTATCCGGAAACAGCTAATCAAATTGATCCGGAAAATTTTATTAAATTAATAGGCAAATCAAATAAAGTAAATGGATATCTTACGAATATATTTTATAAGATAAAGAATAAAGTTAAGATGCCGTTAAAAAGTGAAGTCTCTAAACATAAATGGGATTGGCTTGTTAGAAATGATATAATTAAAGGTTCCATAAAATATGACATATCCGGATTTGAAGAGAGGTTCGGCAAACGTAATGCTGTAGATATTGCAAGTTTGGATGTTGATCAATTGTTAGAAATAATAAGAAACGGAACTACTTATGCATCCAGAGATTTAGCTATGAGGGAAATAGTTAAAAGAGATGAGATACAGGAATTAAAGTATGTATATCCGACACGAGATGTAGTAATAAATGCTCATATAATATGGTACTTGACAAGTGATTCAAAAACAAATTATGGCATGATAGTTAAATGGATAAAGGGGATGAATGATGATTTACGTTCTTCAGCATTAACGATACTTAGGATGAGAATTAACGATAATCCTAGTAAAGTTATTGACATAGAAGTTGAAGATATGTTTGATTTATTGGTAGGTGTTACTGATCATTCTGAAAGAGAAAAAATAGCTGATGTATTGAAGTATATGAAAAGAAAGTTGCCGCCAGTAGAAGATATTCCGGAAGAAGTAAGAGGATTGTTAATGACATATGGTGTTATAGAAGGTAGGGGTAAGATAGATTACGACATATCCGCATTTGAAGAGAGGTTTGGTAGAAAGGCACAGTTTCTTGTTGATAAGGAAGAGATAAAGAGTTGGTTAAAAAAGATGAGGATAGAAGATTATGCTATTAAAGATAATGGTATAGTTGATGTTGATGGTAGTGTAGATATTGAAGACAAAGAATTAGAGACAATTCCTGTTCAATTTGGTAGTGTTAATGGTTTTTTTAGTTGTACTTATAATCAATTAACTTCTTTACAGGGCGCACCAATTCATGTTGGTGGGGATTTTGATTGTGAAGGCAATAAGTTAACTTCATTACAAGGTGCACCAAGTAGTGTTAGTGGATATTTTGATTGTAGTTTTAATCAATTAACTTCTTTGCAAGGCGCACCAAGTAGTGTTGGTGGAAGTTTTTATTGTAGTGACAATAAATTGACTTCATTGCAAGGGGCACCGAGTAGTGTTGGTGGAAATTTCTTATGTAGGCATAATCAATTAACTTCATTACAAGGTGCGCCAAGTAGTGTTGGTGGACGTTTTTATTGTAAGAATAATCTGCTTCAATATTTTGGTAACATTTCTGATGATATTATTTTTAAGATAGTAGATTTATCAGAAGAAGAAATTAAAAAAATGAAGACATATAGAGGAAAAGTAGAG
>CAZNBB010000220.1:0-4310 GCA_964571225.1 uncultured Gammaproteobacteria bacterium
CCACGGAATCCACGGAAGAAGAAAGGCAAAGGCGCCACGGAAAACACGGAAAGCACGGAATAATGAAAGTCGTGTTTGCCGATACGGGAGCGCCGGCCCGTGGCAGTCCTCGGTCATGGACCGATGTCGCCAATCAATTTTGTTCGTCCGTGGATTCCGTGGGTTCCGTGGCTCTTATATACAATCCACGCTGGAAATGAAGGACGCACTGTCGATGAGCGACTGGACTGACGCAGCCAGCATCGAGGATATCCCTCCCGGCTCTCACACGGTGGTGGACGTGGACGACGTCATGGTGGCGGTGTTCAACGTGGACGGGGAGTACTACGCCATCGAGGATATGTGCACCCACGACGGCGGCGAGCTGGCCAGCGGGGAAGTGGAGGGCGACGAGGTCATCTGCCCCCGCCACGGTGCGCGCTTCAATATCCGTACGGGCGCCGTGACGGCGCCGCCGGCCTATGAGGATGTGTACGCCTTCCCGGTGCGCATACAAGACGGTAAGGTGCAGGTGCGCGACGACCGCTGGGATTGAGCCCGCGGGCAGAACGAATTGTCGACCTGTCGGTCGAAACGTTCAAAGACGTGCGGGATGGCAAAAACCATCCCGCAGGGCGGTGCCGGTGCGGGTCGCCTGTTGGCCCTGCCATGATTGGAAGACACGGAGAAGCAACACCATGGAGCAGTGCGCGAATCAAGAACAACCTGTTCGGCGCGGACGGTCGCGGAGCACCGAGTCCCGCGAGCTTATCGAAGCTTTTCTACGTTGTTCGGCCCGCTACCTCGGATTGGGGCTGTCGACGGTCACGCCGGGCGCCGAAGGACCGTTGGTCAATGCCAAGCCCGGGGACGCAAAACCCTGAGCCGATCGCCGTGCGTGCCGAACGGACGACCCGGGTGAACGGCTGATTCCACAATCGAAGCAATCCGGGATACACCGAACAAGCCCGAAGGCGAATCGAGAAGACGGCGGCGCAATTATTGCGTGGGCTTCACCTCGCCTGCCGGGCAGGGTGGACCGTCCGGCCCGCACGGTCGACGGCCACCGGGGCCGACCGATGACGTGGCGCATCCGGGACGCCCCGGCAGGCAGCGCCCAGGCCGGATTCTCCGCTCGTTTACTCTTCCCATGTCCTGCTAGACTTCCCCGGCTGTAAAGCGTTCATCTTTGGCCCCTGTCCGCGTGCGGCCGCTGCCGCGCGGGAAGCTCAAATATGCCACCGGTCCCGAAAGCACAAGCATGATCAGAACCCTCGGATCGATTTTTTCGCTGTTGCTGGGCGTGGCCGTGATGCTGCTGGGCATCGGCCTGCTCAGCACGCTGCTGGGGGTACGGGCCGGCGTCGAGCTTTTTCCCCAGACCGTGACCGGTGTCGTCATGTCCTGCTACTTCGTCGGCTACGTGATCGGGACGTTCCTGTGTCCCGCCATCATCCGGCAGGTCGGTCATGTGCGCGCCTTTTCGGCCATGGCGGCGGTGGCGTCCGTCACCGCCATCGCCCACGCGCTGGCGGTAAATCCCTGGGCCTGGGGCGTGCTGCGCATCGTCACCGGCATGTGCGTGGTGGGCCTTTATATGGTGATCGAGAGTTGGCTCAACGTGCTGACCACCAGCGCAATGCGGGGCCGGGTGTTTTCGACCTACATTGCAGTCTCCCTGCTGGCCATGGCAGGTGGCCAGTATCTGCTGCTGGTGGGCGGAGTGCGCACCTTCGTGCCGTTCGCGGTCGCTTCCATGCTGCTGTCCCTGGCGTTGGTGCCCATCGCCCTGACGCGGGTTCTGCAGCCGACTCCCGTGGAGACGCCCGCGGTCAGCCTGCTTCATCTGCACCGGGTTTCGCCCCTGGGCAGCACGGCTGCCCTGGTGGCGGGGCTGACCGGCGGTGCCTTCTGGGGCATGGGCGCCGTGTTCGCCCAGCGTGTGGGGCTGGATGGCGTGGGCATCGCCGCCTTCATGAGTGTGACCATTGTCGGGGGGGCCCTGCTGCAGTGGCCGGTGGGGCACTACTCGGACAACCGCGACCGGCGCACCGTGCTGATGGTGGTGTGCTTTCTGTCGGCGCTGGCCGCGCTGGTGGGCTTCGGGCTGACCCGCGTGTCACCCTGGGCGCTGGTGGCCGATGGTTTCTTCTACGGCGGTTTGTCGTTCTCGGTGTACGGTCTGGCGGTGGCCCACATGAACGATCATGTGGACCCGACCCAGGTTCTGGAGGTGACCCGCGGCCTGCTGCTGCTCTACGGACTGGGCGCCGCCGTCGGGCCGGCGTCGGCGGGGGTGTTGATGGAATACCTCGGCCCGGGCAGCCTGATGGCGTTCTTTGCCCTGGCCTTCGTGCTGCTGGGCGCATTCGCCCTGGTCCGGATGCGCACCCGGGCGCCGCCGGTGCCTGCCGAAGAGCAGGGCGAGTACGTGCCCATGCTGCGCACCTCGCCGGTGGCCCTGGAGATGGATCCCCGTGCCGAGGTGGAGCCGGAACTCGATCTGGGAAGTCCGGGTCCGAACTGACGGCCGTCGTCGGTTCGAGGCGTGCTGTCGGCCCGAGCGGGGGTTTGGTAAGCTGATCGACCGTCGCCTGCAACTGTGCTCGGCGGGCATGCAACAACAAGCGCGGGCTCCGCTTCCGGACTGCGCGACGGCGGGCCTTGGGCACGTTCGGCTGCCGCCGGGCCGGTACCCCATGGACTGCATTGCACGTGTCCCTGCCAAGGGAATACCCGGCTGGCGGCCTGGGGTGAGGCTCCTGCCGGCTCCATGGCCTGCCCAGCCGGTCTCCCGGGGTGAGGGCGCGACACCATAAACAGAGAAACCTTCATGGACTGTGCGTCCGGTTCGCTATTCGTCGGTCAGCCTCCATCAACGTTCCGTGACGCCGGTTCCATGCGTTCCCGGAGCTCCCCGGAGAAGGCGCACCTGGTGAGTGGTGCGCAGCGCCTTTCCCGCCCGGCCGGGCCGGCATTCCCAGACCGCGCCCGCCGGGTTCGTCGCTGCTGCGATGACGCGCCGTAAACGCAGATCGCGATCCCTGGCGCGCCGATGGGTGCGGCGCCTGGTGTTGCTGACCCTGGCCGTGTTTGTCGGCTATCAGGTGTGGGTGTTCGTGCATGTGGCCTGGTGGGTGGACCACAATCCGACCACCACCGCCTTCATCCAGGAGCGCCTGAAAACGCTGCGTGCCGAACATGCCCATGTGCCCATCCGTCAACGGTGGGTCGCCTATGGGAATATTTCCGACAATCTGAAACGCGCGGTGATCGCGGCGGAAGATGCCACCTTCGTGTATCACGACGGCTTCGCCTGGGGCGGCATCGAACAGGCACTGCTCCGGGATGTCAGGGCCGGCCACATCGTGGCCGGCGGCTCCACCATCAGCCAGCAACTGGCCAAGAACCTCT
Organism: uncultured Gammaproteobacteria bacterium; assembly: GCA_964571225.1. Taxonomy (GTDB): domain Bacteria; phylum Pseudomonadota; class Gammaproteobacteria; order DATFLG01; family DATFLG01; genus DATFML01. Next base: position 3,394 of record CAZNBB010000220.1, read on the forward strand.
TTCTGTCCCCCGAACGTACTCTGTGGCGCAAAGGCGAGGAGGCGCTCATCACCCTCATGCTGGAGGGTATGATGAGCAAGCAGCGCATCCTGGAGATCTATCTCAATGTCATCGAATGGGGGAACGGCCTCTACGGGGCCAGTGCCGCCGCCCACTACTACTACCATGTGGACTGTGATCGTCTGACCCCCGATCAAGCGGCCCGTCTCGCCGCCATGATTCCCGATCCCCGCTACTTTCAGACCCATCCCCACAACCAGGACCTGATCGGTGCCACCACCATCATCCGCGATCGCATGAACGAGGTCCGGATACCCTGACTCGGCCGCAGGTCCCGCGTCTGACGCCGGGCAGGCAGGGCGTGCGGCATGGAACGGGCTGCGCGTTGGCAGCCTTGCTGCACCCTCTCTGTAATACGCTATGCTCTGTAAAGGCCTTGTGGCCGTGCCGTGCCCTAGGAGCCTCTGCACAGCTCGATCAAGTGGACGATCACCAGGCGCAAAGGGGCGAGGAAGCGCAGTCTACAGTGGTCTGCCGCTTTGCGACCCCGTATCCGAGCGCCTTTGCAACGCCGTGAGCGCCGCTTCAGCGGCCTGTGCAGATGTGCTCCTCTGGCAGCCCGGTCCCATGCTCCGGCCGGTTGGACCGCAGGGACTCATCGAACCCGAATATGGAACTGTTTCCGACCATCACCCGTCAGACTCTGGACAGCCGCGGGGCGCCGGCAGCGGCTTTTCCATCCCGTCAACAGGTCCCGGGGTGAGTGCCATGGGGGCCACCGTGTATCTGCGTTTCTATGAAGAGCTCAACGACTACCTTCCCCATGGCTGGCGCAAGGCCTCGTTCAGCCAGCCGGTCAGCACCGATGCCAGCGTGGGCGTGGTGATCACCCAGCTCGGTGTGCCCCTGGATCTGGT
>CAZNBB010000221.1:0-4308 GCA_964571225.1 uncultured Gammaproteobacteria bacterium
CCACTGCCCTTGGGTCACAAGCTCCTGGCCCAGCTGCAGCTCGGCCTTGGAAGCATTCTTGCTGCCGGGCGCCTTGGCGGGCGGCTTCTGGCTCGCATAATAGCCCGCCACCGCCTGAATCTGATCGTCGGTCAATGCCTTGGCGATGGGCCCCATGGTCGCGTTGGAACGCAGCCCTTGCTGGAAGTCCTGCAGCTGCTTGGCCAGATAGTGGGCGCTGTGGCCGGCCAGCATGGGGAAGCCGCCGGCAGCGTTGCCCTGTCCCTGGATGCCGTGACACGCCATACAGGGCGGCGCACCCTTGCCATTGCCTTGCATCACAATAGTCTTGCCGTCGGCCGCCCGCGCCTGGCCGGCCAGCATCACTGCACACAGAGCGCCACCCAACACCAGCGCGTTGCGGCCACCCCTGGCCGCGCCCAAATTCCCCCCTTTCGTACGCAACAATCGTTGCAACATCGAAGAACCTCCCCTTCGTTGAATTCCGGCCCGGCCGGATCAGCTCGTACATCGGACGTCATGGTACACCCAAGGCGCGGGTGAAGCCCTGCCCGGTCTGCCTTTCAACTCCCTCTATTGGCGGTACACGCCCGGCCGAGGTCGCGCTTCGCGGGGCTCCGCGCCGCAACGCTGCACAAAGCTGTGAACCCGTTCACGTACACACCCACAGGAATTCAGGCTATACTCCATCGCGTACTTGGGATTTTTTTCCCAATATTGAGCCTACCGGGAGGATGGATACAATGAATGCACGGAAAATCAGCCTGTTATCTTTTGCGGTCCTGGCAGCGGTTGGCCTGGCGGCTTGCGGCGGTGGCGGGAGCGGCGGCGGCACGGGTACGACTTCCACCACCGGTCTGGCCAGCGGCGCCATCACCGGGTTCGGAAGCGTGTTCGTCAACGGCGTGGAATACGACACCAGCAACGCCAGCTTTTCCGTCAACGGCGCTTCCGCCGGGGAGAGCCAGCTCAAAGTGGGCATGGTGGTCACGGTGGACGGGAGCGTGGCTCCAGGCGGCAAGACCGGAACCGCCACCCGTATCAGCTTTTCGGACGACATGCATGGAGTGGTATTGAGCAGCACCGTGACCGCCAACGGCACCGGCACATTGGACGTCATGGGCCAGACCGTCACCTTGACCGCCAGCACCCAGTTCGACAGCCAGGTAAGCGGCATCACCTCGGCCGCGCAGATCGCCCCCGGCAACATCGTGGAAGTGAGCGGCTATACCTCAGGCACGGGCACCGTCTATGCAACCCACATCGAGGTACAACGGGCGGCGTTGCAGGCCGGAGAGACCATAGAAGTCAAAGGCCTCGTCCAGGGGCTGGACACCGCCGCCGGCACCTTCAAGATCGGCGGTTTGACCATTGACTACGCCGGCGCCCAGCTCGCTGGGCTGCCCAACGGTTCCCTGCAAAACGGCCTTTACGTGGAAGTGCAGAGCACCAACGCCCTTTCCGGCACCACCATGACGGCCAGTCGAATCAGCCTCGACGGCGACGGCAAACCGGGGGTGGAAGGCACGGACGGCGAAGATGCCCACCTGTCGGGCGTGGTCACCGCCGTCGTCTCCAGCTCCCAGTTCGACCTGAACGGCCAGACCGTCATCGTCGGATCCGGCACCGAATACGGCGACGGCGGCCCGGTCACCCTCACTCCGGGCATGAACCTGCAGGTGGAGGGTACTTTCAACGGCGCCGGTCAACTGGTGGCGAGCCAGATCAGTCAGCGTGAGCGCCCCAGTGTGGAAATGACGGCGACAGTCAGTGCGGTGGACACCACGGCCGAAACGGTGACGGTGCTGGGCCAGACCGTACAGGTGAACAACCTCACCATCATGAAGGACGATGAGGACGCGAACGGCCAGACCCCGGTGCGCTACTTCAGTCTCAAGAACATTTCGCCTGGCGATCGTGTGGACATCAACGCCTACGCGACCACCACCGGCGGATCCCTGGTGGCGACCAAGCTGGAGCGCATCAATCCGTCCTCCTCCGCCCCCGCCCAACTCGATGGCAAGATCGGTCAGATGGGCAGCGGCCAGCTGACCATCGGCGGCATCACCGTGGACACCTCGGGTATGAGCACTACCGGCCTCAGCGTGGGCAATCAGGTCCAGGTGAGCGGTAACTTCTCCGGCGGGGTTCTGGTGGCCACGAATATCAGTAAGAGCTGACCGCAGCAGGGCGGGCGGGGCCTGCCGCCCGTCCGCCGCCCTGCGTAGAACCTTGGCCGAGCCGTCCTGTCCCAACGCTAGAGAGGCTGTGCCTCGCACACGGATCAGTCTCCAGGACCTACATTCAGCGGGCGGCGTCCGGAACACCGGACGCACGCCCTACGGGCCGGGTGTTGACCGCCGCCCTCGGGAACCTCTGCACAGGTCGATCAAGGGGATGATCGCAAGGCGCAAAGGGGCGAGGAAGCGCAGTTTACATACAGTAAATGAGCATTCCGAGCACCTTTGCAACGCCGTGACCGCCGATTCAGCGGCCTGTGCAGAGGTTCCCTAGGGGCCGCCATCCCGGCACCGCCATGGAAAGGGATTTCGGCAATGGAATGGATGGAGCGGATCGGGGCCAATCGGGTCGTACTGGCGCTGTCTACGGCGCGGCTGGGGGACGCCGTGGGCAACAGTATCCTGTTCGTCGTCATTCCCCTGTATGTCGCGAAGCTGCCGGCCCCTTGGCTGCCTTTCCCGGAAACGGTGCGCGCCGGCATTCTCATTTCCCTGTTCGGCCTGGCGAACGCGGCCAGCCAACCCGCCGTGGGCTTTCTCACCGACCGCATCGATCGGTACAAGCCATTCATACTGAGCGGATTGCTGGTGATGGCCGCCAGCACATTGGGTTACATATTCGCCGGGCGGTTCGTCGACCTGCTGGTGTTGAGGGCCATACAGGGCGTTGGGCTCGCCCTGACCCTGCCGGCGTCACTCGCCCTGCTCACCGCAAACAGCAACCAAGGCAACCGCGGCGGGGCCATGGGCGTATATGCCACATCGCGCATGATCGGCTTCACTGCCGGACCGATGTTGGGCGGCATCCTCTACGATCACTTGGGATTCGATTCCGCTTTCTTTGCCGCAGCGGCACTCATACTGGTGGCGATGGCCCTGATCCAGGTGTGGATCCACGACCAGACGCCGCACACCACCGCGAAGCAACGGGGCCGGGTGGCATTCTTCGACCGCCGGCTGCTGAATGGCGCCGTGCTCGGATCGGCACTGGCGGTGTTCGCCATGGCCAGTGCGTTTTCCATGGTCACGCCCTTGGAGAAACAGTTCAACCAACGGCTTGACGAGGGTGCATTTGCGTTCGGCATCGCATTCAGCGTTATGGTGGTCAGCCGCATGTTGTTCCAGGTGCCCCTGGGCCGCTGGTCCGATCACATCGGCCGAAAGCCGCTGATCATCGGTGGACTGATACTGATGGCACCGGCCACCATTCTGATGGGCGAGGTGCACACCACACTGCAACTCATCGGGCTGCGGATCGTTCAGGGCATCGGTTCGGCGGGTGTGGCCGCCCCCGCTTTCGCCCTGGCCGGGGACGCAGCCCACGACGGCAGCACCGGACGTCAGTTGAGCATGACCACCATGGGCTTCGGCCTGGGAATCGCATCCGGTCCGCTGATCGCCGGGGTTCTGGCCATACCGTCCTTCAAGCTCCCTTTCATCGCCGTCGGACTGATCCTGCTGGCCAGTGCATGGATCATTCACCGACACGTACCGGAAACGGTCAACGAAAATAACGACCAGGCCGACTCCGGTCACGCAGCGACCGAAGCGGGGACGACCGGGGCAGCCGAACCGGCCACCACCGAGTCCCCACAAAGGGCCGCCGTTCACCGCCAATCCGAACCGTCGGATCGGAAGATCTGAACCGTTCGCGTGCCTCCGGTCCATCCTCCGCGCCGGCGTATCACCGGAACCATGCCACTCGGCCCGGGTCTACTCCATGGCGGCAACCGGGGTACTTGGCGGACACGCCGTACTGCCGGCATCTGGCGTCAGGAATCCGCGGCCCGCGACCATGCAGGATCACTGTCGATAAGGCGTCTACAGCCAAGGAGAAAAGTCGTGAACAAGAAACTGCTGTCTGCCGTCGGCGCGCTCGCGCTGCTTCCCATCGCCGTCCCCGCCCATGCCGACCGCATGGCGTTCTCCAGACCCCTGCTCAAATTTCACACCATGGTGGGCAACACGGCCCCCTACACCGTGAGTGGTGGTGCCCGCATCCGCGGCATCCTGGGAGGCCCGTTCCCCTGGGACCTCACCCGCGCGGTGGGTGAGCTCAGGTCCAACG
>CAZNBB010000222.1:0-4291 GCA_964571225.1 uncultured Gammaproteobacteria bacterium
GCCCAGCCCGGACCACAGGTGCAGCACCTCGTCCAGCGAGCCGTCGGCGAGAGACTGGGCGTCGGGAAAACGCGTCATGAAACGCTCGAAATACCCGATCACCGTGCTCACCTGGGTCTGCTGGAGCATGATCTCCGAGACCCAGACGCGGTACGGCGTGGGATTGCGCTGCCAGGGCAGGTCCTTGCGGCCGTGACCGTCGAACCACTGCAGCACCTTGCCGGCGAAGACCTCCGGGCTCATGGAGACGACGCGCCGGAGCTTGAATCCATGCCGTCGCCGGCGGCGATCTGCTCGATGCGCTGGGCGGTCTTGGCCATCTCGTCGCTCAGCTTGTGGCGGATCAGCCAGGGACCGATCAGGGGCGGCACCCAGAAGCTGGGCACGAAGCGGGCCGAGAAATCCATCACCGTGGCATCATCGACCCGCGACAGGCGCCAGCGGGCCACCGCGGACTTGAAATCGCTCAGGGCCGGCACGGTGGTGGCCACCACCTCGCCGTCGGGCATCACCTTCACGTCCTGGACCTGGACGATATCCTTGCAGAAGAACAACACGCAGGCGTGGGTGACGGTGCGCACCCGACTGCTGCCGGGGCCGTAGACGGCCAGCACCTTGCTGGACTTGATGGCGGGATTGAGTTCGCTCAGATGGGAGTAGTCGGTGACGATGCGCCGCACCGCCGCTTCCGGCGCCTCGATGCGGGCCCGGATATCCACCCGATAGGTCTGTCCGTTGCGGTGCAGCGTGGCGTCCAGCACCTGGGCTCCGCGGGCAGGACCCGCGCCCGCTGCGCCCAATACCAGGCACAGCGCAATGGCATGCCGACCCTTAACCCGCATGTCGCATCAGCATCCGGCATGCTGGCGCAGGACAGGTGCGTTTGGGCGCCACTCTTCACTCAACTTTTCAGCCCCTCCATTGCCACGTCCATCCGCAGGGTCAGTCACTTTCGGGCAACCCCGCGACCGGCGCGTGCAACACGCGGGTCAACGGAACAGCCCCTTGAGCTTGTTCTGAAGATCGTTCTGCAGCTTCTTTTCCAGCTCCTGGCGCTTTTCCTTGACCTTCTGTTCCACCTTGCCCTTGGCCGCTTCCTTGAGGGCAAGTTCCAGATCGGGGCGGAACTTGGGCTGGTTGAAGGTGCCGGTGATGCGGATGGGAATGGCGATGCCCTTGAGCTGCTCCAGGTCTTTGCCGCCCTGACCGGTCAACGAGCCCACGATCTTGGTGGTGAGCAGGTAGTCGATGGTCTGCTTGGGCAGATCCGCCGTGCCCTTGCCGGCGACCCGCAGCAGCGGCGATTGCAGGCTCAGGTCGTCGTTGTGCAGCACCCCGTTGGTGATCTTGGCGGTACCGCTCAGCTCGGTGAAGTCGGTCTGCTCGGGGCCGGTGGCGGGCACCGCCTCGCCCTTCAGACGCGCCCGCGCGGCGCGGATCAGGCCGGCGATATTCACGCCCTTGAGCGCGCCGTTCTTGAACGAGAAGCCGGCCGTGCCGTTCAGGGTCTTCTGGATGGCGGCGGGGTCCTGCCCGGTGCCGGTGATCTTGGCATCGGCATTGGCCGTGCCGGTGACCAGTTCCTTGCCCATCAGATCCTTGAGCAGCGGCCCGGCCTGCACGCCGCTCAGGCGCTCGTTCAGGGAAATACGGGGTTGGGCGCCACGCACGTCCACGCTCACATCGCCGTTGTAGGCGCCGTTGTAGAGCTTGGCCTTGGCGGGACTGAGCCGAACCAGGCCGTCGTGGGCGCTCACCTGCAGCTGGATATCGGAGCTGTGCAGCTTGTAGGCGGTGAGCTGGCCGATGTTAACCGTGCCTTCCAGGTTGAGCTTGCGCAGTTCCTTGACGGGCAGGGCGGTAGCGCCTGCAGCCACCCCGGTGGCCGGCGTCGCCACTGCCGCGGCTTTGGCGGCTTCGCCCTTGGAGCCCTTGGTCGCAGGCGGCAGGTAACGGTCCAGGTCGATCTTGTCCAGGTTGAGGGCGAAACTGATGGCGGGGGCCTTGAAGTTCCGCACCCCCAGCGCGCCGGTGACGGTGCTGTCGTCCAGCCGCAACTTCAGGTCGCCGATTTTGGCCTCGGTGCGCGACGCCTGCAGATTGGCGCTGGCCTGGGCCTTGGCAAGCACGCTGGGGTCGGCGGTCTTGGGGACGGTCTGTCCCAGGTTGGCCATCACTTCCCGCGGGACGAACTCGTCGGTCTTCAGGGTGCCGGTGAAGCGGGCCTTGGGGCCGCTGATGGCGGTGCCCTTGAGATCGCCGTGCACCGTCAGGCCGGCCGCCTGCAGGGTGAGCTTGGGCACATCCAGGGTCTGCTTGGCCAGGTCGATGGCCGCCTGGGTGGTGAGGTCGGCCTTCAGGCCGTCCGGCGGCAGGCTGCCGCCCTTGGCCTGCACGGCCAGATGCAGATCCTGCGCCTTGGCCTGTTCGAGGGACTGGGAGGTCCACAGCTTGCCGCTCAGACTGATGTCGCCGTTGACCACAGGTTTGCCGCCCTGGAAATGGGCCTTGAAGGCCAGATCGAAGGGCTTGCCCGGCTCGATGGCGCCGGTGGTGAGGCTGAGGTCCTGCACGGCGTAATGGGTGCCGGCCTGGGCGTCATTCCACACCAGCTTGGCGTTGCGCACCTTCACCCCGCCGATGGCCAGACCGGCGATGGGCGGACCGCCGGTCGCCGGCGCGGCCTGCTGGGGCGTGGCCGGTGTCTTGGCGGCAGGCGCCGGCTTGATCAGGTCCTGCCAGTTGGTCTGGCCCTGGCGGTTGCGGGCCAGATCCAACTGCAGGCCGTCCAGGGTCACGGTGCTCATCTCCACCTTGCGGTGCAGCACCAGGGGCAGCAGCTTGACCCGGATGTCCACTTCCCCGACCCGTGCCATGGGCTGGGTGCCGAAGCCGGGCGCATTGCTGAGCTTGACCTTGTTCACCTCCAGGCCCAGCCAGGGGAACACCGACAGGCCGATGTTGCCGTCGATGGTCAGGGTGCGGCCCGTCTCTTCCTTCACCAGGCTGGTGATCTTGTCCTTGTAATCGTTGGGATTGATGAACAGCGGCAGCGCGAGGGACAGCGTGATGATGACCGCTATCAGCAGCCCGACGACAATACCCACAACCCGTAATACTCTGCCCATTGTGATCTATCCTTTAGGTTGGAGCGGCCGAGAGCCTGTCCGAAGCCTCATATCACCACTGAGACCGTTTCCTTGAGCGGTCCATGTTCCGATCCTGGTACGTGCCACGCAATTCCCTCTATGCCCGATCATGGAACGAAAATCCGTCCGCGAAACACCCGCCGCAACCGGCGCGGAGAGGCGTCAGGGATCGCCGTGAGCCGGGTCCATTATAGTGGCTGGCGTTGCCGTTTCCCACGCGGAAAAGTGCCGTATGGATAGAGACCTACCGGTAGTGCGTCGTCACCCCGGACAGCCGGCCGCAGCCCCGTGGGGTGCCGGCGGCCCGCCACGGTGAGGACCCGCCCTTGACATTAAACCATTACATTAGTATGGATTCAGGACGAATGCGCTCGAGTCGCTCCGGGGGGTTGCCGGGGCGGCCTCGACCCAGGGCGCAGCAGACGCCCGGCACTCGCGCACGCAGGGACGCACAACGTTCTTCTGTCATCCATCCAGCCGATCAGGAGTACAGGCCTATGAACCAGAACTGCGTCGTGGTGGCAGGCGGCTCCCGCGCCCGCTTCTTCTCGCTCCAGGATCCGCAGGTACCCGAAATGGAATCGGGCCCCAACCTGGTGGAGCTCAGCGATCTGGTCAATCCGGAAAAGGACGCCCGTCAACGGGATCTGTGGAGCGAGACGAAATCGGGACGCAACCGGTCCGCCGCGTCCGGCGCCGCCCACGGCTACGACGACCACAGGGAGCAACACGAGGATGAGTTCGAACGGCGCTTCGCCCGCAGCGTTGCCGAGGAATGCCTGCGTCTGGCGCAGAGCCATGGTACCAAGAACGTGGTGCTGGTGGCCCAGAAGCGCATGCTCGGGTTTCTGCGCACGACCCTGGACCCGGTGTTCAAGGCGGGTGTGGAAATCCAGGAATTGGCCAAGGACCTGAGCAAACTGCCGCCCAAGGAACTCCATGAGCACCTGGCCCGGGAAGGGCTGCTGCCGCGGCGCAGGTCGCCGACGGTGTAACCGCAAAGGCCCCCTTCCACGAGGGGGCCTTTCTTCATCCTCCCCCTCGATACCCTGCCCTCACCAGCCAACCAACCAGGCCGCCGGCAGCGCTGACCCGCCACCAGACAGGTGGCGAGCGGCAGGCGGATGCCGGCGTCGATCTCG
>CAZNBB010000223.1:0-4286 GCA_964571225.1 uncultured Gammaproteobacteria bacterium
ATACCGCCGCCTACGATCAATATTTTCATCGTTCTCCTCCTGTCCTGCGTTGGTGTCAGCAGCGACTTCCCTTCAGCCGGGCCCGGAGCACAGCGTGCCCCTGGATCCGTCGTCGACTAGTCATTGTGAACCCGTAACGCCCCCGAAGGACAGCGATCTACCACCTCGATAATCTCTTCTTCGGGCGCCTGATCCACGTGTATGACCAGGCCACTGTTATCAATCTTAAACACCTGCGGAAGACTGCCGACGCACTCGCCTGCGTGCTGACAGACCTTTTCATCCCAAGTTACTTTAATCATGCTATGGTTCCTTATAAATAACGTATATCGTTGTGCGCTGGCATTGTTGCCCTACGTGACCCGATACGCCATTAGGCGGGGTACGTCTCAAGGCACCCAGCAACATCCGCGCCACATTGTAGGGCGGGCGCGAGTCGATTGGCGTCTCATGCATTAGTAATGAGCGAGCCGGGTCTTAACAGCTCAGAGATGAGGTCCAAGTCACCGTGTTGAAAATCGGACAATTAGCCATCATAACAATTCGCGCATTCCGATAGTGCGTCGCGGTCATCGGTTACCGTGCCGACGAAGATCAGATTACCTAGGTGCACTTCGTAGGGCGCAACTACCATCTCTGCTTGCCCCGTGCGTGGGCCAACGTCAGGCGTTGGCACGTTACACAGTGCTTCATCACCGCCACATTCGCTCTGTACACCGGCGCGATAATTCGGCGAGCCAGGCGTCGCTTTTGCACCACTCGCAACGAGGACAGTGCAGATTGCGGATAAAGGCCGTTGTGCCATAGCACTTTCAGCTACGCGGGGTCGTGCCGCGTTGCATTCGATATTACGGACGAATTCCACGGACTCTACCTCGTAGTATTGCGAGTATATTTTCGCGTGTGCCCCTCCTATAGTCGCCATGTAGCCGAAGGCAGTACATAAAAAGACGTTCATATGTGTCCGACTGTTGACGGTAACGCCATGCAAACGGGTCCGTTATACAAGCGGCGGTACGATTGCTCACGACCTCACTGCAAGTTATACGTAGAGCTCGGAAAGTCGTCCCGACACGGCAAAGCCGTACAACAGCACAACCTTAAGTCGAGGTACATTGGCCCAGTCACCATGTAGCGCGGGTCTTGTTTCAGCAACGGTTGCCATGCGTCGCGCTTGGCGACCGACCGTCTAGGTGGCAGCCCTGCCTTAACGTACACGCTCTCAGCAAGCGAGTTCGGTTGGACCTGGCATGATAGAGGAGTGAGGGCTTAGGTAGTTCGGTCTGCAGTCAAATCGGTCCGCCATTTGCAGGACAAACGCTGGGTAAGACGGCGCTTACATAGCCCCAGTGCTTGCAGGCGTCCCGCCTAGCAACGAGTGAGTACGGTTAAACGCAAACGAGGAGAGCGAACAATGGCCACCATGGTACGTCCCGATCCGACATTCTATCCGTCCGCCAAGCTGGCGAGCGAGGCTCCGAGAGAAGCCTACGGGTATGTTGTGAACTTGTGCACCGATGGTAGTAAACCCGATATGTTGGCCGTGGTCGACTTGGATCCTCGGTCTGCCCAATATGCCCAAGTGGTTCACCAGATCAGCCTCCCGAATATTGGGGACGAGCTGCATCATTTCGGCTGGAATGCCTGCAGTTCAATGCTCTGTCCCCTCAGTGGTCATCCGTTTGTAGAGAGGCGCTACCTAGTCATTCCAGGTATTCGGTCATCGCGGATCTATATTGTTGACACCAAACCGCACCCTACGCAGGCGCGTATCGTGAAGACCATTGAGCCCGAAGAGCTGATGCGCAAGACTGGATATTCGAGGCCACACACGATTCATTGCGGGCCGGAAGGAATCTATGTTAGCTGTCTTGGCGGAAAAGGCCCCAATGGTGACGAGACGCCTTCAGGGATCTTTATCATGGATTGCGAGACATTCGAAATTCTGGGGCCTTGGGAGATGAAGCGGGGTGACCAGAAGTTGTCCTACGATTTTTGGTGGCATTTGTCGAGCGACACCGCCATCACCAGTGAGTGGGGTACACCGGCGCAATTTGAGAGCGGAATCGTCCCCGAGGATCTGCTGAGCAACAAATACGGCCATCGCGTGCATTTCTGGAGTCTCTCACAACGCCGTCTGAAACAGACCATAGACCTCGGCCCGCAGCATCAGATGGCCTTAGAGGTTCGACCGGCTCACGAGCCGACTCGGGAATACGGTTTCGTCGGTGTTGTCGTTAATACGGAAAATCTAAATGGAGAAATCTGGCTCTGGCATAAGGATGAGAAGGCGAAGGATCCTGAGCAACCGTTTACGATGAAAAAGATTGTAGACATCGAACCAGTGCCTGCAGAAGCGGACCAACTGCCGGAACTCCTGAAGGGATTCGGCGCAGTGCCTCCTCTGGTCACTGATATTGATTTGTCGCTAGATGACAAATTTCTCTATGTAGCGTGTTGGGGACTTGGTGAATTGCGCCAATATGATGTCAGCGATCCCCATAACCCGCACCTGGCCGGAACTGTATCCATCGGTGGAATTGCCAGAAACACAAAGCATCCCAATGGCCGTGAGTTTGGGGGCGGCCCCCAGATGCTGGAAATTAGTCGAGACGGTCGACGTGTGTATTTCACCAATTCGCTGTATAGCTCATGGGACGACCAATTCTACCCAGGTGGAGTCGAGGGCGCTCAGGTTCTCGTCAACGTAGACCCAGCCGGTGGGATGAAGCTGGATCCGCAGTTCTTTGTGACATTTGAGGACGGATATCGAGCGCATCAGATCCGGCTAGAAGGGGGCGACTGCTCTACCGACTCGTTCTGCTATCCGTCAGTGTAGATGGTCCTGTCCGCCGCGCGTCGGGTGAGCAGCCGTTGCGGGCCTCCTAGCGTCACCCGGCGCGCTGCGTTCCGGCATCGGTTCGCCGGTAAGGGCCGCCCGCAACGCGTATCCTTGGCGTGGCAGGGGAATAGAGGGAGTCTCACGACGACGGCGTCGGTGCAAATTGGGGTCGTCCGGCCGTAACCCCTGGTAGGGCGTGGTGGGCGTTATCCCGCACATTATGTCCTCGTGCTGGATTCAACGGGGCACCAGTCAGTCGAAGAAGCGGAGCCGGACTTATGCCGCTACGCCCGTCTGGGTCGGTCGTACCAACCTGTGTTCGTTCAACGACGGCAGGTGCATCTGTCAGATATGCGCTAGTGGCCCCACCGGCGCGGTGCACGTTCGGCAAGTGATGATGATGAACAGGGCGGTACGGTAACCCCGTCATGGGGTCCATCTCGCCGTGGGGGGACAATGGAAGTGTTGTGGCCAGGGCGGGAGCGCCGCTCTTTCCGTGGTTCAGGCGGGTGTCCGTAATGTCGACCGACGGGCGGCCGGCTACCGGCGCGGTCTCCCGTGACGTGAAATCAGCAGACGCTCTGCGTCCCGGAACGAACGCCTCGCAGAGACGCCACGGGTGCCCCGGGCCTGTTGAGGCCAGCAACTTCTGCACGGGCCTGCGGCCTTTTGGCAGAACGTTATGCTGTCAAGGAAAGACATCAACGTTATCAGCCAATGCCGCCAACCGATTCTACTACCCCGGAGATAATGCTTACGAACAATGCCGCATTCGCTGCGGAGACGTTCGAGCGCATTCAACGGGCGATTAGCCAGAACCGTCTTGTGCTTCCCAGTTTGCCGGACGCACTCCTGGCAGTGCGGGCGGCTCTCAATGATGACTACTGTTCGCACGGCCGTCTCGCGGAAATCATTAGTAGAGATACGGCCATTTCAGCGCGACTACTAAAGGTCGTCAACAGTTCCGCAATGCGTGGCCAGCGGGAGATCAATGATATTCGCGGAGCCGTCACCCGCCTGGGCACCAAACTGGTGCAGACATTAGTAACGAGTCTTACCATAACTCAGATGATGTTTAGTTCAATCGCCAATTCAAAGGGCGTCTTTACAGAATTGCTGAAGAACCATCACCGTCGCACCGTTCAGGTGGCTTCACTTTGTTACGCGCTTGCCGCTAACGCTAGCGCAATGGACCGGGACGAGGCACTGCTGGCTGGGCTCGTTCATGACATCGGGGTGCTCCCGCTTGTCCAATATGCCGAGCAGTACGCCGGTTTGGGCCGTAATTATAGGGCCGTGCGCCAATTAGTCGATGCGTTGCATGCTCAAGCAGGTGCGTACCTGTTAGAACATTGGGGGTTTGCGCAGCAGCTCGTCGACGTCGCCGCGGAACATGAAGATGTTTTCCGAAACGGCGCGTCCTGCGAACCGGATTATGTCGACC
>CAZNBB010000224.1:0-4278 GCA_964571225.1 uncultured Gammaproteobacteria bacterium
TGCCGCTGCTCGAATAAACATGCGGGCGGACTTGCGTGTCACCTCCGGAAAATATATTAAACACCGCTTCAGGGTATCGCATTGACGTCATGACACCGAGAGGTTGCATCCTGCTACTGCTGTTGGTTACCTGCCTGAGCGGTTGTTCGACCACCCCACCCAGGAACATCTCCAATAGCTGCTCGATCTTTGAGCAAAAGGATGACTGGTACGCCAGCGCTTATGACAGCTACAGGAAATGGGGCGTGCCGGTCTATGTGCAGCTGGCCATCATCTATCAGGAATCCCGATTCGTCTCCGACGCAAAACCGCCGCGCGGACGTTTGCTTTGGGTCATTCCGTGGTTTCGCACGTCCTCGGCCTATGGCTATGCACAGATCAAGGATGGAACCTGGGACCGCTATTTGGACGCGACCGGACGTTGGCACGCGGACCGGGACGACTTCGCCGATGTGGTGGATTTCATCGGCTGGTACTGCGACCTGAGCCATCGTCTCCTGGGGATTTCGAAGTCGGATGCCTATCGACAGTATCTCGCGTACCACGAGGGCCAGGAAGGCTACCGCCGCCGCACCTATCTGAGAAAGCCGTGGCTGATGAAGGTGGCCAGAGCAGTGCAGGCGCGGGCTTACCGCTACCGTATTCAACTGGACCACTGCCGTGGCGAACTCCACAGGGGCTGGAGCCTCTGGCCGTTCTGAACACGAGTCGGGCCCGTAGAATACTGCACTGCCCAAGAGTTGCCAGTGAACACACAGGATCGCAGGAATTCAGAGGGCTGCCTTCAACTCTTACGTGCCCTACCCCGCCGGCGCGACCGGCTCCGGCACCACTGTGGCCGCACGCCCGCCGGCACCCCTATCCACCAATCCGGGTCTAATCCACACAGGGCTTGTAAGCGAGGACTTCCCTGACCGGCGCCTTTGTGAGCGGCTCCCAAGTCATCTCGTCGTAGATCGCGGCGATACGGTGTCGCTTATCTCTTCCCGAAACCGCGCCTCTCTGCAACGCGGGTCGAGGCCATGTCACCAAGGGTAGTGGTGTCCAGGAATGTATCGAAGCAGCTGTTGAGCCGATCACACACTTCCTCGGGTTCTCCACCCACGCCGCCGACGCCGTTGGTCTCCACCGCCCGGGCCACCGATCCCAGGGTGATTTTGGACGCGCGGCGCGTCAGTCGATAACCACCCTTGGGGCCGCACCGCGCCATCACCAGCCCCGCATCCCGCAGGCACTTGAATAGCTGTTGAAGGTACGGCACAGAAAGCCCCAGCGCCTCGTGCAATTCGGTCAGGCTGGTGGAAGGGGCTGTGGACACGGCACCGATTCGTCCTTGCTTGCTGGCAAGAATGGTAGCGGCGATAAGTGTGTGGTGCACGTTATTCGATAGCGTCATGCAGGTGGCCTCGGAAGACGGAAGTGTTCGTGCCGGTCAAGGGTCAAGCCTAGCGACATCGCTCCGGCGGCGCGGGCAAGTGTCCCAACTGCGCGTTCTTGGGGGCCCGTTTGGTTTTGCGTAGGGACGTGCAGCGCACAGCGGCTCGAGGCGCCTGGGGGTCGACCGCGCGCTCCTCCCCGAGCCGGCCGATGTGGGTATGCAACCGGGATCCGGGATATGCAAGCCGGTGTTGCTCGAAGCGTTACCGCACAAATCGCGTTGACCGCTAGGGAGCTTCACGATATGAGTGCTGGCCCCAGCAGCGGTTGATCCATTTCCTCCCCGCCCAATACAAGGGTCGAAGCAACGTCTGCCAGAGTCATCTTGTCCAGCCATACCTCTATATGGGCATTGATCTGGCTGGAAAGGCGGGCAGGCGCCCGCCCCGTACGCCGGCGATCGGTCTCCACGGCGCGCACCACAGAGGCCAGCGTGACCTGATCGGCGCACCGGCGCAGCCGATAGCCACCTGCAGGGCCCCGGTGCGACACCACCAGATCCGCCTCTCTCAGACGCCTGAAAAGCTGCTCCAGATAGGAAACCGAAATACCCAAGAGGTTACGCAGTTCGGTTAAGTTGGTCAGCGGCGCGTCATCAAGCGCCTCACAAGACGTCTGTTTACCAGCCAGCACGCTCATGGCGAGCAGTGTGTGACGGACGTTACTTGCTAGTGCCATTTAGAAGACCTCCATACGGCATGACGGGTAACCATTCGCACTTCGTATCAAGTGACCGACCAGCCAGGAGCACCAACACCTAACGACACAGTCCCGCGCCCTTCCCTGGGCCCGACCACTTCCCTGTCTTTGGCGTCCTGCCGTTCAGCTCTCTGCCGTTCGGCTTCCTGCCGTTCAGCCTCCATCCTCACTCCTTGCTGATCACGCTGTCTCCGTAAGAACAAGACGAGCTTGGTAAGCGCGACCCGCGGCGGTCCATCGCCTGTCTTCCAGCCTTTCAAGTGCACCCCAGGCCAGGAGGGGCTCGGGCCGTGCTCACCAAGCTCTGGCGGGTAACTTACAAATCCCATGCCAGCCCGCCTGCCGGTGTAACAATCAATGACTTGGTGCGTTGGCAGCGTGCTATCTGAGCCTGTCATGTAATCGATGGGCGACACCGAGTCCCGGCACTGGATGGAAAAGCCCGCTGTTGGCGCGTTTGCGGCTGTCGTCGGTGAAATACGCGGCACGGACCTGCCTACAGGTTCACCCCCGTTTTGGATCGTCACAGATGACATCGGTGGCACCAACGTCAGTACCGCCAGGTCACGGCAACAAAGCCGGTGTTGGCCACACCAATGTCTCGCCCCGCGTAGGTGTGGGCGGCGCCCACAATTCCGGAAACGCTGGGCGTGAAGTGATAGGCCCCACTTAGCTGGATCTGGTGCTGCCTAAAGCTCGGTTCCGCAGTCAGTACCTGGACGCCGTTCACCTCGTTGTTCAATCCAACCACGTTCGACGAGTCAGCCACCAGGGTCCATGAACCGTGGGACCAGCCGACGAAAGCATTCACCAACACTTCGTTGGCAGCGTGTCCGAAACGCTTTCTGAACCCGAAACCCGCGTTGTAGAACAGCGTACCTGATGAAAAAGTGTGCTGGTTTCCGTACAGCAGGCTCAGCTCGACATCGGGCCGGCTACGCCCGAGGGGCACTGAACTGTTCTCATCGGGCTTCACCGGAACCGTAGCAAGGGCCTGAACCGAGAAGGCGGCCTGCTGTTGATGCCACAGACGGATGCGCCCGAACACGTCTGTCGACGCCACCCCTGAATTGTGTAGATCCCCGTTGGGTCCGGACACTGTCACGCTTCGGTAGTTGGGCTCGAACCCGGTCGTCAGACTGTCAGTCAACCCGTAGGCAAAGTACGGCGAGAATTCGAACATCTGAAAGCGTGGTCGACCGACGCGATTGCCACTGTGGTTGAATTGCTGGTCGACGACCGTGTATTGGATCGGGAAATAGGTCAGCAGTTTGCCCTTGGGTAACGTCCAGGCAGCGCCCATTGCTGAGATCGGCAGCGCGCTGGCCAGGACAGCGGCGAGTGCGGTCGAAATAGTCCCCGTTGTGCGGTTTCCGTGATGCATACCGAGCATGTCCTTATGATTGAGTGGCATCCCGTTTGAGCAGGAAGCATGCCAGACAAATCACTTTTCTGAATACGCTCATGGAAAATCACGCACGCCGCCTGTGCGGCCGTCCCGCGGCCGCCTGTGGTGCGCATTATGGGTCGCAAGTCGTTGCCAATTGGAGCTTTCTCTGCACCACACGGGCGAGCCACGGTCTGGCTCGCGGCTAGCACGAACCAAGTACGCGTTGATGCCTGCAAAAAGTCGTTCCTCTCGAATCGCTTGTTGTAACGCACTGATCCAACGCATCTATCAAAGACGATGTTCGTGCACTGTTGTCGGTTGGAAACAGGTCGGTTTCCGCCGTCGATCAGTAGCCTAGTGTTGCCGCGCCTATATCGTGTGTTCGCGTGACATCACAATGGTGTTGCGACGCGTACGCCCAGCAACGGAAACATCGGCCCAGACACCGTGTTAGGCGCATTCAGTCCAACTGGCATCGAACTTGTAGGGCACAGCTGCGCGGTGCGGCGTACCGCACCTAAAGCACGGCAACTGAGGAGTCTGCTATGAAGAAAGGATTCAAGCGCAATTTACTGGCTGCATGCTGTGCAGCGGCCTGTTCCGTTGCCACCGGCACGAGTTGGGGCGCGGTCGTGGGCGGTGCTTCGAACACGGCCACCGCGAGTGCCGATGCAACCGCCAATGCGACTGGGGCGACCAACGTCTCAGCTAACGCCGATGCGGCGGCCAAGGCCGCCACCCAGGCCGCTGGC
>CAZNBB010000225.1:0-4277 GCA_964571225.1 uncultured Gammaproteobacteria bacterium
CACTTACGTATGCAGAAGTTTTTTTAGCCACAGAGGCCACAGAGATCCCAGAGTGCGCGCCGATCGACCATCGCCAATGCGTGCAGATGCAGTCTCCTGATTCCACTTGCGCACTGGGAAGCCTCCTTGGCCACAGAGCGCACAGAGATCTCAGAGCACGCATCTCTTAGAGTATCGCGGCCCAAGGAACCGCTGCCGCCGGCCCATCCCGCAACGCCACCGCAAACCAATCACCAAATAACGACTCTGTGCCCTCTGTGGCAAATCCCCCTACCGGAACTGACGCAGGAACCGCAGATCGTTCTCGAAGAACAGGCGCAGGTCGTTGACTCCGTAGCGCAGCATGGCCAGGCGTTCCACGCCCATCCCGAAAGCGAAACCGGTGTAGCGCTCGGTATCCACACCCACATGCTCGAACACCTTCGGGTGCACCATGCCGCAGCCCAGCACTTCCAGCCAGCCGCTGTTCTTGCACACCCGGCAGCCCTTGCCGCTGCA
The DNA here is from genome assembly GCA_964571225.1 of uncultured Gammaproteobacteria bacterium. GTDB lineage: Bacteria > Pseudomonadota > Gammaproteobacteria > DATFLG01 > DATFLG01 > DATFML01. The sequence goes on from CAZNBB010000225.1 coordinate 499, forward strand.
ATGCACGCACTCGATGTCCAGCTCCGCCGACGGCTCCGTGAACGGGAAATAGGACGGACGGAAGCGCACCGCGAGATCGCGTTCGAAGAACCGCTGCACGAAATCGTCCAGCACGCCCTTCAGGTCGGCGAAGCTGACCTGTTCGTCCACCAGCAGTCCTTCCACCTGATGGAACATGGGCGTGTGGGTCAGGTCCGAATCGCACCGGTAGACCCGCCCCGGAGCAATCACCCGCAAGGGCGGCTCGCGATGCTCCATCACCCGGATCTGCACGGGCGAGGTGTGGGTGCGCAGCACCGTATGGGCATCGAAGTAGAAGGTGTCGTGCATGGCCCGCGCAGGGTGATGGGCCGGAATGTTGAGCGCCTCGAAGTTGTGGAAGTCGTCTTCCACTTCGGGGCCCACCGCCACCTCGAAACCCAGTTCGGAGAACAGCCGCTCGATGCGCAGTGAGGTGCGGGTGATGGGATGCAAGCCGCCGCCGCGCTGCCCCCGTCCGGGCAGGGTCACGTCCACCGCCTCGCGGGCCAGCCGCGCTTCGGTATCCGCCGCCTGCAGGGCCTCGCGCCGCACTTCCAGCGTCTCCTGCACGACCTGCTTGGCGCGGTTGATGGCCTGGCCCGCGGCCGGACGCTCTTCGGCCGGCAGGCGCCCGAGGGCCTTGAGCTGTTCGGTGAGCGCGCCCTTCTTGCCCAGGTAGCGGACCCGCACCTGGTCCAGGCCCTGCAGGTCCCCCGCCGCTTCGGCAGCGGACTGCGCTTCGCTCACCAACTGTTGGAGTTCGTCCTGCACGATGGATCGTCCAGTGTTTGCAGCCACCGTGCGGGGTGGCTGTTACGCCCAATAAAAAAGGGGAAGGCTGTGCCAACCTTCCCCTTTCCCGTGCGGCATGGCTGCACTCGGCTGCGAGTGCGCGTGCCGGTCGGATCAGCCTGCCAGGCTGGCCTTGGCCTGCTCTGCAAGTCTGGCGAATGCCACCTTGTCGAACACTGCCAGGTCGGCGAGCACCTTGCGGTCGATCTCCACCGATGCCTTCTTCAGGCCGTTGATCATACGGCTGTAGGACAAACCGTTCTCGCGGGCGCCGGCGTTGATACGGGCGATCCACAGGGCCCGGAACTGGCGCTTGCGCTGGCGACGGTCGCGATAGGCGTACTGGCCTGCCTTGATGACGGCCTGCTTGGCAACACGGTAGACGCGGCTGCGCGCCCCGTAGTAACCCTTGGCCTTGTCCATCACCTTCTTGTGACGGGCGCGGGCGGTAACTCCACGTTTTACGCGTGACATGGTCGGCTACCTCCCTCAGCTGTACGGCAACATGCGACGCACAGCGGCCACATCGGCCTCATGCACCATGTCGTTCTGGCACAGCTGGCGTTTCCGCTTGCTGCTCTTCTTGGTCAGGATATGGCGGTGGTGCGACTGACCCCGCTTGTAACCGCCCTTCGCGGAGCGCGTGAAACGCTTGGCCGCGCCGCGGTTGGTTTTCAACTTCGGCATCTCAATAGACTCCGTATTCGGTTGCTGTCATGCAGCCGCCGGCGACAGGCCGGCCGCTACTTCTTTTTCGGGGACAGCACCATGATCATCTGCCGGCCTTCCATCTTCGGGAACTGCTCGACGGACCCGTACTCCTTGAGGTCCTCTTCCACCCGTTGGAGAAGCTTGCGGCCCAGATCCTGGTGTGCCATTTCGCGACCGCGGAACCGCAGGGTTACCTTGGTCTTGTCCCCTTCTGTCAGGAAACGTATCAGGTTGCGGAGTTTTACCTGATAATCCCCTTCGTCCGTCCCTGGCCTGAACTTCACTTCCTTAATCTGAATCTGCTTCTGTTTCTTGCGCGCTTCAGCTGCCTTCTTGGCTTCCTCGAAGCGGAACTTGCCGTAGTCCATGATCCGGCACACAGGCGGATCCGCAGTGGGCGAGATCTCGACCAGATCCAGTTCTGCCTCATCGGCCGCGCGTTGCGCTTCCTCTATCGGGACGACGCCGACCTGCTCACCGTCCGCACCAATCAGGCGTACCTCGGGTACCGTGATTTCCTGATTGATCCGCTTCTTTTGCTCTTTTGCCGCAGCGATGCTCTAGCCCTCCAAAACAGTTCGGCCGTGGCTCACGATCTCGGTGGCGAGGCGTTCGGCCAACTCGTCGGTCGGCATGGCGCCCATATCCTTGCCACTACGCGTGCGCACGGCCACAGTGCCCATCTCAGCTTCCCGGTCCCCGACGATCACCAGGTACGGGACACGCTGAATGGTGTGTTCGCGGATTTTAAAGCCGATCTTCTCATTTCTCAAGTCCGCGATAGCTCGGATACCCTGATTTTTCAAGCTTTCTTCCACCCCCCGGGCGTAGTCCGCCTGGCGGTCGGTAATATTCAGGATAGCCACCTGCACCGGCGCCAGCCACAGCGGGAAAGCGCCCGCGTAATGCTCGATCAGCACGCCGATGAATCGCTCCATGGAGCCCAGGATCGCCCGGTGCAGCATCACCGGGGTCTGGCGGCTGCCGTCCTCGGCCACGTACTCGGCGCCCAGGCGGCCGGGCATGGAGAAATCCACCTGGATGGTGCCGCACTGCCACACCCGCTCCAGGCAGTCCCGCAGGGAAAATTCGATCTTGGGTCCGTAGAAGGCGCCTTCCCCAGGCTGAAGGTCCCAGGGCAAGCCCTTGGTATTCAAGGCCTTCTCCAGGGCGTGCTCGGCCTTGTCCCAGACCTCGTCGGACCCCACCCGCTGCTCGGGCCGGGTGGACAGCTTGACGATCACGTCCTCGAAACCGAAGTCGGCGTAGACCTTGAACAGCAGGTCGATGAACGCCGACACCTCCTCCTGGATCTGGTCCTCGGTGCAGAAGATGTGGGCGTCGTCCTGGGTGAAGCCCCGCACCCGCATCAGCCCGTGCAGGGTGCCGGAAGCCTCGTTGCGGTGGCAGGAGCCGAACTCCGCCATGCGCAGGGGCAGGTCCCGGTAGCTCTTCAATCCCTGGTTGAAGATCTGGATATGGCAGGGGCAGTTCATGGGCTTGATGGCGAAAGTCCGTTTCTCGGACTCGGTGACGAACATGTCGTCCCGGAACTTCTCCCAGTGCCCGGACTTCTCCCACAGCACCCGGTCGGCCAGGGCCGGCGTGCGCACTTCCTGGTAACCGTGGCGGCGCAGGGTCTGGCGGATGTACTGCTCGATCTGTTGGTAGATGGCCCAGCCGTTGTCGTGCCAGAACACCATCCCGGGCGCCTCTTCCTGCACGTGGAACAGGTCCAGCTGGCGGGCGATCTTGCGATGGTCGCGCTTTTCGGCTTCTTCCAGGCGATGGAGGTAGGCCTTGAGGGCCTTCTTGTCCGACCAGGCGGTGCCGTAGATGCGCTGCAGCATCTCGTTGTTGGAATCGCCCCGCCAATAGGCGCCCGCCAGCTTCATGAGCTTGAAGGCCTTGAGCTTGCCGGTGCTGGGCACATGGGGCCCCCGGCACAGATCGATGAAATCGCCCTGACGGTACAGGGAAATGTCCTCGCCCTTGGGAATGTCCTCGATGATCTCGGCCTTGTACTCCTCGCCCTGGGCGCGGAAGAAATCCACCGCCTCGTCACGGGGCATGACCGAGCGCTGCACGGGGAAATCGCGCTTGGCGAGCTCCTCCATGCGCTGCTCGATGCGCTGCAGATCCTCGGGCGTGAAGGGCCGCTGGTAGGCGAAGTCGTAATAGAAGCCGTCCTCCACCACCGGGCCGATGGTCACCTGGGCGTCGGGGAACAGCTCTTTGACGGCCTGGGCCAGCAG
>CAZNBB010000226.1:0-4169 GCA_964571225.1 uncultured Gammaproteobacteria bacterium
CGCGACCGTCGCCGTCGAGCAGCTTCAGTGGCTCGGCCCGGGCGGCATCATCGCCAGCGCACGCTGGCGGGCATCGAGATGGCTGTCCAGGTCGATGCGCAAACGCTTCTGCAGGTGCTCGATGATGAGCGACGAATCTCCCATCCGCACGTCACCGTATTCGATCCAGGGGGATTTGCCCTTGGGACCTTTCCCCGGGTCGTTGGCGACCACCACCTGGAACGCCAGCCCCGCCATGCGCAGCCAGGTGGCGAGTTTGAGGGGAAACGGCGCAGCCGTGGCGAAGGGGACGCCCCAGCCGGTGCCGAATGCGAACAGCTTGATGCTTCCCGATGTGGAGTCTGTCATGGGTCGAGTCTCCTTAAGAGCGGTTCAGGCCGCGTTGGACCGACGCGCTTCCACCGCATCGGCCAGGGCGTTCAGCAGCGCGCCACCGTCGCCCCGCCAGGCACTGCCGTGCATACACGCCAACGTCGCGGGCGACTGCCCGGCCAGGCGCGCGAGCATGGCGTGGGTGTCGGGGGTGTGCGCGTAGTAGTCCATGGCACCACGGAACGCTTCGCTAGGCCCCAGAATGTCGGTCTCCACCAGCGCTTCCGCGCCGACCCCCGGCTGCGTGAACAGATCGCTGCACAGCAGGGTGCGGGTGGTCTCATCGAACATCAGGCCCGTCTCCCAGCCGTGGGGCAGGTGCGGCGTGTCGAACCAGCGCATGGCGCGCCCCCCGAGCGCCAGCGTCTCCCCGTCAGCCAGCGCCACCGCCGGCCGGTCAGCGACGTCGTTGACCGACACCATCGCCGCAACCTTGCCGCACACCGGTTCCGCCTCCGGCGCAACAGCCAGGAAATCGTTCAGGGCGCCGCACTCGTCGGCCTCGAAGTGGGAAAAGCCGATATAGCGCAGCCGCTCGGGCGGCAGGACGGCGGCGACGGCCTCCCGGACCAGCGGGAACATACGGCGCGGGCCGGTGTGAAACAGCATCGGTTTGTCGTCGACAATCAGATACTGGTTGAAGCTGAAGGCGCCCATGGGCAATTGCACGGGCGTGTTGATCCGGTAGATGCCGTCTGCGATCTCAAAAATGTTGGTGCCCGATTGTGCGTTGGTTATCACAGTGAGTCCCTCTGTTTGGTGGTTATGTCCTGATGGAGGTGTAACGAGCCGCCGGGTCGTTACACTTCCAATGTGAAGGAGGCCGGCATATGCTGCCCGCATGCCCCACCCAGACCCAGACAGCCCGGCGGACGACGCCACCCTGGCGCGCCGCGTGGGCGAGGCGGCACCCGCTTTCGACCGGGACGCCGAGGCGGAGCTGTGCCGGCGGCTGGCGCCGCGGGTGCGCCTGTACGGACTGCGGCACCTGGGCAACGAGGCGGCGGCTGCCGATCTCATGCAGCAGGTGATGATGATGACCATTGAACGACTGCGTGCCGGCGCCTTGCGCGAGCCCGAACGCCTGGCCTCGTTCGTGTTCGGCATTTGCCGCATGGTGGTGCTGGACCTGCGCCGCGGCCATGTGCGCCGGGAACGTCTGCTGGAAACCTACGGCGACGCGCTGACGCCGCCGGAGCCGCCCACGCCGAACCTGGATCAGGCACGCCTGGCACACTGCCTCGAAAGCCTTACGGAGCGGGTGCGTACCGTACTGCTGCTGACTTTCTACGACGATATGCCGGCCGAGCAACTGGCCCGCGAGCTGGCGATGAGCCAGGCCAATGTGCGCGTCATCCGCCACCGCGGCCTGGAACGGCTGCGCGCCTGCATGGGCGGAGAGGCCCCATGACCGACCCGTCCTGCACAGCGCCGATCCCCTGGGACACCCTGTTCGCCTACTGGCTCGGGGAACTGGAGCCCGACAGCGCGGAACAGGTCGAGGAACACTACCTGGGCTGCGCCCAATGCAGTCAGCGCCTGGAGCAGGCGGCCGCCCTGGCACGGGGAATCCGCGACCTGGCCCGGCGCAGCAGCGTGAACATGGTCGTCGATGACGGGTTCGTGAGCCGGCTGCGGGAGGAAGGCCGCCAGGTGCGCGAGTATCGCCTGACGCCGAACGGATCGGTGAACTGCACCGTGACCGCCGAGGACGATTTCGTGGTGGGACGCCTGGAGGCGCCGCTGACCGGGGTGCAACGCATCGACATGGTGACCCGGTTCAGTTTCACCGATGCCGACCAGCGCCAGGAGGACATCCCGTTCGTCGCCGACAGCGGCGTCGTGGTGGTCTCCCCAAGCATCGACGCCCTGCGCGCCATGCCGGCCTCCTCCCTGCGCGTGCAGCTGCTTGCCGTCGACAACCAGGGCGAGCGCATCATCGGGGAATACACCTTCAATCACACCCCTCATCCGTCGACATTGTCGGACTAGCGAAATTGAGCGAAATTGGGGACAGACCACGATTTTCGAGCAGTAAGGCGAAATTGCTTGGCGCGTCCCCGAAAAATCGTGGTCTGTCCCCGATTTCCGGCGGCTGCACCGCAATGAAAAGGTCTCCATTCGCTCTCGGCGCCCGGGTCCTGTGCATTCTGGCCACAGCCCTGTTCATGGCGTGTCAGGCCCCGGCCGCGACCCTGCCCACAGCGGCCGCCAGCAAGCTCCCCGCCGCCTGCCACAGCCACTGCGTCACCCCGTTCGGAACGTTCCTCGGAGTGGCGGACGGCGTGCCTGCCTACTCCAACTGCAGCGCCAAGTGCGTCGATCTCAAGCCGGTCAAGGCCGACGGGGTCTACACGGGCATCAAGTGGCAGTGCGTGGAGTACGCCCGCCGATGGCTGTTGAAGCACAAAGACGCGGTGTTCGCGGATGTGGACGTGGCAGCCGACATCTGGACCAAGATCCATCATCTGCAGCGGGTGGACCACAAGGGCACCATTCCCCTGCAGAATGACCCCAATGGATCGCCCCGTCCGCCCTCGGTCGGGGACCTGCTCATCTATGCCAGAGCCTACCTGGGCACGGGCCACGTGGCGGTGATCACCGCCGTGGACCTGCATTCACACGTGATCAAGGTCGCCGAGGAAAACTATCGCAACCGGAAATATCCAGGCGACTATGCCCGCAAGATCGATCTGATCGAGCGCCACCATCGCTATTGGGTGCTGGATCCCTATGTGTTGGGCTGGAAGCACGCCACCGAACAGCGGTTTGCGGGCAGTCGTCTCACGCCGGCGGCGAGACACTCGACAAGAAGATAAATTTGTCCCCTTTCGTCGTCCCGCAATCGTCAGCCAGCGCCGCCGCGCAGGTTGGTTAGCCCCGTAGGTTGGGCTGAGCCCAGCGAAGCCCAACAACCACAACCCACCCCCAAGCGACACCGCACCCCGTTGGGCTTCCTCCGTCAGCCCAACCTACGCATGCGGCACCCACCTCCAGGTTGCCCCCCTCGCAGAATGCGCCGCCTCGTGGGTTGGGCTGGCACCGACTTCCGAAACACGCCACGGAATAGAGGATATCGGGCAACAGGCGCGCCCTAGCGACGTGAAATCGTGGTCCGTGCCCGGTCATCCCCCTTGGTTCAGGAGGCGTTCAGGATTGGGCCCTATACTCTGTCAGCGTCAGCCTTGGGTTTCGATCTGGAGGTCATTGAGATGAAACGAACCACGATATTGCTGTTTTCGCTTTTGGGATCGCTGGCCATGGCCGCGCCGTCATACGCGGACGACCACTACCGGGGGCACCAAGACAGCCGCGAGCAGCAGGACTACCGCGCGCAACAAGACCACCGCGGGCGCCAGGACTACCGCAGGCATCAAGACGACCGCCGGGATCGGGACTTCCGCAGACATCAGGACTACCGCGGCCAACACGGCTATCGCCCAGGCCCCTACAACCAGCACCGGCATTACGATCGCTACCGGCACGGCGACCACGATTACGCCTATCGCGGCCACTGGCGGTCCTGGAACAGCTGGGAGGCCTATCGCCGGGAGCACCGCGAACGCTTCAGACACGGACGCTACTATCGCCAGGACGGTCACCTGATGTTCCGCTTCTGCGATCCCCAGGGCGGCTCCTGCTTCTTCTTCTCCATCGGCAGGTAGGGCGACCGCGAAAGGGGTCGGAGACAATCAGGACGAGGACTGATTCCCGGTGGTCTCCGCCCCCTTCAACCGGCAAACCGTAGGTTGGGCTGAGCCCCGCGAAGCCCAACACAACGCCCTGCCCGACCGGGA
>CAZNBB010000227.1:0-4139 GCA_964571225.1 uncultured Gammaproteobacteria bacterium
AGGGCCAGCACGTTGTAGCCTTCGCGGCGGGCGGTGCTGTACATGACGCCGCGCTTCATGCGCGCGCACCAGCTGCAGTACGAGTCGTTGCCCATGTGTTCCAGGGCCTGTTCCATGATGGGCTGGCGCTCGAAGAAATAGGGCATGCCCAGGTTCGTGACATAGGCTTTGAGCGGCGACGGATCGAAGCCTTCCACCATGGGGTCCACCGTTACCACGCCCACTTCGAAGCGCACCGGCGCATGGCGCTGCAGGTGCCCGAGCACGTGCAGCAGGCTCAGGGAGTCCTTGCCGCCGGACAAGCCGAGCAGGATACGGTCGCCGGCACGTATCATGTCGTAGTCGGCGATGGCCCGGCCGACCGGGCGCAGCAGTGCCTTGGGGGGTGAGACGGTCATCCGATCAACGTTACCGGCGACCCCGCCGGCTGGCAAGCGGCGTCCGCCGCGGCGCTATACTTTCAACGTACCCCTAGGCATCGAGCCTTGATACTCGCCAACGGAGGACCAACATGTCGGCGCAGCCACTCGGCGTGCGCAGTCTCACGCCTCACCAGGCCTGGGAGCTGATCGAATCCAATCCCCGGGCCGTGCTCATCGACGTACGCTCGAATATGGAGTACCTGTTCGTCGGCCACCCCAAGGGCGCTGTCCATGTGCCGTGGATCGACGAGCCGGACTGGAAGGTGAACCCCCACTTCGTCGCCCAGGTCCGCATGGTGCTGCTGGGAGGCGTCAGCTGTGCGGACGAAAACGAATGCGCACCGGCGGTGCTGATCTGTCGCAGCGGCAAGCGCTCTCTGGAAGCCGGCAACCTGCTGGTGAGTGAGGGACTGCGCGAGGTCTACAACGTGCTGGAGGGTTTCGAGGGCGAGCTGGACGACCACCACCATCGCAGCACGGTGGGGGGCTGGCGCTTCCACGGTCTGCCCTGGGAGCAGTGCTGAACAGACAGCGCGCCCTGGGCGGCTGCCCCGCGAAGCGCTCGGCCGCCCAAAAACCATACGTTGTTCGAGGGGTTGCAGTGGCCGTCCCCGTTCTCCGGCGGGCGACCGTTTTGATCTGGAGTGGGTGAATCAGGTATGGTCTGCCACTCGCTTTACCCCCATTTCCATGACTAGTTGAGCAGAATTATGACGTTCATCGATCGACTGCGCGAACGGGTGCTGCTCTGCGACGGCGGCACCGGCACTCTCATTCAAGCGGAAGACTGGGACCTGGAGAAAGACTTTCTGGGCCTGGAGAACTGCTCGGAAATTCTGTGCGAGACCCGCCCGGATTTCGTGATCGGCATGCACAAGGCCTACCTGGAGGCCGGCGCCGACTGTGTCGAGACCAACAGCTTCGGCTCCAACAAGGTGGTGTTCGCCGAGTTCGACCTGGTGGAGAAGACCTACGAGCTCAGCCGGCGCGCCGCCGAGCTTGCGCGCCAGGCCGCCGACGAGCTTTCCACACCCGAGTGGCCCCGATTCGTGCTGGGATCCATGGGGCCGGGCACCAAGCTGCCCAGCCTGGGGCACATCGACTACGACACCCTCGAGGACTCCTATGCCGAACAGGCCCGGGGGCTGGTGGACGGCGGCGTGGATGCCCTGCTGCTGGAGACCAACCAGGACCTGTTGACCATGAAGGCCGCCATCAACGGCTGTCGTATCGCCCGCCGGGAGAGAGGCCGCGAGGAACTGCCGATCATCGCCCAGGTCACCATCGAGACCACCGGCACCATGCTGGTGGGCTCGGACATCTCCTGCGCGGTGACCAGCCTGGCGGCCATGGATGTGGATGCCATCGGCCTGAACTGCGCCACCGGGCCGGCCGAGATGGCCGAGCATGTGCAGTACCTGGGCGAGAACTGGCCGGGCCTGATTTCGGTCATGCCCAACGCCGGGCTGCCCATGCTGGTGGACGGGCAGACCGAATACCCCCTGCTGCCGGCCGAGCTGGCCCAGTGGCAGGCGCGCTTCGTCGAGGAAGATGGGGTGAACCTGATCGGCGGCTGCTGCGGAACCACTCCGGAGCATATCGCCGAGCTGCGTCGCATGCTCGACGCCCGTGCCGACAAGGCGCCCAAGCGCCGCGACGTGACCCTGACCCCGGCGGTGAGCTCCCTGTACAGCTCGGTGGCCCTGCGCCAGGAGAATGCGGTGTTCGCCATCGGCGAGCGCTCCAACGCCAACGGCTCCAAGAAGTTCAGGGAACTGCTGGCCGAAGAGAACTGGGATGCGTTGACGTCCATCGGTCGCGAGCAGGTCAAGGAGGGCTCCCACGCCCTCGACGTGTGCGTGGCCTACGTGGGTCGCCCCGAGGCCACCGACATGACCGAGGTGCTCACCCGTTACCGCGGCCAGGTCACCGTCCCGCTGGTGATCGACTCCACCGAGCTGCCGGTGCTGGAGACCGCCGTGCGGCTGCTGGGCGGCAAGAGCATCATCAACTCCATCAACTTCGAGGACGGCGAGGACAAGCCCCGCAAGGTTCTGGAGCTCGCCAAGAAGTTCGGCACCGGTCTCATTGCGCTGACCATCGATGAGGACGGCATGGCCAAGGAGGTGGATGACAAGCTGCGCATCGCCCACCGGTTGTACGACTTCGCCGTCAATCAGCACGGCCTGGCGCCCCATGACCTGATGTTCGATCCGCTGACCTTCACCATCTGTACCGGCGTGGAGGCCGACCGCAACCATGGCAAAAACACCCTGGACGCCATCGAGCGGCTGAGCAGGGAATTTCCCGAGTGCCAGATCCTGTTGGGGCTGTCCAACATTTCCTTCGGCCTGAAGGCGGCCGCCCGCCACGTGCTGAACTCGGTGTTCCTGCACCATGCCCAGCAGCGCGGCATGACCGCGGCCATCATTCACGTGTCCAAGATCGTGCCGCTGCACAAGATCGACGAGGCCCACCGGCAGGCCGCGGAGGATCTGATCTTCAACAACTGGCGTGACGGTGCCGACCCGCTGCTGCGGTTCGTGGATCTGTTCAAGGACGTGGAAGCGGTCACGGTAAAGAGGGAGGCGCCGGCCACCGTGGAGGAAGCGCTCGAGCGGCGCATCATCGACGGCGAGCGTCAGGGACTGGAAGCGGATCTGGAACGCGCCATGGAGAAGTATCCGCCGCTGGAAATCATCAACACTTTCCTGCTCAACGGCATGAAGGTGGTGGGCGAGCTGTTCGGTGCAGGCGAGATGCAGTTGCCGTTCGTGCTGCAATCGGCGGAAACCATGAAGGCGGCGGTGGCCTACCTGGAGCCGCACATGGAGAAGGTGGAGGGCCAGGAAAAGGGCACCATCGTGCTGGCCACCGTGAAGGGCGACGTCCACGACATCGGCAAGAACCTGGTGGACATCATCCTCACCAACAACGGCTACAAGGTGGTCAACCTCGGCATCAAGCAGCCCCTGACCAATATCGTGGAGGCGGCGCGGGAGCACCGCGCCGACGCCATCGGCATGTCGGGCCTGCTGGTGAAATCCACCGTGATCATGCGCGAGAACCTGGAGGAGATGCGCAAGGAAGGCGTCGCCATGGAAGTGCTGCTGGGCGGCGCCGCGCTCACCCGTCGCTACGTGGAAGAGGACTGCAGCCGGGCCTATACCGACCCGCAGAAGGTGCACTACGCCAAAGATGCGTTCGCCGGCCTTCGGCTCATGGATCAGATCATGAGTGCGCAACCGCAGCCGGCCGCGGCACCGGGTAGCGCTTCCTAGGACGGACGTGACAGCCGCCGCCGCCCTGCAACCGGGCGCATTGCGGCGGCCTTGCCGCCTGAATTCGCCGCCGGGCTCTCCGTGACCGTCGGTCAACGCGCGTACCCGTGCTCGCGTTGACGATTTCAGTATCCGTGAATATAATAAATTTTGGGTTTATGTCGCTATACATAATCATTATAGTGACCGTTCGGTGGCTTGGCCGCCGGAGAGAGGCGCAGTGGAGGCCCGGGTAGGCGGCCACCAAAACACCAATGTTTTGGGGCCTAGGTGATGCTCTCCGCCACCGGCGGAAGAGCCATCGTGAGAGAGTTCAACAACGCGGTCGGAGGAGGAAAAACCAATGTCGACGTCAGGCGAAGAGATGCAGGGCAACGGCCAGATGGACCAGTGGCTGAGCCAGAAGCTCGACGAGCTGCTGCCCACCAAGCTCAAG
>CAZNBB010000228.1:0-4097 GCA_964571225.1 uncultured Gammaproteobacteria bacterium
GCCCGCGAGGGAATTGCAGACCCCGACGCGCGTATGCCTTTCACGCGGCCGCAACTCGAACAGCTTTTTTCCAATGATGGGCTCTACGGACTCCGGACTAAAGGTGGCGGCGGCTACCACACGCGCCTGTGGGTGGCGCTGCTCGGTCTTTTCTCCGGAGCCCGGCTCGACGAAATCATTCGCCTCACGGTTGCCGATATACACCGCAACCCGGTACCGTACTTCAGCATCAAGCGAGCCAAGACCAGCTCCAGTGTCCGTGACGTTCCGCTGCATCCTACGCTTATCGCCCTGGGTTTCCTGGACTACTGCGATGCAGTGAAGCACGCGGGTCATACCTCCCTATGGCCTCTGCTGCGAACGCGTTCCAAGAAAGGTCAAGCCAGCGACGTCTTCGGGAAATGGTTCAATCCATACATCCACAACAAGTTGGGAATGCCCCGCAGTGTGACGTTCCATAGCTTCAGGCACACGTTCAAGGATCTTTGTCGCAACGCCCGCATTCCTCGCGATATCCATCAAGCGCTGACGGGGCACGCTGAACAGACAGTCGGAGATGACTATGGGCAAGGTTTTTCCATTGGCGTGAAATATGAGGAGTTAGCAAAGGTCGACATTGACCTCGATCTCGCAAAGCCAGAACGCTTTGTGGAAGAACGTAGACACCGGAAGATTTGAAAACATTCCGTAGTCGGCCAATAGCGGACTGCTGGTAGCGGATCCCTTTCCGACCGCATAGGCCTGATAGCAGACTTTACTAAGAAGGCCGTGGTAGTCAAAACGGGGAGCAGGCTACCGGGACCGGACCGGGAGCCAATCTATCCCACGTGTATACCCTATTGTTGCGGCGACGTCTTCATGCAACCGTCTGTATCCCGAGCGGGAGTACCGGCTTGCACGGGTGTTCACGTGACGTTAGGCACTGACGGGCGCCCAGCTAGCCGTCGAAGAGTCTATCGTGTGACGGTTGGCGTGCGCTTCCACCACACAGCTTGCGCGGATGATTTGGTATGCGGTCCGTCGGCTCCACACGTATCCGCGGAATCACGGTGGAGGCAACTGTCTGCGGCCCAGAGCACTCTGAAGAAGCGCTATGGTTGCATGTAACGCCCTGTACCAATCACCGCGTGCTGTGCCTCGGAATTTCCGTGAAGCACTTGGGCATCCGCCGCTGCCCGTCGTTCAGGATCTTAGTGTGCCTCGAGCACCTGTATGCCCGCGGACTTATAAGCCCACCAAGAGTGGCGCCTATCCGGCGGCCCTCGGTCCACCGCGGGCAAACAGGCGCCGGGCTAGAGTCGCTAGCGAGACCATTCTCGTGTGCGGTATATAAAGCTATGGGTTTCGATTTCGTGCTCGACCTGCCAATACCGCTAGACGAACAGCGTCGGAGACGCTACGGGCATGCAGCTTTTGAAATATATTCTTTCTATGGAACTCGACAGTGCGCGTGCTTATATTTAGTGCTGCCCCCACCTGTTTGTTCCGCAAGCCAGCAACAAAACCGTCGAGCACTTCGAGTTCTCTGTCTGTCAACTCGCCGACCCGCTCGGCCGCCATGGCGGCCTCAGTTGTAGTGGCTCGACTATCGAGATAGTACAGGCGGCTATCCTCGATTCGCTGGAGTAAGGTGTTTGGATCGAAGGGCTTTTCGATGAAGTCAAATGCCCCTTGTTTCATCGAACTGACCGCGGTCGAAATGTCCCCATGTCCGGTAATAACGATAACGGGCCAGTCAAAGCCTTCCCGTGCAAGTCTGCCTTGTAGTTCTTGACCGGTGATATCTGGCATATACAAGTCGAGTAGAACGCAACCCGGGTTTAGGTCCGCCATGTGTTCGAGGAACTCAGCAGCGGAGCTAAAGGAGGTAGCATGAATGCCAGCCGAATGCATTAATGTCGCCAATGATCGACGCATCGTTGCCTCGTCATCAACGATGTACACGGGAAAATTGCTCTTCGACGTGTTGGCAGTCGGATGATCCATTGCAGGTATTGAAATCAATCGGTATATGGAAGAGTAAAATGGACGGTTGTGCCGTTGCCTAACTCTGAGTCTAGCCAAATTCGCCCACCATGAAGCTCCACAATCGACGCCGTGATGACCAGCCCTAGTCCAAGTCCAACCCCTTGGGGCTTAGTGGTATAGAATGGTTCGAAAACTCGCGCGCGCGCCTCTTCGGAAAGTCCGGGGCCAGTATCCACCACGGAAAGTGCCACATGCTCAACGTCACCGTCGTCGCCTTTGTCTGCGTTTATCCAAAGACGACGTTGTCCGGACGGAATCGAATGCATGGCCTCCACGGCGTTCATCACCAGATTCATCAAAACCTGCTCAATCAGAATGCGATCGACTGATAATGGCGGGAGATCTTCGCTGACGTGCGTGACCACCGAGACACCATGCTGTTGTAATTCGCCATCAGCAAACCTTAATACCCCATCAATGAGGGTATCAATATCCACTTCACTGGGTGCTAGTTCTTTGCGGACAAATCCCCTCAACCGAGTCATTATATCCCCGGCCCGTTTAGCCTGCTGAGCGATGTCATCGAGGGAATCTCGAACCGCAGTATCACCAACTCGGCCAGATTCGAACAACCTTACGCAGGCGTTACTGTGAGTGGCGATGGACGCAATAGGTTGTGCTAGCTCGTGAGAGATTTGGCTACTCATTTCGCCAAGGAGCATGAGCCGCGACGCATGGCAGAGTGTGAGAAGATGCTGCCTCTCTACCTCCTCCACCCGCTTAAGCTCCGTCAAGTCGCCGACGATCAGGAAAAATCCACGAAATGCTTTGTTGTGGTCTAGATCCGGAATATAGTTTACTCGGACGTAGCGGGTGCCGGCTCCCTTATAGGTCAAGCGGCATTCCACTTGTACGCGTGTGCCGGTTCGCGCGCGTGTGAGATGAGGTATGGAATACATATAGGCATCGTTGCCAATGATATCGGCCAATCGGTGTCCGTTAATTGCGGCTCTCGGCAAATGAAACCATTCTTCATACGCTTTGTTGGTAAAGACAAACCTTTCATCGCTGTCTAGGTACGCAATCAATTGCGGTACCGCGTCTGTGATTAGGCGCAGTTGTTTTTCGCTTTCAGCAAGGGCGGTTTCAGCGCGTCTACGCTCACTGATATCCGTGAATACGCCTAAAGAACCCTCTATCAGTCCGTTGTGGTCAACAATCCGGCGAAATGATGTTAGCGTGTAAGTATACTGGCCGTGGCTAGTGCTCCAAGCATTGTCAAAGCGCACGATTTCCCGATCGCGAAGCGAATTCATGTTTGTCTCGACAAGTTCACGATGCTCGGAGGCCACGAAGTCGAGCAGAGACCGGCCAATAACGGTCTCGGGATCAGCCCCCACCATGTCGCAGAAACGTTGATTGACGTACGTGAGTACATGTTGCTCGTTCGATCTAGCGACAGCCTCGGTCATTGTCTCGACAAGGCCACGGTATTGCTGTTGGCTTTTCGACAAGGCGGCCTCGACCCGGCGTCGCTCGGCCTCGGCGGTAACACGTGCTGTGACGTCCTGCAGAATTAAAGTGGTTCCTATTTCGTCCATATGCTCGATGAATGTGGACCCAGTAATCTCTAAGAACCGTTTCGGCTTGTGAGCGAACGTGATTTCGAAGATCTCCGTGGGATGGGAACGCCCGGTCTGCACAAAGACGTGGCAGAAGGCGCGGATGCGGCTACGCTCATATAGTGGAAAATAGTTGGCTAGTGACGTGCCGGTATAGGTTTCCGGAGTCACGCCAAGTATCTCGACTGCGCAGCGGTTGAGGTCTCGTATTGTGCCATCAGAATGGACGTTGATTACGCCAATAGGCGCTTGATCAAGCAGGCGGTCCAGGTAGTGTCTAATCGGCGGTGGAGTGGGATCAACCGCCTCGAGATGACTTTGCGCGGCAGCTAACGCCCCTCGGTAAGACTGCCGCTGGCAACGCCGGGCGACATTGGTAGTGATGGCATCGGCTATGGAGTCTATGTTGTCGATCGCCAACGAGAAGGTTTCCGTACCAACAAATGGAGCGAACCGTAGACCAGATTCCAAAGAAGCGATTGCGGAGCGTTCAGCAAGGGCAATGAT
>CAZNBB010000229.1:0-4096 GCA_964571225.1 uncultured Gammaproteobacteria bacterium
TCAGCGCACCGCTGAGCTCGTGAGCGCACTCAAGAAACCAAGCCGGGCTGTCCGGCACATGGGGTCCACCGGTCACTTCCTACAAGATGCAGGCATCGCGTCACTCGATGACCTGACGCTGTGAATACGCGGGGCTGGCGCGCCGCACACTCTTTCCAGCACACTTCAAGCCGTTGGAGCATCCTCCGAGCGCACTCCTGGCAATCTGCACGGCCCGACCTCAGTTCCCAATCGCGGAACGAAACACGAGCGCGTCCTTGATGAAGAAGGCGGTCACCATGATGCCTTGGGGGCGCACTCGGGTTTTCTCGTCAGGACGTGTCCCAGTTGGCATACCGATCTGGCGCGCAAGGTGCTCGCCAGTCGTAATGGGCCTCAGGTCTGCAGCGCTGACCATCCAACGGAATTTGTACGGTTTGGCCCATTTCATTCATCGGTGACCGCAGCATCCGCGCTACGATTGTGCTGTTGCAGTCGGTATCGCTGTCGGGTGCTGTGCCTGCGAAGGGAGGACTTCAAGTCGTTCCCGCGAGGCGCCTCGGATTCCCGGTGGCCACGATGTTGGCGCTCGTTGGCCGCATGGGGTCCGCGACGTACCGCTAAACGCCCCCGACTCGGCTGCCCAGCGCAACTCCTTCCGGTAGAGACGCTCAGGTGCGATGGGAGAGCCTGGGTTTGATTCTGTTGACATGGATTTGCAAGGGGGTGCTCATCCATCTTTGTCGTGTAGGAGGTGCATGATGAGAAGAGTAACGATAATCGCTCTGGCCGCGCTTGCGACGGTGGCGTTCGGTCTATCGGGCGCGTTTGCGGCCGATCCGTTGGTCGCCTTCCTCCTGCCAGAGAACGTCACGCCGCGATGGGAGGGATCGGACGCGCCAATCTTCAAGCAGGCGCTCGACAAGCTGGTGCCCGGAGTGCAGATCGACGTCCTCAATGCCCTCAACAGCGCTAGCACCCAGCAGTCGCAGGCCGAGGCCGAGCTGACAAAGGGAGCAAAAGTACTGGTCATCGCGGCCGTCGACCAGAAGGCAGCGGCGGTCATCGTCAAGGCGGCGGACGCTGAGAACGTGCCGGTCATCGCCTACGATCGGCTGATACGCAACTCCCCGCTCGCATACTATGTCTCGTTCGATAGCGTCTCGGTCGGCAAGGCCGAGGCTCAGTGGATGGTCGACCACACCACTCAGGGCGCGCGCCTGGTGATCATCGATGGCTCGCCCACGGACGACAACGCCCACCTCGTAAACCAGGGCATCCACGCCGTGCTCGATCCTCTCTTCAAGACGGGTGCGCGCGTCCTCGTCGCCGAGCAGTGGACGCCCGGTTGGGATCCCACCAAGGCTCAGAACGAGATGGAGCAGATACTCACCAGGGCGAACAATGAGGTCGATGGTGTGGTGTCGGCGAACGACGGCATGTCAGGCGGCATCATCGCCGCACTCAAGGCGCAGGGGCTGGCGGGCAAAGTGAAGACGACCGGCCAGGATGCCTCGCTCGAGGGGGTACAGAACGTCCTCCTCGGCTACCAAGGCGTCACGGTGTTCAAGGACTTCCGCCTGCAGGCGCCGGCAGCCGCTGAGATCGCGGCCGCGATCCTGAACGGGGAAACGCCTTCGAACATCAACGGCACCGTCAACAACGGCCAGGTCGATGTGCCCTCGGTCATGCTCAAGGTCGTGCCGATCGATCAGAGCAACGTCAAGACGCTGGTGAGCAATGGTTGGGTCGAGAGCCAATTCGGTGGTCTGGACAAGCTGTTGAGCGGGCTTCCCGACTCCGTCAAGCAGTACCTTCAGTAGGGCGACAGTGGTGGACGATCGGTCGAGGAATGTTGTGGGGGGCGGTGCAGGCGCCGCCCCCCACGTTGAGAGGCCGATCCTCGAGGCAAAGGGCATCTCGAAGCGCTTCGGTGCGGTCGAGGCACTGAAGAGCGTTGACTTCGAGGTGTACGCCGGGGAGGTCGTGGCTCTGGTAGGCGACAACGGCGCAGGCAAATCGACCCTCATCAAGTGCATCGCAGGCACTCACCCTCCCGACGATGGCAAGCTCTACTTCCAGGGCACCGAGGTCCACATCCACGCCCCGAGCGAGGCGACCCGCCTCGGGATCGAGACCGTATACCAGGACCTTGCCCTTTGCGACAACCTCGACGTCGTGCAGAACATGTTCCTTGGCCGCGAGACGATGTCGCATAGGCTTCGGCCGGTGTTGGAGACCCTCTCGGAGGTCGAGATGGAGAGGCGCTCGCTCGATATGCTGGAGACGCTCAACGTGACGACGATCTCGAACGTGCGCGAGCGGGTCGCTTCGCTGTCGGGCGGCCAGCGTCAGGCGGTAGCGATCTCGCGGGCCGCGATGTGGGGCTCCAAAGTGGTCATCCTCGACGAGCCGACTGCCGCGCTCGGTGTCGTGCAAACGGAGCAGGTCCTTGCCCTGGTGCGGGAGTTGCGCGAGCGCGGACTCGGCATCGTCGTGATCTCGCACAACCTGCAGGAAGTGTTCTCGGTGGCTGATCGCATCGTCGTGCTTCGACTCGGCCGCCGCGTGGCGACCTTCGCGCGTGAGAACACCACGCCCGAGGCCGTTGTCGCCGCGATAACGGGGGCCCGCATGGACGACGGCCAATGAGGCCGGGAGATGCCGGAGATGGTGGGCGGCCTGGAGAAGCGAGCTCGAAGCAAGCGGCCAAAAGCATTCGAGGAAGGCTTCTTGGCGCCAGCATCCAGCGCTGGCGCCACGGCGAGCTCGGCGCCCTGCCGGTCGTCTTCGGCCTGATCGTCATCGCGATCTACTTCGAGACGCAGGTCCCCGTCTTTCTGTCCTCCCGCAATATCTCCAACCTCATCGTCCAGATCGCGGCGACCGGCTCGGTCGCGGTAGGGTCCGTCCTGGTGCTCCTCCTCGGCGAGATCGACCTGGCCGTGGGGTCGGTGAGCGGCTTGTGTTCAGCGTTGCTGGGTGTGTTGATCGTCAACCATGGCGTACCGTGGTGGCTCGCGATCCTGGCGACCCTCCTCACCGGGGCCGCTATCGGCACCTTCCAGGGTGCGTGGTCTGCACTCGTCGGCGTGCCGTCTTTCGTCGTTACGCTCGCCGGTTTCCTGGCCTGGCTAGGCGTTCAGCTTCGCGTGCTCGGACCGACTGGCACGGTCAACGTATTCGAACCGCACATCGAGAAGATCGCGCAGTCGTCCCTTCCGCCGGCGTGGGGCTGGATCGTAGCGCTAGGAATAGCGGCCGCCTATATCGTGAACTCTTGGAGCCAGCACGCAGCCCGGGCGCGGGCCGGCCTATCGGTCGCTCCCCGCTTCACCGTGATCGCCCGAAGCGCGCTGATCCTCGTCCTCGCCAGTGCAGCGGTCGAACTGCTCAACCGATTCAAAGGGGTTCCCACCGCCGGCGTCATCTTCTTCGGCTTCGTCATCCTGTTCGCCTTCGTGACCACACGCACCCGCTTCGGAAGGTACGTCTTCGCGGTCGGGGGCAGCGCGGAGGCCGCTCGGCGCGCGGGTATCAACGTCACCCGCATACGGATCACCGTCTTCGCGCTCTCGGGGCTGATGGCGGCAGCCGGCGGCATCATCTTCGTCTCCCGTTTGTCGGCGGCGAGCACCCAGACCGGCGGAGGGACCTTCCTGTTGGAGGTGATCGCGGCCGCGGTCATAGGCGGCACCAGTCTGTTTGGCGGCCGCGGCAGCGCCTGGTCGGCGCTACTGGGAGCGCTCGTGATCGGCAGCGTTTCGAACGGGCTCGACCTGATGGCGCAACCGCCCGAGGTCAAGTACATGGTCGAGGGCGCCATCCTGCTGGCTGCGGTCTCGATCGACGCCATAGCCCGGCGCACCCGAACCGCCGCGGGGCGCTGATGTCGACGTGGCCGCAGCCACCGTCCGCGCGCCGACACCGACACATGCAAACGGAGAGCGTGGAACGATACCTCCCTCGTGCCCGTCTTCGAGCCGGGCATGTCGAACGGCGAGGGGTCTTCAACGTCGCCAGCTGCGGCCCGGCCAACCTCAATGGTTGCGTCCCCTATCCTCTGTAAATTGATGGCTTCGAGAGCTTCTTCCGAATGAAAGGAGCCATCGCTCCT
>CAZNBB010000230.1:0-4073 GCA_964571225.1 uncultured Gammaproteobacteria bacterium
GGATACTGAGGTGCACCGAACGGGCAGGCGTAGAAACAGTAGCCGCAGCCGATGCACAGGTCCTTGTCGTGCAGCACGATACCGTCGGCGGTGGTGTAGAAGCAGTCCACCGGGCACACCGCCGCACAGGGCGCGTCGGTACAGTGCATGCACGCCACCGAGATGGACTTCTCGCCGGGCTCGCCGTCCTTCAGGGTGATGACCCGGCGGCGGTTCACGCCCCACGGTACCTCGTTGGCATTCTTGCAAGCCACCGTGCACCCGTTGCATTCGATGCAGCGCTCGGCGTCGCAGAGAAATTTCATTCGTGCCATGGTGTCTACTCCTCTCAGGCCCGTTTGATCTGGCACAGAGTCGCCTTGGTCTCCTGCATCTGGGTCACCGGGTCATAGCCGTAGGTGGTGGCCGTATTGCAGGCTTCGCCACGAACGTAGGGCGCGGTGTCCTTCGGATAGCGATCCAGCAGGTCCTGGCCTTCGTACCAGCCACCGAAGTGGAAGGGCGTCCAGATCACCCCCCGGCCCACCCGGGGTGTCACCATGGCCTTGACCTTGATATGCGACGGTACCGCCGGCCCCGGGTTGTTGGTGTCCCTGCCCGGACCGTCCAGCCATACCCAGTCCCCGTCCCTGATGCCCCGGTCGTTGGCGTCGGCTGGATTGATCTCCACGTACATGTACGGCTGCAACTCCGCCAGCCACTTGTTGGAGCGGGTTTCCTCGCCACCGCCCTCGTACTCCACGATGCGGCCGCTGATGAACACCAACGGGTATTCCTTGGAGTAATCCTTGGCCTGCACCGAGGCGTACAAGGTAGGAAGCCGCCACAGCGCCTTGTGGTCCTCGTAGGTGGGATACTTGCTCACCAGATCGTAGCGTCCGGTGTACAGGGGCTCGCGGTGCACGGGCACCGGGTCGGGGAACTGCCACACCACGGTGCGCGCCTTGGCGTTGCCGAACGGTGCGCAGCCGTGCTTGATGGCGACCCGCTGTATGCCGCCGGACAGGTCCGTCTTCCAGTTGCGGCCCGCGGCCTGCTTCTGTTCGTCCGGGGTCAGCTCGTCCCACCAACCCAGTTGCTTGAGCATGTCGGCGGTGAACTCCGGATAGCCGTCCTTGATGTCGGACCCCTTGCTGTAGACGCCGTCCGCCAGCAGGCTCACGCCGTTGTGCTCCACGCCGAAGCGGGCGCGGAACGTCAGTCCCCCATCCGCCACCGGCTGGCTCGGGTCGTAGAGAATCGGCGTGCCCGGATGCTTGAGTTCCGGCGTACCCCAGCAGGGCCACGGCAGGCCGTAGTAGTCGCCGTCCACCGGACCGCCTTCGGCACGCAGGGTGGTGGTATTGAACGTGCCGCGGTGCTTGGCATGGAGCTTGAGGCGTTCGGGGCTCTGTCCGGTGTAGCCGATGGTCCAGGTGCCCCGGTTGACTTCCCGCAGGATGTCCTCGATGAGCGGTTGATTGTTGGTGACCTTGATGTGCTTGAACATCTGATCCGCGAAGCCCAGCTTCTTGGCCATTAGATACAGAATTTCGTGGTCCGGCTTGGATTCGAACAGCGGCTCGATCACCTGTTCGCGCCACTGTATCGTCCGGTTCGAAGCGGTGACCGAACCGTAGGTCTCGAACTGGGTGCAGGTGGGCAGCAGGTAAGTATTGTTCTTGCGGTTGCCCATGACCCCCAGCACCGTCGGGTGGGGATCGGACACCACCACCAGGTCGACCTTTTCCAGCGCCTTGGTCATCTCGACGCCGCGGGTCTGGCTGTTCACCGCGTGGCCCTGGAAGAAGATGGCGTGGAAGTTGTCTTTCTGCTGGACGTTGCCCTGCTCCACCAGAATGCCGTCGATCCAGCGCGATACCGGAATGCCCGGTATGTTCATGGTGTAGGCCTGCTTGCCGCCGCCGGCATCGTACTTCTTGGTCATGTCGAAGCGGCCCTTCAACCACTCGTAGTCCACGTCCCAGACCCGGGCCCAGTGCTTCCAGGCCCCTTCGGAAAGACCGTAGTAACCCGGCAGCGTGTGCGAGTTGGGCCCGATGTCCGTGGCTCCCTGCACGTTGTCATGGCCGCGGAAGATGTTTGCCCCGCCTCCGG
Organism: uncultured Gammaproteobacteria bacterium; assembly: GCA_964571225.1. GTDB lineage: Bacteria > Pseudomonadota > Gammaproteobacteria > DATFLG01 > DATFLG01 > DATFML01. The sequence goes on from CAZNBB010000230.1 coordinate 2,098, forward strand.
ACACACCTATGTTGCCCAGGGCCAGCTGGAAGACACAGTAGGCGCGGGTATTGTTGTTGCCGATATGATGTTGGGTGCCGCCCATGCACCAGACGATGGTCCCCGGCCGGTTCTCGGCCATGGTCTTGGCGCACTGGTACATGTCCGCCTCGGGCACACCGGTCACGTCCTGCACCGTCTTCGGGTCCCACTTCTTCACTTCCTGGCGGATCTCGTCCATGCCGTACACGCGCTGGCGGATGTATTCCTTGTCCTCCCAGCCGTTTTCGAAGATATGCCACAGCAGGCCCCACATGAACGGCACGTCGCTGCCCGGCCGCAGCCGGATGTACTGGTCCGCGTGGGCCGCCGTGCGAGTGAAGCGCGGGTCGACCACGATCATCTGGGCGCCATTTTCCTTGCCGCGCAGGATATGCTGCATGGCGACCGGATGGGCCTCCGCCGCGTTGCTGCCCACGAACAGCATCGCCTTGCTGTTGTGCATATCGTTGAAGGAATTCGTCATTGCCCCATAGCCCCAGGTGTTGGCGACGCCCGCGACCGTAGTGGAATGACAGATGCGCGCCTGGTGGTCCATGTTGTTGGTACCCCAGAAGGCGGCGAACTTGCGTTGCAGATAGGACCCTTCATTGCTGGCTTTGGAGGAACCGGCCCAGAAAACGGCGTCCGGACCCGATTTCTCGCGGATATTCAGCAGCTGGTCGCCGATCTCGTTGATGGCCTGATCCCAGCTGATGCGCTTCCACTTGCCGTCGGTCAGCTTCATGGGGTAGCGCACGCGCTTGCCGCCGGAGCCGATTTCCCGCACCGACGCGCCCTTGGCGCAATGGGACCCCAGGTTGATCGGCGACTCGAAGTCCGGCTCCTGGTCCGTCCAGACCCCGTTCTGGACGCCGGCGATGACGCCGCACCCCACCGCGCAATGGCTGCAGATGCTGCGCTTGTGCTCCATCTTCACGCCGGCCTTGCGGGTGATATCCACCGCCCGTGCCTTGCGCATCATCCCCAGGGGCAGCATATTGGCCAGCGCCGCTCCGCCCAGGGTCAGGCCCGAACGACGCAGGAACGTACGCCGGTCGACGCCGGTAGCCGACTCGTCCCCGGTGGCCGGACTATGGCTGCCCTGCACCGGTGTCATGGAATCTGGTTTGCGGATAAGCTTCATCGCTCGATCTCCCTGCCGGCTGGACGGGTCGCAAGACGGGCCCGCGCCGCCATCAGAACCGTGCCTTGTCGTAGTAGGTGCGTATATGGTCGGTCACGTGATAGCCGGTACTCTGCGCTGCCGACTCCGGCGCATCCCCGTGGTCCACAGGATCTTCGGCCACCATGCTCCGCCCGAACGCCAGGACCGTTGCCGCGCCGCCCGCCAGACCCAGCACCCGCAGGAATGCACGACGGGACCGGTAAAACACGTTCACCTTGGTACTCATGGACCCTTCTCCCCTTGCTCGTCTGTCGCCCCGGACAGCCCTGCCGGCCTAGTCCGGCATGGCCAGGTACTGCCGCTCCAAATCGATGAATGCCTCCCCCAGCCGGCCCACCGCCTGGTAGAAACAGGCCGACGGCGCCTTCTGCAGATCCCGGAAGAACAGAGCCATCCAGGGCGCGATATGGGCGCCGAAGAACTCACGCTGCATGTCCGTGGTGAACTCCTCGGGCTGCGAGCACAACAACGCCATGGTCTCGCACAGGGCACCGGCATGGTCTTCCGGTTCGTGGACATCGGCGCACCGCTCGATGCCCAGGTATTCCAGGTCCTGGCGCAAGTGCACCAGCGGCTTGTCCATCAGCACGCCGCTGAGGTACCAGCAGCCGTAGGGCACGACCTCGCCCATGGTGATGCCGACGAACAACGCGTGGTACTCGTCGTCCAACGCGCCCAGTCCGACCTGGTTGCCGGCGAGCTTGAGCATCGCCCAACTGGCGGCCATGGGCCCTTGGGCACCATCATCCACGTCGATATGAACGAGCAG
>CAZNBB010000231.1:0-4012 GCA_964571225.1 uncultured Gammaproteobacteria bacterium
AGCCCCAGCAAGGCAGACGAGAAGCCCGACAGGCGGGCCATCCGGTCCTGATCCTCGATGAGATCCCTGCTCAGCCGGTCTGCCTCGTCGAAGTGGTGCCTGGCCGCCCCGTACACCACCAACTCGGCCATGCCCTGCACCCCATCCACCACCGCCACCCGCAGGTGCGCGCCGGTGTCGATCAGCCGGCTTCCCGGGCCCGCTCCCAGCTTCTGGACGACCAACGGCACCGCAGCGCCCGCCAGCACCAGGAACAACAGGTCGATCGCCGCCATGGAGACGCTGTACAGGCTCAGAAAGGCGAAAGTGAGCACCGCGGTTGCGCTCGCCACCGCCATCGGTACCAGGGTGCGAAGATACAGGTTGTCCAGGGCGTCGATGTCGGCGCCAATGCGGCTCAGCAGGTCTCCGCCCCGGTACTGCTGCAGGCCGGCCGGGGCCAGAGGCTCTACATGCTCGTAGAACCACACCCGCAGCCCGGACAGAAAGCGCAGGGTCGCCTCGTGGGTCACCAGACGTTCCAGGTAGCGGCCGCCCGTGCGGGCGATGGCAAAGGCGCGGATGGCCGCCGCCGGCGTGAAGTAGTTCATGGTGGCGCCGGCAGCGCCGGCGGCCGCCATGGCGGCGATGAACCAGCCGGCGACGCCCAGCAAAGCCATGTTGGCCAGTACCACCACCAGGGCGATCAACGCGCCCAGGCTCATCCAACGCCAGTAGGGCAGAAACAGGCGAGTCAGCCGCAGCAGCGTCTTCATTCCGCCGCCCCGTAGCTGTGCACCAGCTGCCCGTACAGCCCGTGGTTCTCGAGCAGGTCCCCATGGGAGCCTGTCTCGACCAGCCGTCCCCGTTCGAGCACCAGTATCCGGTCCGCCTGGCGCACGGTATTCAGGCGATGGGCGATGGTAATGGTGGTGCGGTCTCTGGCCAGCCGTGCGATAGCCTTGTTGAGCTTGCGTTCGCTTTCGATATCCAGGTTGGCGCTGGGCTCGTCCAACAGCACCAGAGGCGCATTCTTCAGGAAGGCACGTGCGAGAGCGAGTCGTTGGACCTGACCGCCGGACAGCCCTTGACCGCCTTCGCCGACCACCGTCTCGTAGCCGTGCGGCAGGGCTTCGATGAACTCGTCGGCCAGTGCCAGGCGGGCCGCTTCACGTACGGAATCCGCATCGGCGGCGGATTTTCCCAGGCGGATGTTGTCCATCACCGTGCCGTGGAAGAGGCGCGGCTGCTGGGGTACCCAGGCGACATGCCTGAGCCAGTCGTCCGGATCCAGTTCGTGCAACGGTCGGCCGTTGATCAGCACCTCTCCGGCCGACGGGACAACGAAGCCCAGCAGCACATTGACCACCGTGGTTTTGCCTGCGCCCGACGGACCTACCAGCGCGATGCGCTCTCCGTGGCTCAGCTCGAAGGAGATCCCGTCCAGCGCCGGGCGGTCGGACCGGTAGGCGAACCTGACGTCGCTCAACTGTATGTGCAGGGGACCGGTGAGCTGCAATGGTTCGGCGCCATGCACGCGCGGTGCGGGTGCGGTCTCCAGCAGTTCCACCATGCGCTCGGCGGCGCCGATGGCGTCCATGCGGGCGTGGTAGTGGGTACCCAGGGCGCGCAGGGGAAGGTAGAACTCCGGCGCCAGCAGCAGAATCAGAAACCCGGATTGGAAACCGAGCTCGCCCCACAGCAGCCTGAAGCCAATCAGTACCGCGACCAACGCGATACTGACGGTAGCCAGAAACTCCAGCGCCAGGGACGACAGAAAAGCAATGCGCAGCACTGCCATGGTGCTTCTGCGGTAGTCGTCCGACAGCCGGGCCACGACAGCGGCTTCACGGCGGCTGGCATTGAACAGCTTGAGAGTCGTGAGCCCCTGCAGCGTGTCGAGAAAGTGGGCGCTGAGGCGTGCGAGCTGTCTCCACTGACGCTGATTGAGTGCTTCGGCACCCTTGCCGATGAGGATCATCATCAGTGGGATGACCGGTGCCGTTATCAGCAGTACCAGCCCCGATATCCAGTCCAGGGGAAACACCACCACCAGGATGGCGAGCGGTACCAGCACGGCCAGGGACAGCTGGGGCAGGTAGCGGGAGTAATAGGCCTCCAATGCTTCCACGCCGTCGGTGATGGTGTTGGCCAGCTCGCCGCTGCGTTCCCCGATCAGGTGCACGGGGCCGAGGGCGAGCACATGGTCCATGAGCTGGCGGCGCATATTCACTTTGATGCGTGCCGCGGCGCGAAAGGAAATCCATTCCACCAGCCAGGCGATGACGGCCCGCGTCGCGAACACCCCCAGCAGGGCCCACAACCAGGGCAGCACGGCGGACAAGGCCTGCTGGCCGAAGACCACGGCGTTCACGACGCTGGCCAGCAGCCAGGCCTGCACGAGCAGCAGCAATCCGCTGCCGGTACCCAGCGCCACCGCGGCCCGCAAGGGACGGGCCGCCTGAATGCCGGCCTGTTTCAGCCATCGGTCTATGTGCATGTTCGGGACACAGTGCCGTACGGTACTAAGGGTGGGGCGATGGGCAATCCGCAGCAGGCCGATGTCGGGGACTGTGCGGGCGCTCTTCGGCGGCCGCTCGTGCGCTGAGAGCGTGAATCCGGTCACCGCGGGCGCCGGCGGTCAGAGCCCGCCGCCTTTTCGCCGCGTGACCATAGCGCAGTCGGAGTGTCGATGCCACCGGCGGACTTCGGCGCCGCCGGTTCGCCGCCCGGCGCAGGGCCTCGGGCGCCATGCCGCGGTCCCTGATGTTGCCGGGCACGACGCGGCCCTTCCTGACCCGCGGCCTTTTGGTATGATACGAGAGCAGTCGCCGGTCCGCTCGCCTCGGCGCAGCCGGGCCGGACGCGCTCTGATTGAACCTTGCCATGGCCGAGGCGGTCACATTGGTCATCATTCGGCGCCTGTCCGACGGCGGGTGCCTGCCACGAATTTCCAGACCCGCGCGTGCCAGTCGAGCATTCCCGCGATCGGGTTGTGAGGACAGTTGATTCCATGAGGTCAGTCATCTTTGAGCGGCTGCGTCGTCAGACGGCGGCAGCCATTGCGTGCGGTGCCATGGCGATGGCCTGCGCTGTGGGAGGCGCGCCGTCGGCCAGCGCGTCCACCTTCGATCTGCCGCCCCCGGGCGACGATCTGGTGGGCCACGTGCAGATCGTTACCGCCCGCCAGCAGGACACGCTGCTGGATATTGCGCGTCGCTACGACGTGGGCTACGACGAGATCCGGATGGCCAATCCGGGCGTGGATGTCTGGTTGCCGGGCGCCGGCACCCGCGTGGTGGTGCCGACGCGATTCATCCTTCCCAAGCCCTGGAGCGGCATCGTGGTAAACGTGGCGGAGATGCGGTTGTTCTATTTCCCCAAGGCGACGCCGAAGGAACCGGGCAAGGTGGTTACCTTTCCGGTGAGCATCGGTCGGGGGAACTGGGAGACACCGGTGGCCACGACCCGGGTGGTGGACAAGATCAAGAATCCCAGCTGGACGCCGCCCGCTTCCATACGCAAGGAGCACGAACAGATGGGCGAACCGCCGCTGCCCCCGGTCGTGCCGGGCGGACCGGGCAATCCCCTGGGTCTGTTCGCGTTGCAGCTGGGGCTGCCCGGCTACCTGATCCACGGCACCAACAAGCCTTTTGGTGTCGGCATGCGCGTCTCGCACGGCTGCATACGGCTGTATCCGCGCAACATCAAGGAGCTGTTCAAGATGGTGCCGGTGGGCACGCCGGTGCGGATCGTCAATCAACCCGAGCAGGTGGGCTGGGACAACGGGCGGATCTATGTGGAAGCCTACCCGAGCAAGGGAAGCAAGGGAGCCGTCAGCCAGCGCCTTGCTGCCGTGCGCAAGGCGGTGCAGCAGGAAGTGGCCAGGGTGCCCGGACGGGCGGCCGACAACCTCGACTGGGCGGATGTGCGCCGCGCACTGGAACAGCCCAGCGGGATGCCGGTGGACGTGACGGTCGGCACCCGGGAAGCGTCCGCTGCCGAACCGTCGACCTCAAATCCCCTTCCCTAA
>CAZNBB010000232.1:0-4009 GCA_964571225.1 uncultured Gammaproteobacteria bacterium
ATCTACGCCGCCGTCAAGTTCTTCCTGTTCACCCTGGTCGGCAGCCTGTTCATGCTGATCGCCATACGGGGGCTGGTGTTCGTCCATCATCAGGCCACCGGCGTATACACCTTCGACTACTTCCAACTGCTGGGCACCCACATGGCGCCCCGGGTGGCCATGTGGCTCATGCTCGGTTTCTTCCTGGCCTTTGCGGTCAAACTCCCCAGCCTTCCCTTCCATACCTGGCTGCCCGACGCCTACACGGCGGCGCCCACCGGCGCCACGGTGATTCTGGCCGGGGCCATGGCGAAAACCGGTGCCTACGGCCTGATCCGGTTCGTGGTTCCCCTGTTTCCCGAGGCGGCGCACCGGTTCGCCCCGGTGGCGATGGCGCTGGGGGTGGCCGGCATCCTGTACGGCGCCATGCTGGCGTTCGCCCAGACCGACATGAAGCGGCTGGTGGCCTACTCCAGCATCAGCCATCTGGGTTTCGTGCTGCTGGGGGTGTTCGCCTGGAACCTGCTCGCGCTTCAGGGCGCGGTCATGCAGATGATCGCCCACGGGTTCACTGCGGGGGCGCTGTTCATCGTGGTGGGTGCCATCGAGGAGCGGCTGCACACCCGGGACATGGGTCGCATGGGCGACCTCTGGACCCGGATGCCCCGCATGGGCGCTGTCGGGCTGTTCTTCGCGCTCGCCTCGCTGGGACTGCCGGGGCTGGCCAACTTCGTAGGCGAGTTCCTGGTACTGCTGGGCGCCTATCGGGTGGACGTCACCCTCACCGCATTCGCCGCCGTCGGTCTGGTGACCGCCACCGCCTACGCGCTGATCCTGGTGCAGAAGGTGTTCCACGGCCAACCCAGGGAACAGTGGCAGGTGCCCGACCTGGGGCGCCGCCATATGACCGTGATGCTGGCCATCATCGCCATTGTCGTGTGGCTGGGGGTCTATCCGAACCCCGTGCTGGATACCGCCCAGGTGGCCATTGCCGGGCTGCGACAACCGGTCGCCACGGTTTCCTCATCGGGACATAAGTCATGAGCGCGGCCGACCTCACCGCCCTGTTGCCGATAATCATGCTGACCGCCTTCACCGTGGTGGTCATGCTGACCATCGCCGTGCGCCGCAATCATTGGGTCACGGCGGCACTCACGTTGACGGGCTTGGCAGCCGCGTTCGCCTCCCTTGCCGCCAGCGCGTCCGTGGCGCCCCGCGGGGTGACGCCGCTGCTGGTAGCGGACGGTTATGCCCTGTTCTACTCGGCGCTCATCCTGGCAGCGGCCTTTGTGGTGACCGTGCTGCTGTACGGCTACCTGGAAGACAGCGACGGTCAGCAGGAGGAAATGTATCTGCTGCTGCTCACCGCCACCCTGGGCGCAGTGGTGCTGGTCTACAGCCGGCACTTCGCCAGCTTCTTCCTGGGGATGGAAGTGCTCAGCGTGTCCCTGTTCGCCATGATCGGCTATCCCCTCGACAAGAAGGCCCCCCTGGAAGCGGCGCTGAAGTACCTGGTGCTGGCCGGGGTGGCCTCGGCGTTCCTGCTGTTCGGAATGGCCCTGGTGTACAACCAGGTAGGCACCCTGGCGTTCGCCCACCTGGGCTCCATGCTGCAGAGCGGCCGCTACGCCGGCAGTCCGTATCTGCTGGCCGGCGTGGCCCTGGTGGTGGTGGGCATCGCCTTCAAACTGTCGGTGGTGCCCTTCCATCTGTGGACGCCGGATGTCTACGAAGGAGCGCCGGCGCCGGTGACCGCCTACCTGTCCACCGTATCCAAGGGCGCCATGTTCGCCCTGCTGCTGCGCTATTTCATGCAGGCCGACGTCTACCGCTCCCATCATGTGATGGTGGCATTTTCGGTGCTCGCCATCGCTTCCATGCTGATCGGCAACCTGCTTGCCCTGCTGCAGAACAACGTCAAGCGTCTGCTGGCCTACTCGTCCATTGCCCACATGGGCTATCTGCTGGTGGCGTTCATGGCGGGCGGCACCCTGGCCGTGGTGGCAGTCAGCTACTATCTCGCGGCCTACTTCGTGATGACCCTGGGTGCCTTCGGGGTGGTCACTGTGCTCTCCCGCCGGGACCGCCAGCGGGATGCCGACCATATCGCCGACTACCAGGGCCTGTTCTGGCAACGTCCGGTGCTGGCCGGCGTATTCACCCTCATGCTCCTGTCCCTTGCAGGCATTCCCCTGACCATGGGATTCCTCGGCAAATTCTACGCACTTGCCGCCGGTGTGCAGCATGCCCTCTGGGCACCGGTCATCGCGCTGGCGGTCGGCAGCATCATGGGCCTGTTCTACTATCTGCGGCTGATCGTCGCCATGTTTCGTACCGCCCCCGAACAGGCGCCCGCGGGATTGGCCCTGGTGCGCTCCTCTCCGGTTCCGGTGACGGGCGCATTGGCCCTCACCGGCCTGGCCGTGGCGCTGGTGTGGCTGGGCATCTATCCCAGCGCCCTGCTCGACGTGATTCACTCGACCGCCGCGGCCTTCATGTGACACCGGCGCAATGGGCTGCGGCTGTCTGTTAAGAGCCACGGAATCCGCGGAAGACTGGGAATACGAAGCGCCACGGAAGACACGGAAAGCACGGAAATTGAATGCTCGTGGCGGGCCATCTGGCGCAGTAAGTCCAGCGCATTGCACCAATACCTTAGCCGAGTTGGCAATGACTCCGGCTCAATGCCCTTCGGTTATGGCGCCCTAGGGAGCCGCTGCACAGATCGACCAAGTGGATGATCACAAGGCGCAAAGGGGCGAGGAATCGCAGTTTACAGAGAGTGAATGAGCATTCCGAGTCCCGTTGCAACGCCGTGATCGCCGCTTCAGCGGCCTGTGCAGAGGTCCCATAGGTGATCTTCCGCGCTTGCTGCGGTGTATGGGCTTCGGACTTTCAACACTTCCGTGGATTCCGTGGGTTCCGTGGCTCTAACGAAGCTTTTCCGGCATCCGGCGCAATGCGCTGCGCTTATTCCGCCCTACGTGATATTCGGCGCTTTCCGCGGTGTATCGAGTTCGGACTTTCCACTTTTCCATGGATTCCGTGGGTTCCGTGGCTCTTGCAAAGCCTTTCGTACAGCCGGCGCAATGCCCTGTGCTTATTGCACCCTTCATCGGAGCCGCGTCCGATCGGCCCTATCCTTGAAGTCGTCCGTGCTTTCCGTGCTTTCCGTGGCGCCTTTCAGAAATAATACTCGAGGTTGATATTGAACCGGTTGTGCCAGGAGGCGTTGGGATCGCCGGCGGCCATGCCGTCACCGTTGTCCCCCAGGAATGTCATGTTCTTGCCGAAGATGGCATCCACGTAGACGTACACCGGCTTGGCGGTGATCAGGCAACCCAGAGTATTGAGCTTGGAATCGGCAAAGCCATTCTCCCCTTTCTTCAGCACGCTGTAGTCGTTGTAACAGGTGAGCTTGCTGATCGGCCCCCAGTGGACGCGGAAGTCCCGGGCCAGGTTGGCTACGTATAGACGCCCCCGGGCGGCGACCGGATGGGAGGTCCCGAATGCGCCCACCAGCACCGTCTGGTCGCTGACCCCTTGGGGGTTGTCCGGGTTGTAGCGATAGTCAATCGCCTCAAACTGGACATTCCATGGGCCGAAAAAGGCGTTCATATGGGCGGCGGCGGCCCAATGGTTGCCCAGTCCGTCAGTAGTGGCGTTGTACAGCCGTCCATACTCGGTGGACAGACCCAGCTCGGCGTGGGGTCCCTGGGCGCTGCCAAGGCGGTATGCCACCCGGGCATTGAGCTGATTGATTTCCTGGTTCTGCTGGGCGCCGACCTGCACCACGTCAAAAGAATATCGATCCAGGTCGGTGGCACTGCCCCAGGCGGCGTTCTTGAAAACTGCCAGATCCAGCTTCCAGGGTCCCTGATGGTGCACGAACTTCAAACCGGCGTTGTAGTCGTCTTCCAGCCCCATGTAGTACGGAACGCCGAACCAATAGCTGTGGGACGCATAGGGCAGGATGCCGAAGGGCACCTGGGTAATGCCCAGTTGTCCCTGCCAGTGGTGGGGAAAGTCG
>CAZNBB010000233.1:0-4003 GCA_964571225.1 uncultured Gammaproteobacteria bacterium
TCGTCGGGCTCATAACCCGAAGGTCGTAGGTTCAAATCCTACCCCCGCTACCAACGTTAGAGACTCTTGATTCTTCAGGAGTTTTTTCCCGGAAATTCGGAGGAGGGTATCGAGATCGGTACCCGCCTCCGCTTCCAACCACTCCCCGGTTTCATTCGGCATCAAGCGTATCCGACGCGGTAGCAGTTCCTCCAGCAGGCTGCGCGCGCGCACCGGTTCCGCCGCCAGCGTCTTCTCCAGTTCCACCACCATTTCGCGAAAGCGTTTCGCCGCCGCCGGCAGAATACGGGGGATGTCCGGGGTCTTCGTTTGCGTGGTGGCGAGGCGCTTCCCGAGTTCTTCCTTCTCACGCTCTGCGGCGCGCAGCTCGTCCCGGAGAGCCGGGCTCAGGCCGACTTCCCGAATGGCTGCTGTCAGGTTCGCGATCTCCTTGTCGAGCGCTTTGAGGCGCGTTCTCGCGGCCTTCGCGTCGGGGGCGCTGCTCTTGCGTGCTTCGGACAGCAGACGGGCCGTCTCGCGTTCGAAAAGGCGCAGCCGCTCGTTGGTGAACAGTTGCTCCTTCAGACCTTCGAGCAGTAGCTTCTCCGCGAGGGCGCGCGGTACCTTCAGCGCGTTGGGGCAGGCGTGCTCGCCGCGCTCCTTGTGCGTGGCGCACCCGTACCGGTACCGGTCGACGGCCGTGTATTTTCCGCCGCAGACGCCGCACTGGAGCAGCCCGGAGAGCAGATAACGGGGGTAGGGGCCGCCGGAGCGCTTCGCCTTGGCGATTCCCTGCTTCACGGCCGCCCCCCGGCTGTCGCCGCGGTGCATCTTGGCCTGTACCCGCCGCCACAGATCGTCGCTGATGATGCGCAGGTCGGGCTGCTCGACTGTGATCCACTCGGACGCATCGCGCTCGACCCGTTTGCGTTTCCCTGTCTCCGGGTTCCGGACCCACTTGGAGCGATTCCAGACCAGCAGGCCCCTGTACAGCACATTGTTGAGGATGCCGACCCCGGTGCGCCGGTCCCCATAAATCGCCGAGCGCGCCCACTTCCCGCCCCGCGGTGACGGGATGCCATCCGCGTTGAGCCGGTCAGCAATCGAGAACGGGCTCTGGCCTTCCGCGAACCATTGGAAAATCCGGCGGACCACATCCGCCTCTTCGGGCACGAGGACCTTCCGGTACTCGCGTACCTCCGGTCGGCCTTGCGCGTCCTTCTTTACGGGATCGAGAATCGCCTTGCTCCGGTATCCGTAGGACCGCCCGCCGCAGGACGCCCCATTTTCCGCAAGCCCTGTCAGGCCTCGATGGGTGCGGTAGGCGATCTTCTTCCGTTCGCTTTCGTTGATGGCTCCGTGTATCGCGAGCAGCAGCTCGAAGCCTTCTCGACGCGTGTCTATGCCGTCTCCGACGCCGACGATGTCGACGCCGATGAACCGCAGGCGGTTCACGGCCCGCCACTGTTCCTGCTGGTCTCGCCAAAGGCGGGAGACTTCGTCCACCACGATCAGGTCATACTCGTCACGCTCCCCGGCCGCGAGTAGCTCTTGGTAGCCGGGACGGTCCGCCTTCGAGCCGCTTATCGCTTGATCGTGATATTCGCTCACGACGTGCCAGTCGCGCTGATCCGAGACGTACCGCTTGCAGTTGCGCAGCTGGTCGGCAATGCTCGCGTCGCGCTGCATGTCGGTGGAGTAGCGTGCGTAGAGGGCGATTCTCATTTTGGTTCACCATCGTTCTTGTCGCCGCGGAGGATTCCGTCAACGGCGATTGCTGCCAGCAGTCGGACCATGTCGTTCAGGATTGCGTCCGGGGACCGACACGAGGCCGTCGCGCAGCCGGGGGATTGTCCGGGGTTTGCCACCATAATACGTGACCTGGAGGTCGGTGCGAGCCCTTCGTCGTCGCGTGTCGGGGCGGGGGTGTTGGAATTCAAGGCAGCCTCCTTGGAAAGGAGGCCCTGCGGGTCGGTAACTCAAACTCAATGAGAACTCTTGGTGATGCTTGACGTGTGTCCTTGGCCGACCATGCCGGGCCAAGCGTGGTAGTGTTGGATTGAGTGCGCTCTACTTGCTCTCCCCACCGGAGCGCGGTTGCTTCAGCAGTTCCGAAACCCGCTCGATGGTCACCCGCGCAAGGCGCTCACGACCCTCTTCGGCGGCTGCTTCCAGCTGTTCTCGCAGCACCCGTACCTCGGCATCCTTGGCCGCGAGGTCTCGCTCCAGAGCCGCTGTGCGCGCGTTCGCCGCGTCGGTGGCTGCGATACTATCGGCGAGTTGCCCTTCAAGCTCCTGGGCGGTCGCCAAGGCGTCGCCCAAATCCCGTTCGAGGCCGTCGGCCCGTTGTGCCGCCGCGGTCCTGATTTCCTCGATACTCTGCCGGGTCTGGCGGTTGGCCGTCCGCCAGACCTCGTGAAGTGCGCTGAGTGCCGCCTCGTGCACCGCATCGGGCATCTCGCGCGGCGCGCTTCCGTGGGCCCGCTCGCTGCGCCAAGCCTGGAGGTACTTGAGAATGGTGGTCATGGATCCGCCGCCAAGTGCTTCGCGCAGCCGGCGGGCGCTTATCTCGACGCCTTGGTCGACCATCCGGTTGGCCGCGTCGTAGATTTCTTGCTGGGTGATACCGGTCTTCGGCATGTGTAACACCTCGTGGTTATGTAACGCGCTACGGCGTTATCCGTTACAGGGTTTCAAGTAGGTGTAGTGACTGATGCGGAAATCGAGGACAGACGGACCGTGGTCTACCGCTTCAGCTGGTAAGCCTCGCGTCGCCGGACTCCTCGCCATCCTCTCCTGCGAAATGTCTGACCAATTCGGAGACAGACCCCTCTCCAACCGATCCGCCCCAGACCAGGCCCGTCGACATGTGCACGCGCTCAACGACGAGGTCGTGGGGGCAGTGGTCGAGGAGGCGTTCGTGCCCGTGGCGCTCGAACGCGCGCCAGCACGCGCGAACGTTGGCCCCCGAGTGACACACGAACCGGAAACGGCCGACGTGGCCGACAAACTGCCCGCCCCGAACCAGCAAGTTGGTCTGAAGCGCCTCGTTGGGCTCCGGGGCCAGCAGGTAGTCCGCGAAGGCCACGAGTTTGTCTAGCCGACTGCGGCTCTTGCTGGCGCGTTCGACTTCGATCCACTCATAGTCCCCGTCCTGCCCGATGAGCAGGTCCGGGATCCGCGGGCGCCCCTCGAAAGGCAAGTGCAACGTGGGGGCCGCCCCGCGCTGGATTTCCATTTCCGTGTGGACTTCCAGCTCGGTTCCGATCAGGCGGTCGATCGCGTAGTCGTTGCAGATTGAGCGGTGTACCGGCGCGTTGAAACGCAGATCCCGATACCCGCGGACGTTGATGCTGTCGTGCCCCGCGTCGCGCAGCCGCCGCGCGCCACGCTGCCCGAGGACGTAGGCGACGCCTCCCGTCGGTAGTGGTCGGCGCAGCACGGCGCCTTCCCCGACCAGGCGGCGCAGCGCGCGCTGAGACATCCGTTGAGCTTGGCTGGCATTAGGCCAGACGAGGCGGCCGATCTGGCGTGCGGAAAGCCACCCAAAGCGGGCGAGCCCGCGCAGCACCTGGGTGTCGTGCTCGGCGGCGATTTCCCGGCCGTCGCGGGGTTGTAGTGGGGCGTCCATAGGACGTATAGAACGCGCGCGGCGTACCGCGCCCCTGTACGTCCCCCCATACGCGACCGCTGTCCTTGAGGGTCGTACGGGTCGGTGCCCGCTATCGCGGGCGGATTCGCCACCGATAGAGCCTTAACGCCCTGAACGGGCTTGGCTCTATCTCGGCTCGCTGTACGCTCGCCGTGGCGATTGAATCGCGGTGCGCGGCGCTTCGCGCCGCTGGCAAAACCCAAAATCCAAGTCGCGCTAAACCTCGCTCAGGCCCGCTCCGCGGACCCTTGCTCGCCAAGCGCGAACGCGGGCCTCCCAGCCCGCCGCTTTGCGGCGCGCTGGGTCCCGGGCCGCTCGAGAATTTTGGGTTTTGCCAGCGCCGCAGTCGCTCTGCCGGCACCGGGGGCTCCG
>CAZNBB010000234.1:0-3983 GCA_964571225.1 uncultured Gammaproteobacteria bacterium
TACGGCTACGGGCCGGGTTACGGCGGACCGGGCTACGGGTACGGACCGGGCTACGGCGGACGGGGCTACGGCGGACCGGGCTACGGGTACCCGCCGGGACCCTACGGCCACCGCGGTCCCCAGCAAAGAGAGCCCCAGAAGAAGTAGTCGTCACCACACCGAAGGGCTCTGACGGAAAGCGATGCCGCGCACAAGGACGTGCTGCGCGCATTGCGCCGCCGCTGCCGGCACGGCAACCGGGCGCCCGGCCCCGCGTAAGCGGGCGGGTCATGGTCCCGGGGTGCCGTCCTGCCTAGCGCGCGGTTCCGAAACGGTTACCTGAAACGGCAGGGAGAGTAGCATGCGTCTGATCAAATGGCTGTTGAGCCATCTGCTGCTTATCACCATCCTGGTGGTCGTTGCGCTCGCCGTGTGGCAGCACGAGCGCATGTCGGACTGGTATCACCGGGCGCTCGCTGTGGTCCATGGTCCGGGCCCCGTGGCCACAGTACCGGCCGAGCACCCGGCCGCGCCGCCCGCCGAGCCGTCGCCACCGGCGCAACCCCAAGCCGCGGCGGAGAGCCCCCAAACCGGTGCCCATGCACCGCCGGTCGCACCGCCGGCGCAACCGGCCGCCCCTCCCCCCGCCGAGCGCACCGCGCCTGACGAAGCAAGCGCCCGGACAGGCACCACCGGTAAACCGGGCGCACCCCCGGGTGCCGCGCCGCAGCCGACGCCACCGACGGCAACGGCGCCATCCCCGACCCCGCCCGGACCGGCCGAAAGCAGCGCGACGACCGAGGCGCCGACGGCGCCGACCCCGGCCGGCAACGAACACGGCCCCCTGGACGCCGCCCAGCGGCAGGCGCTGGCCCAGGCCCGCCGGGCTTTCTGGGATCAGGACAACGCCACGGCGCTGAGCCGCTATCGAAGCCTCATCGCCGCACGGCCCGACGATCCGGACCTGCACGGCGAGTACGGCAACGTCCTGTTCGCCGAGGGCAAGACCAAGGCGGCCTTGGAGCAGTACGAAAAAGCCGCCCGCGGCCTGCTGAGCCGGCACCGCTATGCGGAGTTCGACCGTCTGGCGCGCATCATGACCTCCATCGACCCCGACTACGGACCCCGGCTGCGGGCGATGGCCGCCGCCTCCCGACCCGGCGGCAACGCAACGCACGGAGCCCAGGACGAAGGTTCGCGGCCGTGATCGAGGAACGCAGAAAAAACCCTCAGGGCGCCGCAGACCGGCGGCTGCGCATTATCGTGTACGCCAGCCTGTTGGCGTTCTTCATCCTGGCGGCCTACGGCTTCTACCTGATCTACCATCTGACCCGCGACGTTCATGAGGCGAGCGTGAGCGTGGCACTGCTGACCGCCTCGGTCACCAAACAGATGCAGCAGGTCGCCGAGGCGATGGACAGCATTCCGAAGCCTATTGCCTCGATGGCCGGCAACACGGACTCGATGGCGCACAACACCGAATCCATGGCCCGCAACATGCAATACATGGCGCGCACCAACGCCTACATGGCCGAAACCAACGCGCGCATGCAGGCGGACATGTGGAGCCTGAACCGCAGCGTGTCGACGCCCATGGCACCGTTCACGTCCATGATGCCCTGGAGCGGCGGCGGGTCGTACCTGGGCTCCTATGGGCCCATGCAATACCCGCCCCCTTATCCGCCACCGCGCTGAAAAGACCAGGGGAGTCAGGTCATGTTCCAAGCAGCCCGTGCCAGAAAGCAACGCGTCGAGCAGCTCAAGCGCCACCTCAAGGCGGAAAATCCGCTGCTGGTGGACATCGTCGGGCAGTATGAAGCGCTGGACTCGGTCGCCCGCCGACTGGGCCTGCACGGCGCCGGCGATTCCTACACCGCGTACATCTCCTGGTGGCCGCTGATTTCGGTGCTCGGAACTTTCTCTTCGGGAAAATCGAGCTTCATCAACGAACGCCTGGGCATTGCGGTACAACGCACGGGTAACCAGGCGGTCGATGACCGCTTCACCGTACTGACCTATGCGGCGGATGGCGCCGAACGGCTGTTGCCCGGCATCGCGCTGAGCGACGACCCCCGCTTTCCGTTCTACCGCATCAGCGAACGGATCGGTCAGCTCGCGGAGGCCGAGGGCATCCGCGTCAACAACTTCCTGCAGCTCAAGACCGTGCCCAGCGAACTTCTCCGGGACCTGATCCTCATCGACTCCCCGGGCTTCGACGCCGATGTGCAGCGGGCCACGGTGCTGCGCCTGAGCGACCATATCATCGACCTGTCCGACCTGGTGCTGGTGTTCTTCGACGCCCGACGCCCGGAGCCGGGGGCCATGCAGGACACCTTGACCCACCTGGTGGACGGCATCGAGCAGCGGCACGACTCCGACAAGTTTCTGTTCGTGTTGAACCAGATCGATACCGCTGCGCGGGAGGACAACCTGGAGGAAGTGGTAGCCGCGTGGCAGCGTACCCTGGCGCAACACGGCATGGCCAGCCAGCGGTTTTATTGCGTGTACAGCGAACAGGCGGCAGTGGCCATCGAGGAGCCGAATGCGCGATCCCGTTTCGAAGGCCGTCGCGCCCGCGACCTGTCCGCGGTGCTGGAGAAGATCGAATCGGTACGCCCGGCGCGCACCTACCGGATCGTCAGCACCCTGCAGGACAATGCCGTGCGCATACAGACCCATTGGATGCCGGCGCTGGAGCGTATGCTGCGCCGCTGGAGCCGGTGGGTCCTCGCCCTGGACGCTGTAATCATCAGCGGCTTGTGCGCGCTGCTGTTCATCTCGGGCCTGGCAGCCGTGGACTGGTCCGGAATGACCCTCCGGCTCGCGGGGCTGGGGCCCCTGGATCTGCACACCATCGCCGGCGCGGTCGTGCTGGCGGTGGTGGTGGTGATCGTGGCCGTCGTGCACTTCTCGACCCGCTACCTGACGGCCCGCGCCCTCGCCCACGGGATAGGTGAGGCCGGCGAGGGCGGCGAAAGCCTGCGCCGCGCCTTCCTCAAGAACACCCGCTTCTGGCACAGCGTGTTCCGCAACGCACCGGTGGGATGGACGCGCCGCACCCGCAGGAAACTGGCCGCGATACGCAACCGTTGTACGGAGTTCATCACCACCCTCAACGACCGCTACGCCGTACCGAGCTCAAGTGGTCTATCGACTCCGCCGCCGGAAGCGGCTTCCGGCGAAACGCAGGACCGCATCTCAACGCTGGCGGCAGAGAGCGTCGAGAAGTAGCCCCGGCGACACCGTCCTGTTCGGAGCGCGCGTCACATACCACTGGCGATGTACGGTTGATGGAGCTTGTCACCCCCGGGCCGGGGGCTAAGTTTGAAGTGGGGGAGCCTGCTGATGGCAGACCGCCACAATCCAGTGCATGCCAGAATGCAGACTCCGTGGCACGTTGGCTTTCGGGAATACCCAAGGAGTCTGTCATGAAAAAGGAATTGATGCCCGCCGCTGTCGCGTCAGCGATACTCGCAATGGCCATGTCCGCCGGCGCGATGGCCGCGGGATCGAACGCACAGCAGTCGCACGTCCTGTATGGCTTCAACGGCCCGCAGTTCGGCCAGAACACAGCGGCCGCGGTAGCCGGCAGTGCGGTAACGGAAAGCGCGCCGTTGCGCCACGAAAGCGGCCCACTATATGGGTTCAACGGTCCGCGGGGCGAAGCGAGCGCTCCCGATGCGATCCCAACCGGTAACGCATCTGCAATGCCGGGCTATCAACAGGTGAGCGAACCGCTCTATGGGATCAACGGTCCCCGATTCGGTCGCGAAGTCCCGGGATGGGTGGACAAGTGAAGATCCGGGCGTGTCGCCGCAGGCCGCTGTCGTGACCAGGCCTTGTTGACGACCGCACCGGACGACCCACGTCCGGCGTCTCAGCGAGGCGCCTCCGGGAGGCGCCTCGACCGAGTCACACGAACCGACCTCAGAAGCTGTAGGTCGCACCCATCGCAATGGCGTTACTGCCCTCGGTGCCACCGCCGTAGGTCGTACCGGTGATGC
>CAZNBB010000235.1:0-3961 GCA_964571225.1 uncultured Gammaproteobacteria bacterium
CGAGCAGATCACCAAGCAGATCGAGTACTGCATCAAGAACGGCTGGGCGGTGAATGTGGAGTTCACCGACGATCCCCACCCGCGCAACACCTATTGGGAAATGTGGGGCATGCCCATGTTCGACCTGCGGGACCCGGCCGGCATCCTCTATGAGGTCAACGAGTGCCGCAAGGCCTTTCCCGATCACTATGTGCGGGTGACGGCCTTCGATTCCAGCCGCAGCTGGGAGACGCCGCGCATGTCGTTCATCGTCAACCGGCCCAAGGAGGAGCCGGGCTTCGGCCTCATACGTCAGGAGCAGAACGGCCGTCACGTCAGTTACACGCTACGCTCCTACGCCACGCAGAAGCCGGAGGGCGAGCGTTACCGGTGAGGGCTCGCGGCGTTCCCGTGCTGCCACGCGGGAACGCCGGCAAGCTCGACGGGGGCGCCACTATCGCGTGCCGGCGGCGCCCGTCTGTTCGGCTTGTAGTCCATCGGGAGCCATTCGAGACGGTGACTGTCATGAACGACCATGCAACGTACGAACGCGACGAGGACACCACCGGGCAGGAGCCGGCAATACCGATGCCGGACGACACCCCTGTGGATCTGGAAGAGGAATACCGCGCTTCCCAGGTTCAGGAGGTGCTGGACAAACTGGACCGCGAGCTCGTGGGCCTCAAGCCCATCAAGCAGCGCATCCGGGAAATCGCCGCCCTGCTGCTGGTGGAACGGGTGCGCAAGAAGATGGGGCTGTCCTCGGAGACGCCCACCCTGCACATGTGCTTCACGGGCAACCCCGGCACCGGCAAGACCACCGTCGCCCTGCGCATGTCCGAGATCCTCCATCGCCTGGGGTATGTGCGCGAGGGACACCTGGTGGCGGTGACCCGCGACGACCTGGTGGGACAGTACATCGGCCACACCGCCCCCAAGACCAAGGAAGTCATCAAGCGCGCCATGGGCGGCGTGCTGTTCATCGACGAGGCCTATTATCTCTACAAACCCGAGAACGAGCGCGACTACGGACAGGAGTCCATCGAGATCCTGTTGCAGGTGATGGAGAACAACCGGGACGACCTGGTGGTGATCCTGGCGGGCTACAAGGACAAGATGGACCGCTTCTTCCGCAGCAACCCCGGCATGCGCTCGCGCATCGCCCATCACATCGACTTCCCCGACTACGGCGCCCGGGAGCTGATGGAGATCTCCGAGCTCATGCTGGAGCAGCTCCACTACCGCTTCAGCCCGGAAGGGAAGAAGGCTTTCGAGGAATACATCGAGCGGCGCATGGGCATGGAGCAGTTCGCCAACGCCCGCTCCATCCGCAACGCCCTGGACCGCGCCCGGCTGCGCCAGGCCAACCGGCTGTTCGCCGCGGGCGGCGACAAGCTGACCAAGGCGGACCTGATGACCATCGAAGCCGCGGACATCAGGGCAAGCCGGGTATTCCGGGAAGACCGCCCCGATGGCGATCAGGGCGGCGGCTAGCCGGCGCGACCCGTGGGATGGCGACATGTCCAGCCTGCTGCCGGATCTCGCGCCCATCCGCACCCTGCCCAAGACGCTGGACGCGCGTTGCTACAACCGCGCCCGCCTGGCGCTGCTGCGCCTGGGTGCGCCCCTGCGGGTGGAACTGCCCGGCCTGCGGGGGCTGGAGGTGATTCTGGCGCGGGACTGCTGGCTGTGCGTGGACAGCGACGTCGACGGCCGCCCCATTCTCGCCTGGACGGATTTCCAGAGCCGCGACCCCGACACCCTGCACAGCCCGGTGTCCTGCGTCGTACACCTGTACGACCACCGGGCCGGCCTGGTCATGGGCTTCGCTCTGGAAGCGCTGGAAGACATCCTGGAGCGGCGTCTGGCGTGGTGCGGGCCGCACCTGTAAGTCGACGGCAACGAAAACGCCATGGCCCCGCCCACCACCGCGTAAGAATCTCGACGTGCAGGCCCCCTTCGCCGCTCACCACATTACAAGTCTATCCACAGCGCCGGTCCGTAGACCGACCAATACAACGCAACCGTCCCCAGGAGCGCCACCGTTGCGGCCGCGGCAGCGCAAAGCAGCCGGGAGCGCAACAGTGCCAGCCCCATGAGCATCAGAGTCAACGCCGGCACGCCCCACCACCACCGGATGGTGCGAAACACGAACCGGGAATAATCGGTCTGCCGCACCCCGAAGCCGCTCCACAGCGCGACAAACTGATCGCCCCCCTGCTGAACGCCGTAGATGATGTAGGCTTGCGCGAGAACGAGGAGCAGCACACTACCGGACACCACGAGTCTCTTTATCATCGTCTGACCCATTGTCTCCCTGGAACTGCCGATCGGTTCGAGCACGAAATTCCGCAGGGCTCACGCACTCGAGGCGCGCTGGCCGATTTCTTTTCACAAGCGGCACTTGTCAGTGCCGTGCGCCATTGCAGCACCGATCCGTGCCCTTCTACGCGCATGCCTCTTCCGTCCCACGCCCCGACTACTCCAGGGCAATAACGACTCGCTCGTTCTTCTTGTGTTCCTCGACTTCCACCAGGGTGCCGCGGGCTTCGGGGTTCTCGGACAGTCTGATGATTTCATCCAGATCGATGCCCTTGTCCTGCAAAGCCTCCATCGCCTGCTTCGGGATAAGCCGGGACGCGATCTTAAGGACACCCCCGGGTATGGTGACCGTGGTATCCGGCTCCGGATCGTCCCCCTTGAACACCCTGATCTTCAGGTCCGTCACGGCCGCTCTCCCTCCATCCGATCATTTCGAACAGGCGCGGGAATCATCCTGTCGCCAGCGCCGCCCTGCCATGCACAGTCATGCCAATGGGAGCCTCTTCCTGACCGCAGGCTCAGACGTCGACACCGGAAGCCTTGCGTCCCAGCATGAGCAACGTGCGCACGGGAATGTGAAACCCGCCGTCCGCATCCCGCTCTACGCTGCTGACCCACGCCGTCAGCGCGAAGCGCCCTGGTCGGGGCCACTGACGGCCTCTTGGCCCTGCCTTCCGCCGGACTCATTCCTGCGATCCTTCTCGGCTCGCCCTTTCCTCACGTCGCCCTCGCGTGTCTGGTGCCGTTCGGCGGCGACCGACGGCGTGGGCCGCGCTGCACCTTCGCCGACACGCCTGACTTGCCTGCGATCCAGCCTGTCTCTTCCGCGCCGGTCGGAATTGACTTGCGCTGGACTGCCTGGCGGCGACACCCTCTTATGCGTCGCACCGTGACGGGTTTCCGGCCGATGCTGCGAAGGCCTCTCCCGCCTGCTCCGCACCTTATCGTCCACCGGGCTCCCGTAAGCCCTGGGCCGCGCATGCTCATAATGCCGACTGTTCTGTAGAGAACGCTGCGCGTCGCGACGAGGTTTCGGGTATTGGGTCCTGCGGAGCACTTCCTCGGACCTTGCATGCCCAGGCGGCATCTTCCGGTCAGCCTCGCGCGACTGTCGCGCACTGAATTCAGCACCAGCCACTCCGCGGCGCCCCTGTTCCGGGCCGTGCGCTCTGTTGGACTCCTCGTCGCGTCGCCGATTGCGGTACTCACGATTGCTGAAATCCCTTTGCACGTAGGGCTGGGGGCTCCCCATACCGCCACGCGCGGATCTGGCCGGATATCTACGCCGGTGTTCCGCGTGCCGGAGATACGGCGGCCCGGCGATTCTCATGCGCACGCGGTCCCTGTCGTGCAGCACCCACCCATGGGGCAGCCGCTTGGCCCGGCGCCATGTTCCGCCATAGGGATAGTAGTAGTAGTGCTCGGTGATCTCGTAGTAGACACGACTGTCGGGATAGTAATACCAATTGTGGTACGTACCGCGGACCCCCATATACGCACCGGGGTGTGGCGTAGTCCTGACGACGACGCAGGCATTCAGCAGCAGTGCCGCTGCAACGGCCATCAACAAAATAAAGACGTTTCTCGGTCTGCCCATGGCGCTGCCCCGGCAAGAATGGTCGTTCCGATGTTAACCGTAAGAAATACGTCAAGCACGGAA
>CAZNBB010000236.1:0-3938 GCA_964571225.1 uncultured Gammaproteobacteria bacterium
CTGAGACTTGAATTGTTTGATAAGGATACAGTGCTCATCCCCATCCTTGTAATGTTACAAAACTACGTTCACGACTTGCTCTTGCAAATAATTGAGTTGTGTTCCAATCAAGTCTTGCAGGATCATTCCAATGAGGATTTCTCTGAATCATCCACCTTAACCAAGGAACATAAGTCGGATCTTCTACATTATAAGGCCAACCCTTTTGTTTTCTTATTGAAATAATCGGATCAAGACTCCAACCATTTTTATTGTTTTCTTGCAATCCTTGTATCATTACAGCATTTTTTATTTCATCTGTTGGGTTTGATACACTTAATAATGCTACTATTTCATTAAAATTAGTTATATTACTGTATGTTGCATCTCCCGGCATTTCAACAAAAAGAAAGTCAGAATATGGTGATAATGCCAATTCCGGAGGACTATAAACAATATTCCCCCAATTGTTAGCATACAAATAAAATCCAGTAAATTCAGCGATTTCTTTCATGCAATCCCAAATAGGCGTTCCCATTTGAAACATATAATTAGGTGCATCAAAAAAACCTGCTAATGGCAAACAAGCATGTAAGCTTGTTCCGTTTATTGAAGGAGATTCAGAATTAGCTATAAATGTTTCTGTTGAAGTTGAAGAAATTCCAAATCCATTTAATAATCCGGATAAATAATTTTGGAAATTATTTGTAATATTATTATATGATATTTCATCAAATAATCCTGATAAATAACTATTTAAACCACTAACAGAAGAGTCTAAATTGCTAACAAGATTTGCAACTATGCCGTCACTTATTGTTGGTCTACTTAATGATAATCTTGGAAAGCCATCAACATGCCCGTTAAAACAACCTCCTGCAAACAAATTGCCACCTTTTTGTAATTGATCTACAATCCTTATTTTAATATTTTCATCATAAGGATTTTGATATAACAATAATTCATCGTCAGAATAACCAGCATATTTTCCAAGATAATATATAGCCGCAAGATTACAATAGCCATCAAATATTGGAAGATTAAAAGCAAATGTTTCTTTTGCTTTTATAGATGCATCTGATAATGTTAGCGTTACTGTTGAATCAGCCGTATTACTTGAACGATTAAATTGCGGTGTTGTAATATAGCCGGTAAACAATCTATTTAATTTCCCTACAGTTTGATCGGCAATTTCAGAATCAAAACCACTAACACCAGCTAACCCTCTATCAGTTGTTTTTAATTTGGCTTCAATTTTTATTGGTTTAACTCCTTTGATTCTATAATCTCCGGTATATTGTCCCCCTTTTTGATTTGAATTCATTGATTTATTGTAAAGAGTTAATGAGCCAGAATAACCTTCAACTGTTTGATTAATAGAAACGTTTTTAACGAATTTTAATTTGCTATTTCCATCTTTGATAAGATTTATGTCAAGAGTATTTGGAATAGTTAAAATACCAGCAGTATATATGGCTGGTGAATAATATCGTTCAAGTTTGTTAAGATATTCAATAAATTCATTATCATCATTTCTAGTAATATAATTCTTATTTGAATACATTCTAAAATAATAGATCCATTTTTTTTCTAAATCTTGTTCTTTAAAATAATCTGAAAACCAAGTTTCTACATTACTCTTTTTAAAAATAATTTTACAAGGACTTAAGTATCCATATTTATCATTTGTTTCGTCAGAAAAAGTGACTACTTCGTTTTGTAACTTTCCTGTTCCTTTTTTTCCAATATATGTGCAACTTGATTGAGTTGTATTTGGAATATAATTAAAATCTTTTATGTTACTTGCAAATTGTCCGACTGCTTGATGATATACCGGTTTAAAATCGAAAGTTATTCCAGAGCCACCATAAAAATATAATGTTATTGGAGCTTCTGCAATATTAAGAGAATGTCCTACATTAAATATTATTGAATTTGATTCTTCAACTTTAAAAATTCCATCAGAATTTTCATAAAGAATAACAGCTAACTTTGTACCAATAGGATATATCATTATATTAAAAACATCATTTGGTTTAATGCTTTTAAGAGTTTTTCCCGTATCTATTTTTATATAAAGATATTTTGTTTTGCCATCTCTTGTAATTGCATTTTCTTCAAATAGTACAAATTTATTTGACTTAAAATAATAACACAAAGCATAAGAATGTTCTTTGTTTTTTTCGTCAGTTGAACCCCATCTTATAACAGTAATATTGTCTTTAAGATTTCCTTCTGTAAAAACATTCTTCATTGATTGTATAGAGAAATCATCAAGTGTTTCTTGTAAATCAAAAAAACTTCCTTTCGCACTGTCAAATGAAGTTTCAGGAATTTTTTTATAATATTGCCTATTGTCAAAAGAAAAAGAAAAAGGCTGATTTTTTCTCAAATAAAATTTTGATTGAATATTGCTTATTCTATATGATTTTGTTGGATCATTTGCTTTATATGATGGTCCTGCAAAATAAATTCCATATTCATTTTCGCAAAAAACTTGAGCTATTGAAGCGGCAGTATCTTTAAATAAATCAGCTGTTCCCCATATGTTGGGAGTATATCTTCCTTGTATTTCATTAAGAGCATCTGCATCATCACCAGCAATATTTGATTTTTTATAAGTTGTGTTCGTATAAATTCGTTTAGTATCTTCTGCATTTGTATTAACAACTGTTACGCCAGCATTATTAACAAGATTTGTATATAATCCTGTTCTTGAATGAGAATAAAGATAAGCTGCCACATTATCTTTAGTTTGTTTTTTTGCTGTTTGATCAATAACAGCATTTCCAGTATCGGGATTCGGATGAAGAATGCCGGTGTTGTCTGTTAATAAAAAACCATCCACATTAGTACAAAGAGTTTGAGAACCAGCATCACCTTCATATGGTGAATAATGTATTTCTTGTTTATTTAATTGTGTTTTGTATCCTTTATACTCAAAAACTCTTGGTGTTAGAACTAAAGCATCTCCAAGCAATATCATATCGCTATCACTAGAAAGAGTGTCCACATCACTCATTGAGCCATCCCAACTATTTGTTTCTTTTAATTTCGAACTAATAAAAAAATCTTTTAAAATTTTATTATTAGTACTACCGTCTCGAACTAAAGCCGCAGGACCACCAAGATTAACAGATCTCGTATCTTTTCTCAAAGAATTTGATTTAATCCATTGCGTCCAATCTGTTGTGTAACGAGCTTTTTCACCAAAGAATGCTGTGACAATATCTTCGATAGCAATTATTTCACCATCTAAAACATTTGTTGTTGGAATTAATTCAGCATTTATTTCAGATATATTTCTTATTGACATAGAAAAACTCCTTTCCGGACCTCAGAAAGATCCGGAAAGAAAAGGTATTTGTTATTCGTTATCTTTTTTCGGATACGCAGCTTCAAGTTGTTTTTCAGTTGCTGATTTTCCGAAATCCTGCAACCCAATTGCAGCAAGATTAATTCCGAGAGCCGCACAAATGACTTCAAAGGCTTCTCGTCCGGTACAAAGATCAGTCAATGCACCAGAAACTGCTGCCACAATCGTAAGCACCATAAGAATGGTTTTTTTACTCTTTATCAACTCCTTAATCTTACTCCACATAATACTTCTCCTAAAAAAAGGTTAATCACCATATCTTGAAATAATACCACCTGATGGTAGTATACTGTTAAAATAACTTCCCCAAAATCTACCATAAAAATAACCATCAAGGAGATAAAGATTACTATTTGCTCTATCTGCCCATGAATACAGTGTAAGGTTTCCTACGTTCGTATCTACATCTGATCCTGGTCCCTCAACGCTTTCTTCTCTAACATATAAGTTTTCATATCCAGCTCCGATAACTGTTGGATCAACATATAAATTTGTTTCCCCACCAACATACAATAACCTTGATTTTTTATAACCATCTGGGCCAAAATCATGAAAGACCCCTAATGGAAAATCAGATAGCGGA
>CAZNBB010000237.1:0-3892 GCA_964571225.1 uncultured Gammaproteobacteria bacterium
TGCGGCAGACCATGCGCGCTTTGGCGGGTCTGCTGCCGGCGGCCGACAACTGGTTCACCCAGACTCGCCGGCAGGTGGCGCTGCTGTATTTGGAGCGCGCCCGCAAGCTGGGCGATGCCCAGCGCTTCGATCAGGCCGGCGTGCTGCTGGCCGAAGGGGAAGCGTTCGCTGCGCTGCCGGCATTCAAGCAGGCGCGCACCGATCTGGCCCAGGCCAAGGCCAAGATGGAGGCGCAGGCGCGGGCGGAGCAGCTTCAGGCCCGGGTGGCGGGCCAGAAGCAGACGCTGTTGACTCAGGCGACGGCCAACGACGTCAAAGGTGCCCGCCGTACCCTGGCCGCGCTCCAGAAGGAACTGTCTGCGGATGATCCGTTCCTGCAGAGCACGGCGCCCCAGGCACTGGGCGAAGCCTATCTGCGACTGGCCCGGCAGAAGGCGGCCGACCATCACTATGTGGATGCCGTGGCGCTGCTCCGGGCCGGCCTCAAGGAAGCGCCCGAGCTGACCGCCCTCGGGGATGCGCTCAAACGCTATGCACCGAGAGCCGAGCTGGAGAGTATCGAGACCAGTCTGCGTACCGCCAGCCCTGAGGCTCTGGATGCCCTCAAGGGAAAGCTCCAGCAGTTCCGCTCGGCGCACCCGAAGGAATATGCAGCCGCGGCATCCGCCCTGGCGGGCATCGCCACTAAACGGGTTCTGCAGGTTGCGGCATCGAATGCGGATCTTGCCAGCCGTCTGTTGACGTCGGCCCGCAACCTGTTTCCAGCCGATCACGGACTGAGCGCCCTGCGGATCGCTTCCTCCGCGACCCCGGCACCCACCTCTACCCCGGCGCCTACCGCACACGCCTCGCCCCCGTCCGCCGGACGCCCATGCAGCCCCGACCTCGCCGGTTACGGGCGCAGCGGCCGTGGCACCTGTTATGACTCTCTCGGACCCGGCGGCCGCGGTCCGTTGCTGGTAGTGATTCCACCCGGGGATGGCATCACCGCCCCTTACGCTATCAGCAAGTATGAGATATCCGTGAGCGAATATGACATCTACTGCAAGCTGAGCGGCAAATGCAAGGGGCTGGCGGGGGAGAGCGGGAATCTTCCCGCCACTGATATCTCCTACCGGGACGCCCAATCCTATGCGGCCTGGCTCAGCGATCGCACCGGCTTCCACTATGCGATCCCCACCAACCGTCAATGGACACACGCTGCGACGGCCAAGGGAGGCGGCTCCAGCGGCGACTACAACTGTCAGGTCCGTATCGGCGGAAAGCTCATAAAGGGCTTCGGACTGGTGAGCGTGAAGACCGGCCAGCCCAATGGCTGGGGCCTGGTCAACGACGTGGGCAACGCCCAAGAATGGGTGAAAGGCCCCAACGGGTTGGAAGTGCGGGGCGGATCCTACAAGGACAGTCTTTCCCAGTGCAGTGTGTCCTTAACCCACGGTTCCGATGGCAAGCCCGATCAGGCCACCGGGTTCCGGTTGGTGAGATCCCTTCAAAGGGCACATTGACGATGGCTTTGCATAGTCCCCTCCGAGCGCTCTGCGACGACTACGCACGCGGGATGCTGGAGCGCGGCGACTACCGGCGCAAGCGGGCCGAGCTGCTTGCGCAGCTGACGGCTCCGCCGTCGGAAGACAAACCACACTCTCCAACCCCCGCTGTCGTCGGGCCGAAACCGGGTTATTGGCTGCTGGCGCTGGTCACGTTCGTGGTTGTTGCGGGCGCAATGGCAATCGGCTGGTACCTGGGTGTTTTATGAGCGTCAGAACCCCCGTCAATCGGGCCTTTGCATCGTCCCGCTTGCCTGCCGGGAGGCGATCGGGTTAAGGTATCCTTTGCTGGTGTGTCGGTCACCGAAACGCATTTCGGCAAGCGTCGGTCGGCGTTTCTCGCAGCCCCCAGTCAGCGGCTATCTATTTCCAACATCGGGCCGATCAGCGCGTCGTGCGGGCCAGGCGTCTACCAGCCACCGACCTGACGCCTCGCGCCGTAATAAGAAGAAAAGCAGGCATGACGATGCGTTACCGTCCCTTTGATCCGCGCCGCCGGGGCCGGATTTCCCTCAATCATGTAGCCGCATGTCTTGTTCTCGGGGCAGCGCTGACGGCGCCGCAGTCTTCACAGGCGGCCACCGCGGGTACACTTCCGGGCGGCGCCACGCCGGGCGGCGCGCACCCTGAGGCGGGAGGCGTGCCTACAGTCCCGCCCCGGCCGCTGCCACCGTTCCCCATTCCTCCGGTGATTCAACGTCCGCTGGGCCTGACGCAAGGGCCGAAGGTCCACGTGCGCGCCTTCAAGCTGGAAGGGCTGACCGACCATCCCGGCGCCGGTGTCCGGCGTCAGCAGATACAGGCCCTGGCCGCGAGCGCCCTCAAGGAACATCCCGCCGGCTTCACGATTGGTCAGCTCCAGCAGGTGGCCAACCGGATCACCCGCTACTATCGCAAACGGGGTTTCATTCTGGCACAGGCATTCGTGCCGGTGCAGACCGTCAACAACGGCGTGGTGGTGATAAGGGTGCTGGAGGGCGATCTGGGCGCGGTCGTGCCGGAAGGCAACAGGATGTACTCCAGCTATTTGTTGGGTTGGCCCTTCGAGGACTTGATCGGCAAGCCCGTGCAAAAATCGCAGATTGACGGCGCCCTGCTGCGTCTGACCGATTATCCGGGCCTCACCGCCTTTGGTGTATTCCGTCCCGGCAAGAAGGTCGGTACGACGGAGTTGGTGGTCAAGGCACTGCAGGAGCAGCGCATCGACGGCAGCGTCAGCCTCGACAACTACGGCACGGAGTTCACCGGCCAGTATCGCATGCGCGGCCGCATATCGATCAACAATCCCACCGGTATTGCCGATCGGCTGACCCTGGGTGTGCTGCAGACCGCTTCACCGGCCGACGGCACCTACGGCGCCTTGCGCTACGACCGGCCGCTGTTGATACCCAGTCTCGCCACCGGATTCGATTTGAGCCGCAATAGCTTCTCTGTGGGCCAGCAGTTGGCGGCCCTGGACGTCACCGGCGTCACCGACATCGCTTCGGGGTACCTGAAGGAATCGTTCGTGCGGGGACGGCTGTTCAATCTCTACGGCCGCCTGGAGCTCAGCCGCAAGCGGGCCGTGATTCGGCAGGCGGGAGTCACCATCGGCCAGGACGATTTGAGTGTCCTGTCGGCGGAGCTCGATTTCAATTCCATCGATACCCGCTTCCACGGTATCAATCAGGGCTCCATCGTCTTCAGTCGCGGACTGCCCAATTTTCTCGGTGCCATGGGTCCGGAGGGGGATTCGCTGTCCAGTCGTATCGGCGGTTCGGGCAAACGAGCGGGGGGGCAGTTCAGCAAGGTGGTCGTTCATCTGTCGCGCCTCCAGCATCTGACCAGCAACCAGTCGCTGCTGGCCCGTGTGGACGCCCAATATTCCAACGACCTGTTGTCGTCCCTGGAACAGATGCCGCTGGGCGGCCCCAGCAGCGTGCGCGCGTATCCGGTCGCCGAGTTCCTGCGGGACAAGGCGGCATTCGCCTCCCTGCAATGGAACGTGAACGCTCCGGGTTTTGCGGACAAGCCGGCGTTTGACAACCGGACCTGGGGCCAGCTTCTGCAACTGTCCCTGTTCTTCGATTACGGTACGGGTGAACTGAACGATCCGTTGCCGGGGGAGGTCAGCAGGGTGACCCTGAAAGGCGCCGGCATCGGCGCCCAGTTCGCCATTCCCGGAAAGGTGTTGGCGACGCTGGATGTGGCCTCCCACATCGGCGGTGACGCCCCGTCCAACGGGCGCTCGCCCCAGTACTGGTTCAATCTGTCCTATCAGTTCTAGGGCCTGTTAACACTATAGGGCTCATCGCTGTTGTGGCTGAGAAGCCGCCAATCAAGGCGCGAGGAGCGAGGTTTGGTCA
>CAZNBB010000238.1:0-3834 GCA_964571225.1 uncultured Gammaproteobacteria bacterium
GCCGGTCCACAAGCCTCATCGGCAAGGCGCACGAGCGCCGGACTGGCCGTCGCCAATTCAAGCGAGTGCAACGCGGCCGAGGGGGCTTGTGGGCCGGCCCGAAGGGAGCCCCGCTCATGGGCCAATGCCGCGTTGCGCCGCTTGGAAAGGGCCTGCCATTCCCTGCGCAGCGCGCCTTGCCTTGACCCATGAGCGGGGCTCTGAAAGACACACTATTTTCCCCATGGACCACTAGTGCCCGGTGTCGCGTCGTCGCGGAGGCGACGGGGGATCATCTGCCGCGTCTTATGTGCGTGCTTCGTCAGGCGTCTGCGCCTGGATGCTCAGGGCATGAATTTCACTCCGCATGGCTTCGGCCAGTGCGTCATACACCATACGGTGTCTCTGGATGAGGCTTTTGTCGGCAAAAGCCTCCGATACGATATGCACAATAAAGTGACCGCCGCCACCGCGGGCGCCGGCATGGCCGGCATGCTTGGCGCTGTCGTCGCGTATGTCCAGGGTTTCCGGGGCGAGTGCGGCGGTCAGCCTCTCTCGGATCATTGCCACACGGTCTGAGCTCATCAGGGGAACACCTTCTTGAATGGCTTTACGGTCACTTCGGCATAGACGCCGGCGGCCACGTAGGGGTCGGAGTCGGCCCAGTGCCGGGCCTGCTCCAGGGATTCGAATTCGGCCACCACGAGGCTGCCCGTGAACCCCGCCGGTCCCGGGTCTTCGCTGTCGATGGACGGATGGGGGCCGGCCAGTACCAGCCGCCCTTCATTCTTCAGCGCCTCCAGCCGTTCGAGATGGGCCGGTCGTGCGGATTTACGGTTGGCAAGGCTGTCCTGCACGTCCCGGCTGATGATGGCGTACAGCATCAGGACTCCCCGTCCGTTTCCTCTTCGGGCTCCATGTAGCGCCCCAGATAGAAGCCCTGGGCCAGCATGAAGGCCAGAGTCAGCCCCATCAGTCCGAACAGCTTGAAGTTGACCCAGGTATTCTCGTCGAACCGGTATGCGACGTAGATGTTGAGCACGCCCATGGCCACGAAGAATGCCACCCAGGCCATGTTGAGACGACTCCAGATGGGTCCCGGCACGCTGATGGCATGGCCGAGCATGCGCTCGACCAGACACTTCTCGCCGATAAAGGCGCTGACGAAGAAGGCCGCAGCGAACAGCCAATAGGCCACGGTGGGCTTCCACTTGATGAACAGCGGATTGTGCAGTGCCAGGGTCAGACCGCCGAACACGACGACGATACCCAGCGTGATCAGGTGCATGTTCTCGAAGCGCCGGTGGCGCAGCCACACCAGGGCGACCTGCACCACGGTGGCGACGATCACGGTGGCGGTGGCGGCATAGATGCCGTAGAGCTTGTACGCTATGAAGAACAGCAGAATCGGAAAGAAATCGAAAAGGAACTTCATCACAGGTTCACGGCTGAGCCGGCCTCCGGCAATTGGTTGTTCAATGGATGGCGCCCCGGCCGCTCCACTGCTCGTGGTAGCGTTCCATCACTTCCCGTACCGGCGCAGGGTACCCCACGGCATCCATCTGTTTCATCCCCTGGTCGAAGAACTCCGGGGCATCTTCGGGCAGGTTCCGCACCAGGGCGTCGAAGGCCTGGGTCATCAAATCGGGGTCCTGGGAGCGCGTCGCCATGATACCCCGGTTGAGGTTGAGAAGCCGCCAGGGTCGACCCGGATTGCCTTTTTCCAGGTCCTGGCGGATGGCGGGCGTCACGCCCTTGGCGATCTCGCCGGCCTGTGCGGCGAGCGTGGCCAGTTCCTCCGGGTCGGTGGTCCCGTTCGCCAGGGTTGCCAACCCATCCACCAACGGCTCGATGGTCATCAGTTCGCCGCCGTGACGAGCCGCCCACAGGCCGATGGCTACCGCCAGTGTGGCCAGGTCCCCGCGATAGCGGTTCAACCCGGTGCGGTCGAGCCAGATGCCCAAGTCATTGACCAGGCTGAGGCCGTACTCGCCGAGTTCGCTGATTTCCTTGGCATCCAGGGTCTTGGAGGAGCCATCGCTGCCCGCCCGGCGTAGCACTTCGATGAACTGCGCGAAGGCCTGCGCCAGCAGGGGCGGATTGACCTCGTTGTCGGCGGCTGCGGCCGGCTCCCGCTGATAGGCGTCCAGCAGATCGGCGAGCATGGGCTCGAGCAGCGCATGCAGGAAATCGGGCTTCGGTGACGGCAGTTGCATTGCGGCTCCGGCGCTCTGCGAAGATGTGCAATATTACATGATTTGAGGGCCCGTCCGTAGCGCCGCGCGGGCGCCCTGGAAGACCGCCGAATGTCAGGGGGATGAAGGTTTGAAGCCGCCCGGCACCGATGGGGTACAATGGCCGGATGACTACGCACTACGATCTGCACAGCCACAGCATCGCCTCCGACGGCACCCTCACCGCCGCCGCCCTGGTGGCCCGCGCGCGGGCGGGAGGCGTGGACGTGCTGGCGCTGACCGACCATGACACCACCGACGGTATCGCCGAGGCCCAGCGCACCGCCCTGGAGACCGGGCTGGACCTGGTTCCCGGGGTGGAGGTATCGGTGACGTGGAACCAGCAGACCGTGCATATTGTCGGTTTGCACGTGGATCCGGCCAACGAGGCGCTGCAGCAGGGGTTGCGCGGGCTGCAGGCGTTTCGTGACTGGCGCGCCGAGGAAATCGGGCGGCGCCTGGAGAAGGCGGGTGTACCCAACGCCTACGAGGGAGCGAGAGCCCATGCCAAGGGGCGGATCATCGGCAGGACCCATTTCGCCCATTACCTGGTCCAGTGCGGGCGGGCAACATCTCTGCGGGAGGTGTTCCGGCGCTACCTGGTCCACAACAAGCCCGGCTACGTGCCCGGCCAGTGGGCGACCCTGGAGGACGCCCTGCGGTGGATTCGCGCGGCGGGCGGGCAGGCTGTGATCGCCCATCCGGCCCGCTATCGCATAACGGCGACCAAATTGCGGCGGCTGGTGGGCGAATTCCGGGACTGCGGCGGTGTGGGCATCGAGGTGGTTTCCGGAAGTCACTCCCGGGACGATGTGGACCGCATGGCTGCCTTGGCGCGCAGCGAAAAGCTGATGGCTTCCCGAGGCTCGGACTATCACGGTCCCGAGAACCCCTGGGTGGAGTTGGGCCGGCTGCCCGATCTGCCCACCGGTTTGCCCGCCGTCTGGGAAAGCGAACCCTGGCGCGCGGCGCGCGCCCGTTGGCAGGCCGCCTGAACCGACTCTATCCGCCAGCCGCGGGCGACCCATGAGCCAATACTTTCAAGTGCATCCCGAGAACCCCCAGCCGCGCCTCATCCGCCAGGCCGTGCAGATCCTGCGCGAGGGCGGTGTGATCGTCTATCCCACCGACTCCTGCTATGCCCTGGGCTGCTGCGTGGGCGACAAGACGGCGATGGAGCGGATCCGCCGTATTCGCCGCCTGGATCCGGGTCACAACTTCACCCTGGTGTGCAGCGATCTGTCCGAGATCGCCAACTACGCGAAGGTGGACAACACCGCCTATCGGCTGCTGAAGACCCTGACGCCCGGTCCCTATACCTTCATCCTCAGCGCCACTCACGAAGTGCCGCGGCGGCTGCAGCATCCCAAGCGCAAGACCATCGGCATTCGGGTGCCGGACCACCCCATCGTGCAGGCCCTGCTGATGGAACTGGGCGAGCCGATCATGAGTACCACCCTGGTGCTGCCCGGACGGGAACTGCCGGAGACCGATCCGGTGGAGATTCGAGAGCGTCTGGAGCGGCAGGTGGAGTTGGTGATCGACGGGGGCAACTGCGGTCATCAGGCCACCACCGTGGTGGATCTGGTGGAGGGCGTGCCCGAAGTGGTGCGCGAGGGGC
>CAZNBB010000239.1:0-3808 GCA_964571225.1 uncultured Gammaproteobacteria bacterium
CGGATCTGTCGTCCCGCTATCGAACGACCCCGCTTCTTGAGTGGTCCCGTTGTAGGGTATCCCAAGTGTGGCACGTACCGTTGCAGCGTCTGCGTCATCGAGAACGGTCTGAAGAAATGAGGTAACCCCAAGTGCCGTTAGAACTACTTCTGCGGTAGCGTCGGTAATCAGCGTGTCGAGTGCCGCTTCTCCATCAAGCGCCGAGACAACAGAAGCCATGAACGCGCTGACCGGGCTAGATGCGGCTCCGTCTGCAATGACGAGATTGCCGGAATCATCGAAGGAAATGAACCCATTTGCCCGGGTAGCAGCATTCGGTATCTCAAGGCTCGAACCTTGGTCGGTGACAGTGACGGTAAGTACGCGATTGATTACCTCTTTCAACTGTTGAATGAGAACCACAGCTTTATCGAAGTCGTTCTCTACGTTCTTTGACGGAAGGGGTCCGTTCACGTTGTAGACGGTTTCTTGTGTTGCAGGGACATCCCGTGCAATGGTGACCACGCTTCCGCTTGGATAGGCGTATGCCGATCCGTAGGCGTCGATCATCTGAATAGTTCCGCCGTCGCTGTAGTCCTGCGTGTTAGCCGAGGAAACCGTGTAGTCGGTCCCGTAGGTCAAAGTTGTGTCAACTCCGAGAGAATCAGTCACGATTACCTTCAGATCCGTCGCCTCGAACAGTTTGAAGCTGAACGAGAAATCCGTGAGAACTCCGTTGCAGTTGTACTGGACCGGAGTGTATGCCGATAGGACGCTCATTGATTACCACCTTTTGGAGCTTTCGGCGCTCCCCCTATCAAGTCCCATGGGTCGCCTGATTCTATTGTCCGGCCCACTCTCGTTGCAGCGTTCACCGGGAGCCCCGTCACCACCATCGACTGTCGCAACAGGCCGATCATCCGTGTATAGACATCCTGCCCCGTTACTCCCTCTTTGGTTATCGTATTCAGAATAGACCCAAGTTCCGCATCTCCGGAGAACATGCGAACCCCACGCGCCTCATATCCTCTCCACCCTCCCATGATGTTGCCGCCAACAAACGGGATTCCAGATATGAACTGATTCAACGTGTCCTGCGCCCATTCCTGCGGAGTCTGCGGCAACCGTTTTCGGGCGATCAATCCCATCGCCAACCCACTCATGAGAAGGCTTGACATCAATGCGCTCGCATACGCAATGCGTTTCTGTCTCACAGCCAATGGTATGTCGTAACTTACCATATTCCAAATCTGGTTGAGCTGGTTGGTGAACATGAGGAACCAGTTCAGTCCTTCGCTTGACCGGTAGATTGCGGCGAGGTCCTTTGCTCTCGCGGCCGGCTGTGTTCGCAACGTCGATTCCTGCGCGGCCTGAATCGCTTCCTGCTCGCTCATGCCGTTCGCAATAGCCCTGTCGTAAACCGCCTTCCATCCAGACACTACTGCAACCTTGTCCATAAGTGCAATCGGCCACATGCCGATTCGCCCTACCTTCTGGATGATCTTCGAGTACAGTCCTTTGTCAGCTTGCTTTATTTCTTCCAGGGCCCTGTCAATCGCACGGTGCCTCACCTGCGGATCACGCTGATAAACGAAATCCACCGTCTCTTTCGGGTGAAATATCATCTGCGTCATACCGGACATCAGATGGAGCGGCCCTGCGTCCGCAAGATAGAACAAGAATGAGGGAAGCTGTTTTGCCACAGTCAACACATTGAACGCAAGGTATGCCACCTGCGCATTCTTCCTAAGCGTCCGCGACATATGCGAGGTTCCGTCAAGAGTAGCGTAGATGTTCGGGTTCGCAAAGTCGTTGATGTACTTCTGGATTTGCTTGTTGTATTCGGTGCCATATTTCTGAGTAACCGCCTCCTGCACACGCTTGTTTCCGAACACTTGCTGGAGATCCCGAACAAGCGTCGCAGAGGAAATGAACTTCTCCTGCTTCTGGATGGAGTCAATGGCTATGTTGGTTGCTCCGAGCTTCATAGGAACCTGGTGCTCAGGGCTGATCTTGATACGGCTCTTGGTGAATCCCTTTTGCACGTAGGCACGTTTCACGTTAGTACGGTTCAGCATGTCATCCATGATCTGCTGGCGCATGTTGTCATATACCACATCCTGTGCGTAGATAGGGAAGTATTTCTGAACACGCTCAGGAACACGGTTCTCAAGATCAATAACAACCTGAGAAATCTTATCGAAGTTATCCTGGCTGAACAGCGTCATGAGGAAATCACCGTAGGCTTGTTCCTCCGGAGTGAGTTTGCTGATGAACGTCCACGCAGTTTCTTCGGCTACCTTGTTCCCATACACCAGGTGCATCGCAGCATCTTCGTTCTGCATCGCCATGTGCATGTGGATAACTTCATCGGTGGTGTAGGTTAGGCCGTCTACAGTGATCTGTTTTGCAAGCATAGCCGGAGTTATTGCGTTGTCCTGTGCATACTGTTTCAGCACCCCAAGTCGAATATCTTGTCCGCGCAACTCCTCGTTTGTCGAATCGTTCACCTTGCGCCACAGGAGTTCGGTTACCGGGCCATCTTTTCCGCCGTCCATCATGTTGAAGAGCCGGTTCGGGCGAAGGGTTTCCACTTTGATTCTGCCCACAGCCCTCGTCTTTCGGCCTGCGGTAGTTTCTTTGGATCCGAACCCCTCCATTGCTGTCGGTGGCTCACCCTGAAGAACGCTTTTCTCGATCTTAGCTACTTCACCCTGAATGTAGACAAGATGGTTGAACCTCTTCAAATCCTGCTCAGCACGTCCGGTTGTGCGTAGTTCCTTTACCTGCTCGGCAAGCTGTTCCAGGTCCGATATCGGCATCTCGTAGACTGACTTCTTCATTGCCTCAGTTCGGGCCGCGTCGCTTACCTGAACATCCGGATTGTCTGTGATGTGCTGTCGAAACTTCTGCCGAGCTTCGAGTACCGCCGGACGCTTCTCCATATCCACAGTTGCCTGAACGTCGAGAATCTTCTGCTGAAAGTCCCACGCAATGGACGCAGATGGTTTCTTGAATATCTGTCTGACAAGCCGGTCCATCACCTGTTTTCGCTTCGACTGTAGGCGCAACTCTTCCTTGACAGAAGTCATCTGGTCTTTAAGTTGTGCAGTCGCAGTGTCCTTCTGTGTCTCTGCATCTTTCAACCATCTGCGCAACCGGTCAACTTCCTGCTGGACATTGCCAAGTGTGCGCGTGCTTGCCGCTGCATCCTTCTTGAGCTTGGATATCTCCGCTTTCAGGTTCTCTGTCTGATCTCCTTCGGGGTCAATCTGCTGCTCTCTCTGGAGTTGTTGCTGTTGTACCTCATCACCGAGCCCCGCGAGAACTTCCCGGTAGTGAGTTGGATCGGCTTTGATCTGTGTCTTGACCTTGTTGTAGAAACTATTCGTGAGTTCGCCGTTCTTCTGAACGTTCTCCGCAGCGGTCTTTATAATGCTGTTTTCGCCTTGTAATCCGTTTTCGGAGTTGGATAATTCGAGAAGAAACGATTCAACCGCCGGTTTCGTCATCGTCTCGATAAACCGCCGGTTTCCCTCCGCTCGACCCACGTCTGAAGTCTGGTAGTTCTGCCCCTGTTCCCAAAGATAGGCGTAGTACTCCATTGGATGTTCAACGGGGTCCATTGCCTGTTCGAAGTTGAGAAAGTCGTTTAGGTTGTTGAACGTTGAGACATCGGCAACAGTGGCCTGCCGCTTCTGTATCTCTGCCTGTGCCCAATCCTCGGACGCATACGCCTGAAGCACGGTATCAGGAACAGCGAGCCCTTGTTCTACTGCGTTCTCTACGGCTGTTCGGTGTGCTTCGAGGTCAGTCTGGAAAAGTGGTA
>CAZNBB010000240.1:0-3807 GCA_964571225.1 uncultured Gammaproteobacteria bacterium
GCAACTTCTACGAGCCCGACAAACGCCACATCTTCGCCGGGCTGCGGTTGGTGTACTGACCGAAGAAAAAGCGCCACGGAAAACACGGAAAGCACGGAAAAGGAAGATCGTCGATACCAGCAGATCAACGACAGAGCCGGAAGGCTGCCTGAATCTTAAGTCCATACTCAGCCGTCATCTTTAATCACAGTCTTCCTTCCGTGGATGCCGTGGGTTCCGTGGCTCCAGTCACTGCTGAAAAAACGCCCGGGAAAACACGGACGGAATTCATTAACGAACGATCAAGCACAGTCCGAACGGCCCGTAGCTTTCTTCGCGCTCAATAGCCAAGCCGGCGCAATGCGGTGCGCTTATCATGCCCTACGACTGATTGCGTAAATGCGCCACGGAAGACACGGAAAGCACGAACGGGTTTCGTTCATGAAGGATCGGCAGTAGCCCGAACGGATCGTAGCTTTCTTCGCGCTCAACAGCGATCCACCCGAATGGGTGATTGTTAACTTCAAACCTTTCCGTGGCCCCCAAGGAATTGGAAATCATTAATCCGGCGCAATGCGCTGCGCTTATTGCGCCCTACATTTATCGCATTACCCGCCACGAACATTCATTCTTTCCGTGCTTTCCGTGCTTTCCGTGGCTTTTTTTAATTGCTTCCCGTTGCGTCACTCGGCGGCCCGCCACAGTCCTCTCAATACCATGTCGGTAAGGCTGACGATACCGATGACGTTGCCGTTCTCGATCACCGGGGCGCGGGACAGATGGAAGCGCTCGAACAGGCGCGCGCAGTAGCGGATATCCATCTCCGGGTCCACGGTGATCACCGGCTTGGCCATGATCTCGTAGACGTTCACACGCTCCGGGGAGCGGTCCTTGGCGAGCACATGGCGCGCGATATCGGAGATCAGCAGCATCCCGTATTCATCGTCTTCATGGCGCTTGTTGACGATAAGCGCCTTGGTATCCACATGCTCCATCCGGTCCAGCGCATCGGCCACGCTCGCCATGCCGTCCACCGTGTCGAAGTTGCGCTTCATCACCTCCCGCACACGGATCAACTTGCGGTCGTTCATAGTCTGTCCTCCACCACGCCGCTCAGGCTGCGGATCTGCTGGCTCACACCGACCGCATCCTCCACGTCGATCTGAAAGGCGATGCCCGTTCCGGGCTTGCTCTCGAACTCGCCCACGGTGGAGATGGTCTCCAGGATTGCGCGGCTGAGATGCTCCTCCACCAGGAACAGCAGCATGTCGCGCTGGGTTTCCAGACTCAGTCCGAAGAAGGTCTTGGCCTCTTTCAGCCCCTCACCGCGGGCCTGGTTGATGACGGTGGATCCGGTTGCGCCGGCCTCCCGGGCGGCCTGCAGAACGGCCTCCGTCTTGTGGTCCTCCACCAGCGCGATCAACAGTTTGAAATGCATGAACTGACTCCTCAGAGACCGTGTTACTGTATTCAGCCGCGATCACGCCGGGCTCTGCCCGCCCGCCACTCGCTGAGCTGCGCGTAGCCGAGAACCGCAATGATCGGAAATAGACTGGCAAACGCGATCAGTCCGAATCCGTCCAGCAGCACGCTGCGCCCGGGAACGGTGCCGGCCAGCCCCAGGCCCAGTGCAGTGACCAGCGGCACCGTGACGGTGGACGTGGTCACCCCTCCCGAATCGTAGGCCAGGGGGATGATCATGCGCGGCGCGAACAGGGTCTGCACGATGACCACAATATAGCCCGCCATGATGTAATAGTGCAGGGGCGTGCCGGTGATGATGCGAAACGCACCCAGGGCGATGCCGAAGGCCACGCCCACCGCCACCGCCACCCGCAGCCCCCATACGCTGATGGCGCCGCCGGACACGTCCCTGGCCTTGATGGCCACGGCGATCAGGGATGGCTCCGCAATGGTGGTGGAAAAGCCGATGGCGGCTGCGAAGGCGTACACCCACAGGTAGTCCGTCCAGCTGACATGGCTCAACACAAGTCCGGCGCCGTGCAGGATGAAGGCCGGGTCGGTGAGCTGGTGGGCCATCAGCTTGCCCAGGGGAAACAGCGCCTGCTCCAGACCCTCCAGAAACAGGGCCAGTCCCACCACCACGTAGGCAAACCCGGTCAGCACCCGGCGCAGGTTGGGCATCGGCTGGCGGATCACGAACCACTGGAAGCCGAACAGGATGGCGGCGATGGGGAGCACGTCCCGCAGGGTATGCAGCAGCGCGGTTAGCAGCGCGGCCATCAGTGGATCACCATGCCGTAGCCCATCACGAAGATCATCGGCAACAGCGAGGCGAAGGCGATCAGCCCGAAGCCGTCCACCATGGGATTGCGGCCCTTGATGGCCATAGCCAGCCCCACACCGAGGGCGGTCACCAAGGGCACGGTGATGGTCGATGTGGTCACGCCGCCGGAATCGTAGGCGATACCCACGATGCCCTTGGGCGCGAACGCGGTCATCACCACCACCCCCACATAGCCGCCCATGATCAGCCAGTGCAGGGGCCAGCCCTTGAGAATGCGCAGCACGCCCACCACGATGGCGGTGCCGACGGAGACGGCGACAGTAATCCTGAGACCCAGGGCGTAGGCCGCCCGGGCCGCCCCATCGGACCCGATCATGCCGCCCTTGGCGGCCACCTTGGCGGCCTCCGCGGCCACGGCGATCAGGGCGGGTTCGGCCACCGTGGTCCCGAACCCCAAAGCGAAGGCGAACGCCAGCAGCCACCACAGGCTGCCCTTGCGGGCGAAGGCATAGGCCATGGATTCGCCGATGGGAAACAGCCCCATCTCCAGGCCCCGCACGAACAGGGTCAGCCCCAACACCACCAAGCCCGTGCCCCACAGCAGACTGCCCAGATGGGCCATGGGCTCGTGCAGCACAACCAACTGGAAAAAGGCAATGACCACCACAATGGGAAGCAGATCGCGGGTGCTTTCCCAAACGGCACGCAGCAAGGCGACTATTTGTTTCTTCACTGCCGGAATACCCGCGTCCAGTCCGCCGTCACCTTACCTGAGCCGCCGGCGACTGTTAAGTGGCGCGCGACCGTCATAGGGCGTGCGCCGGCGCTAGAGTGAGAGCGGTGCGGCCGGAGCGATTGCTGTCCCACCCCGCGAGCCGTGGTGATGAGGCTGCGAACCCGCTACGCTGAACGGCATGTCGAATCCGTCCGAACAGAAGACCTCGCCCTCCTGGCATGCCATGGATGGACAGGCGGTGCTGAATGCACTCGAAACCGGGGTGAACGGCCTAGCCGTCGAAGAAGCCGAGCGCCGTCTGGCCAGCCACGGGCCCAACCGCCTTCCCGAACCGCCGGGCCGCAGCGCACTGCGGCGGTTTCTGGTCCAGTTCCACGACGTGCTCATCTACATCCTGCTGGGCGCCGGCGCCATCACCGTCGCTCTCGGTCATTGGGTGGACAGCGCAGTCATCTTCGGCGTGGTAGTGATCAACGCCTTTATCGGGTTCATCCAGGAAGGCAAGGCCGAAAGGGCCATGGATGCCATCCGTCACATGCTCTCACCCAAGGCCGCCGTGCTGCGCGGCGGCCATTACCGGGAACTGCCCGCGGAGGAACTGGTCCCCGGCGACATCGTGCTGCTGCAGGCGGGCGACCGGGTACCGGCGGACCTGCGCCTGCTGCGCACCAAAGAGCTGCGGGTGGAGGAAGCGGCGCTGACCGGCGAGTCGATGCCGGTGGAAAAGAATCCCGCAGCCGTCGCGGTCAGCGCCGAGATGGGCGACCGCAGCGGCATGGCCTTCTCCGGCACCCTGATCAGCTACGGGCAGGGCACCGGGGTGGTGGTGGGCACCGGCGGGCAG
>CAZNBB010000241.1:0-3799 GCA_964571225.1 uncultured Gammaproteobacteria bacterium
CGTCGATCTTCTGGAACCGGCGGGCCAACGCCCGGTCCTTCTCGAAAATGCCGCGGTATTCCTGGTAGGTCGTGGAGCCAATGCACTTGAGCTCCCCCGAGGCGAGCATGGGCTTGATCAGGTTCGACGCATCCATGACGCCGCCGGAAGCGGCTCCTGCGCCGATGATGGTATGAATTTCATCGATGAACAGAATGGCGCCCTTCTCCTTGCGCAGTTGCGCCAGCACCGATTTCAGGCGTTTTTCGAAATCGCCCCGGTACTTGGTGCCGGCCACCAGCGCGCCCAGGTCCAGGGAGTGGATGGTGCTGTGCTGCAGCACCTCGGGCACTTCCCCGTCAACGATCATCTTGGCGAGGCCTTCCGCGATGGCGGTCTTGCCGACACCCGCCTCGCCGACGAACAGCGGATTGTTCTTGCGCCGCCGGCACAGGATCTGGATGGTGCGTTCCACTTCGTGACGCCTGCCGATCAGGGGATCGATTTTACCCTGCCGGGCCATCTCGTTGAGATTGGTGGCGAAACTGTCCAGAGGCTTCTTCGCCGACACGTCGGGGCTGGCTTCCTCCTCGGCGGAAGTGGACAACCCCTCGTTCTGCTCGCCCGCGACCTTGGAGATGCCGTGGGACATGTAATTGACCACATCCAGCCGGGTAATGTTCTGCTTGTTGAGAAAGTAAACGGCCTGGGATTCCTGCTCGCTGAAGATGGCCACCAGCACATTGGCACCGGTGACCTCTTTCTTGCCGGAGGACTGAACGTGGAACACGGCGCGCTGCAGGACCCGCTGGAACCCCAGCGTGGGCTGGGTTTCGCGACTGTCGTTGGGGGGCAGCAACGGCGTGGTTTCGTCAAGGAACTTTGCCAACTCGCTCTTCAGCTGCTCGATATCCGCGCCGCAGGCCCGGAGGACCTCGCTTGCAGTGGGATTGTCCAGCAGTGCGAGCAACAGATGCTCCACGGTCATGAACTCATGCCGCTTGTCCCGCGCTTCCTTGAAGGCGAGATTCAATGTGAACTCAAGTTCCTTGCTCAGCATGCCTGCGTTACCTCATAAACTGACCTACGCCTCCTCCATGGTGCATAGCAGCGGGTGCTGATGCCGGCGTGAGTATTCATTGACCTGTGCCACTTTTGTCTCGGCAATTTCCCTGGTAAAGACACCGCATACGCCCTTTCCCCGCGTGTGCACGTGCAACATGATCTGCGTCGCCTTTTCGCGCCCCATGCTGAAGAACGTCTCCAGAACCTGAACCACGAACTCCATAGGCGTGTAATCGTCGTTCAATAGAATGACCTTGTACAGGGGCGGCCGCTTGATTTTCGGTCGCGCCTCCTCGACCACGAGGTCATCTTCGTTGCCAACTTTCCGCTCACTGCCCATAGCAAATTATCTGTCGCGAAGTCCGTCTGCTTGTCATTCGCGCGGAACGTTGCCGACCCCATGATCGCGCTACGCATGAGTTACTCGTACCATAGAAAACCAAGGCGCGCAACGAGTTCAAAAGGAGACGGCGGATTGGAAGGAAAAGGTGGTCCGAGTGCCCTGAAAGCCCCCCAAGACCGGGTAATACTTGACTATTTTACTCAACTGTAGATAGAGTGTGCAAGTGAAGTGTGCAGTTCGCTTGGTGCGGCTCAGGCCGCGACACCATGAGCTATGCTTCACGAGGATGAGCATAAACAAGACGGACGCTCGAACGTCCGCCGGTAATACGAGGTGAAGTGAGGATGGCAACCGGTACCGTTAAGTGGTTCAGCAACGCGAAGGGCTATGGGTTCATCGCGCCTGACGAGGGGGGCGAAGATGTATTTGCCCATTTCTCGGCGATTGAGATGGAAGGATACAAGACCCTGAAGGAGGGTCAGAAAGTATCCTTCGATGTCATGCAGGGCCCCAAAGGCCTGCAGGCGGCCAAGATCCGCAGCGACAGCGTCTGACCGATACG
Source organism: uncultured Gammaproteobacteria bacterium (assembly GCA_964571225.1). Lineage (GTDB taxonomy): Bacteria > Pseudomonadota > Gammaproteobacteria > DATFLG01 > DATFLG01 > DATFML01. Next base: position 1,950 of record CAZNBB010000241.1, read on the forward strand.
GGTGGTGCCACCCGGCGCCACCCGTGTTCGACGCCGAACGTCTTTCACTCCTGCGCCTGCCCGGCGAGGCTTAGCGTGCGGCTACATGTAGCCCACCACCGCCTTCCCGAACCCGGAACAGCTCACCTTCGTAGCGCCGTCCATCAACCGCGCCAGATCGTAGGTAACGGTCTTGGCGGCGATCGCACCACTGATGCCCTTCACCATCAGATCCGCCGCTTCCTGCCAACCCAGATGCCGAAGCATCATTTCCGCCGACAGTACAAGGGAACTGGGATTCACCTGATCCTTACCTGCATACTTCGGCGCCGTGCCGTGGGTCGCCTCGAACAACGCGACCGTGTCGGACAGGTTGGCCCCCGGCGCCATGCCGATGCCGCCGACCTGAGCCGCCAGCGCATCGGAAATGTAGTCGCCATTGAGGTTCAGAGTCGCGATAACGCTGTATTCCGACGGACGTAGCAATATCTGCTGCAAAAAGGCATCGGCGATCACGTCCTTGACGATGATGTCACGTCCGGTGGCCGGATTCTTGAAGGTACACCAGGGGCCACCGTCCAGGTCCACCGCACCGAACTCCTCCTTGGCGAGTTCGTAGCCCCAGTTCTTGAAGGCCCCTTCGGTGAACTTCATGATGTTGCCCTTGTGTACCAGCGTCACCGAGTCACGATCCTGATCGATGGCATACTGAATCGCCTTGCGCACCAGCCGTCGCGTCCCGTCCCGTGACACCGGTTTGATGCCGATGCCCGAGCTTTCCGGAAACCGGATCTTGGTGACCCCCATTTGCGCCTGGAGAAAATCGATCACCTTGCGAGCTTCGGCGGTGCCGGCTTCCCATTCGATGCCGGCATAGATGTCTTCCGAATTTTCCCGGAAAATAACCATGTCGGTCTTCTCCGGTTCCTTCAACGGACTGGGCGTACCGGTGTAGTAGCGCACCGGACGCAGGCAGACATACAGATCGAGTTCCTGCCGCAGCGCCACGTTCAACGAGCGGATACCGCCGCCCACCGGCGTGGTCAGGGGGCCTTTGATGGCCACCGAATAGTCCCGGATGGCATCCAGGGTCTCGCCCGGCAACCAGGTGTTCTCGCCATAGACGCGATTGGCCTTCTCGCCGGCGTAGATTTCCATCCAGGAAATCCGCCGCTTGTCCCCATAGGCCTTCTGCACGGCCGCATCCACCACCGTTTGCATGACCGGCGTGATGTCCACGCCTATACCGTCTCCCTCGATGCAGGGAACAATGGGGTGGTCCGGAACTGCAAGGGACTGATCGGAATTGACGGTAATGCGCTCGCCCTGTTCAGGAACGACGATATGCTGATAGCCCATTGATACGATTACCCATGACAATGCAGAAAAGCGGGGAGCGAATTGTACCATCTGGCAGCACGCGCGGCTAACGGCAAAAAAAAGCCCCCGCCTCAGGCGGGGGCTGTAAGGCCGTGGTGCCGAACCGTCTTTTGCTAGATCTTTCCACCTGCCGCTTCGGTCAGCGACTTCTCGATGGCGCCGGGGGCACACATGATGTTGACGAAGCTGTGGTGACCCATCATGGCGAGATCGGGGAAGTTGATCGCGATCCGGAACCGCGCATACAGCGCATAGACGTTCTTGCCGTTCACCAGCACCTCATAAGGCAGATGCGGGGTGGAGCGGATGGGCTTGAAGTCGATGTTGTGCATGATGTACTTGTCACCGCTGCAGCCCTTGGTGAGCGCGACTCCGAAGACCGTCTGATCCTTGCCCGGGATGTCGATGCGGTACACCTTGTGGGCGCCGCCCTTACCCTCGGCCAGACCCTTCTCGACGGCCGCCACCGCGTCCTTGTAGTTGTCGTATTC
>CAZNBB010000242.1:0-3732 GCA_964571225.1 uncultured Gammaproteobacteria bacterium
TTCTCCAGGGCCTGGTAGATGGGCACGGTGCCGATGGGCATGGGGGCGTTGCGCAGGATCCACTCGCGGGTCTCGTGGATGTTCTTGCCGGTGGACAGGTCCATCAGGGTGTCGCCGCCCCAGCGGGCGGACCACACCATCTTCTCCACCTCCTCTTCTATAGAAGAGGTGACCGCGGAGTTGCCGATGTTGGTGTTGATCTTCACCCGGAAGTTGCGCCCGATGATCATGGGCTCGAGCTCCGGGTGGTTGATGTTGGCGGGGATGATGGCCCGGCCCCGGGCCACCTCGTCGCGCACGAACTCGGGAGTCACTGTCTCCGGGATGGCGGCGCCGAAGCTCTGGCCGGGGTGGCGCTTGAGCAGCTTCGTGTAGCGCGGGTCGGCGCGCATCTCCTCCAGGCGCAGGTTCTCCCGGATGGCGATGAACTCCATCTCGGGGGTGACGATGCCCTGGCGGGCGTAGTGCATCTGGGTGACGTTGGCGCCGGCTTTGGCCCGGCGCGGGCGGCGGATATGCTCGAAGCGCAGGTGCGCGAGGGCCGGATCCTCGGCCCGGGTGCGGCCGTACTCCGAGGTGGGGCCGGACAGCTCTTCGGTGTCGTCGCGCTGAATGATCCAGGCCTGGCGCAGGGCCGGCAGGCCGGCGAGCAGGTCGACCTTCACGTCCGGGTCGGTGTAGGGCCCGGAGGTGTCATACACCGTGATGGGCGGATTTTCCTCGGCGCCCATGCTGGCGGCGGTGGCCGCCTGGGTGACCTCCCGCATAGGCACGCGCACGTCGGGGCGCGAGCCGGTCACGTAGATCTTGCGGGAGTTGGGGAAAGGACGGGTGACGTCCTCGGAAACCTGGGCCGTCTTGCGGACGAATTCCTCTGGGATGGCGCTCATGGGAGTTGCCCCTCCGGTGGCATGGCGATGCGGGACGGCCGTCGAGGGGGTGAGCGCTGATGATTCAGCTTCCCTACGCCGGTATTGCCCGGATCAGGTTCAAAGGGTCTGTCTCAGCCCCATGCGGGGACACCCCTAGCCGATTGCGCAAAGGTAGCGGAAAGGGCTGGCTGGCGCAAGGTACCGGGGCCGGAAACCGTTGATTCGGTGAGCATTCGGCTTTGATACCGGAGGGTCTGCATACTTGCCTGGACTTCACAAACCCCGTACTCTTACTCGTCCCCTGAAATCCCGGCAAGTCCAAGGTGTCCGCAGCGATGAGCGATATGAACGTCGAGCAGGCCCGATTCAACATGATCGAGCAGCAGATCCGCCCCTGGGACGTGCTCGACCAGCGGGTGCTGGACACCCTGACGGCGGTGCACCGGGAGGACTTCGTGCCCGAGCGCTACCGGGATCTGGCCTTCAGCGACCTGAACCTGCCCCTGGACCACGGCCAGGTGATGATGCCCCCCAGACTGGAGGGCCGGCTGCTGCAGGCCCTGGACGTGCAGCCCAGCGATTCGGTGCTGGAAGTGGGCACCGGCAGCGGCTACCTGTCCGCCTGCCTGGGGCGTCTGGCCGGGTCGGTGCTGAGCGTGGACCTGTTCGAGGACTTCAAGTTCGCCGCCCAGAAGAAGGCCGCGCTGGCGGGCATCCGCAACGTGAAATACCGGGTGGCGGACGCCGCCGCCGGCTGGGACCCCAACAGCCGCTTCGACTGCATCGCGGTGACCGGCTCGCTGCCGGAGCTGCATCGGGGCTTTCACGACGCCCTGGCGGTGGGCGGACGGCTGTTCGTGATCGTCGGCAAGCCGCCGGTCATGGAGGCCCTGCTGATCACCCGCGTGGGGCCGGACCAGTGGGCCCGGGAAAGCCTGTTCGAGACCTCCATTCCGGCGCTGATCCACGCCGAAAAGCCCCAGCCGTTCGTATTCTGAGCCGGGCGCCCCTGCGCCGCGACATGCGTCATTGGACACCGACAGAGCTTAGCAATACCCTGGAGTCTTCCGAGACGCCGCCTTTGCTGCTCGACGTGCGCGAGCCCTGGGAATACCAGATCTGCAGCATCGAAGGCTCGCGCCTGCTGCCCATGGGCCGGATTCCAGCCGCCTGCGACGAGCTGGATCCGGACCAGACCATCGTCGTCATCTGCCACCACGGCATCCGCAGCTACCAGGTGGCATACTATCTGGAACACGCGGGATTCAAGGACGTGATCAACCTCACGGGAGGCATCGAGGCCTGGGCCCGGGAGGTCGATCGCGACATGGCAACGTATTAGGGCCCGTCAACACGACAGGGATCATCGCTGTTGGGCTGCACCGCACTCGCTCCGCCCGGCGGGACGAAGAACGGGCCCTGGAAAGAAGAATCTAAAGAGGATACGCAATGCGCTGGTTGTTGCTCACGGTTGCCCTGGTTGCCCTCACGCCGGCCCACGCCGAAGACCTGCTGCAGGTCTACGATCAGGCCCAGCAGAGCGACCCGGTACTCAAGCAGGCGGCAGCCACTCGCCAGGCCGCCCTGGAGGCACGGCCCCAGGCCCGCGCCGGGCTGCTGCCGAACCTGGGCCTGAGCGCCGACTACTCGCGCAACGAGCAGGACATCAAGTCCAGCAGCAACCCCATCTTTCCGCCCCAGACCTTCTACTACACCAACAAGGGCTACTCGCTGAACCTTACCCAGCCCCTGTACAACAAGGCGGTCATGGTGCAGCTCAAGCAGGCCGACAGCCAGATCCGCCAGGCCGAGGCCCAGTACGCGGCGGCCGATCAGGACCTGATCATCCGGGTGTCCCAGGCCTACTTCAACGTGCTGGCGGCCCGTGACAACGTGGACTTCGCCCAGTCCGAGAAGAAGGCCATCGCCCGCCAACTCGAGCAGGCCCAGCAGCGCTACAAGGTGGGCCTGAGCGCCATCACCGACGTGCAGGAGGCCCGCGCCCGCTACGACCAGGCGGTGACCCAGGTGATCTCCGCCCAGGATCAGCTGGACTCGGCCCGCGAGGCGCTCACCGAGATCACCGGCCAGCGCTACGCCCACCTGGCCGGCGTCAGCGATACCATGAAGCTGATCGCTCCGGATCCGGCCAAGCCCAAGAAGTGGGTCAGCACCGCCCAGCGCCAGAACCTGTCGGTGCTGGCCAGCGAGGCGGCCATGCAGACCGCCCAGGAGGAAGTGCAGCGCCAGCGCGCCGGGCACTATCCCACCCTGAACGTGGTGGGCAGCTACGGCGACACCTCCACCGGCGGCGCCTTCGGCCAGCGCCGGGAGGCGGACAGCGCCATCGGCCTGCAACTGAACGTGCCCCTCTATCAGGGCGGGCTGGTCAGCTCCCGCACCCGCCAGGCGGCGTTCCAGTACCAGGCCGCCCAGGACAAGCTGGACGAGGTGCGCCGCAGCACCACCCGCCAGACCCGGGACGCCTATCGGGGCGTGATCACCGGCATCAGCCAGGTGAAAGCCTCCAAGCAGGCGGTGACCTCCGCCAAGACCGCCCTGCAGGCGGCCGAAGCCGGCTTTCAGGTGGGCACCCGCACCATCGTGGACGTGCTGGACGCCCAGCAGTCCCTGTACGGCGCCCAGCGCGACTACTCCCAGGCCCGCTACAATTACCTGCTGAACACGCTCAAGCTCAAGCAGGCCGCCGGCACCCTGCGCCGGGCGGACGTGAAGGCCATCAATGCGTGGTTGAAGTAGGCGCGCAGCTCGGGCACGGCGCCGGCAGACTATGTTCTGCGCGTAGCGTGGTCTCGCTCTCGCAGGTTGGGCTTGCTCTCGTAGGTTGGGCTTGCTCTCG
>CAZNBB010000243.1:0-3716 GCA_964571225.1 uncultured Gammaproteobacteria bacterium
TCGAGCTGGTTGTCACGCTGGTGGTCGTGGGCATCCTGGCGGCGGTTGGCGGTTCGGCGCTGACCGGGGGAGCGGTCGCTTTCAACACCAGCACCCAGGCCATCGATACCCTCAGCGAGCTGCGCGTGGCCATGCAGCGCATGAGTCGGGAAATCCGCGAGATCAAGCGCAATGCCGGCGGCTACGCCATCAGCACTATGCAGCCCGGCACGCTGACGTTCACCAAAGCCGACGGCACCCAGGTGACCATCGGCCCAAACGCCGCCGGCTCCCGGGTGATGCTGTCGTACTCCACGGTCCCCGGTTCCTACCCACTCTGCGACCAGCTGGCCAGGCTCAGTTTCCACTACTACCAGGCGGACGACTCCACCGCCGCCACCAGCGCCTCCAACGTGGCGTTCATCTCAGTGGAGCTTGTGCTCGGCTCGGGAAGCGCCACCTACGCCCAGCGCACCCAGGTGGCGTTGAGGAACGGCTTGTGACCGCGCCCAAAGCCCAACAGGGCATGGTGACGGTGGTGGGTGCGGTGTTCCTGATCGTGGTGGTGCTGCTGATGGTGGAGGTGGCACTGCACATGGCGGGTTCGGACACGACCGATTCGGGCCTGCAGAACGACAGTATAGACGCGTTGTTTCTTGCAGAAAGCGGTCTGCAGCGCACGCTCTGGCGGTTCGGCCAGGGCACCGGCTGTGCGGCATTGGCGCCGGACGGGCCGATCAGTTTCGGCGCCGGCACCTTCAAAACGGTTTCCGCCACCACATTGGCCAACGGATTGTGCCGGGTGCAGGTGAGCGGCACCGTGAACGATGCCCTCGGCAAGGCGCAGCGTACGGTGCAGGCGGACCTGCGTGCCGCCCAGAGCGGCTGGGCCGTGGGGGACGGCGGCACGCTGCTGCGCTGGAGCAACGGCAGCTGGAGGTCGGTCGCTTCCGGCACCACGCGCAATCTCAACGGCGTGTACTGTGCGGCGGCCGACGACTGTTGGGCGGTGGGTGACAGAGTTGCGCTGCATTGGAACGGCAGCGCGTGGCAAGCCACCACGTTCAACAATGGAATCGTGTTCAACAAAATCAGCTGCCTGCCCGGGAACAGCAACGAGTGTTACCTGGCGGGACAGTGGTATTCGTGGGGATTGATCGCACGGTGGCAGGCGCCGGGCAACTGGGCCGGGGTGGTGGTCTACGGGCGGGATTTCACGGACATCAATTGCGACACCGGCACCTGTTTTGCCACCAGCCAGTCGGGGCTGGTGGCGCGCGGCACCGGTTACGCATGGTACGACGACGGGTCGGGTACCACGACAGCGTTGAATGGAATCGATTGTGTCGCCGCCACCGGCGAATGCTGGGCGGTGGGCAACGACGTACAGAACAAAGGCAAGGACTTCACGGTGGATCACCGCTCGGGAAGCTGGACGCCAACGTCGCTGAATCTGTTCAACAAGGCAACACCGCTGCGTGCGGTGTCATGCCCCGCCAGCAACGACTGCTGGGCGGTGGGCGATCCCATCACCACCGGCTCACCGGCCAATCGTGGCGAGGTGATGCTGCATTGGGACGGCGCGAACTGGGCCCGCATGGGCTCGTATCTCTCGGTGCCCGACGTGGCGCTCCACGACGTACGCTGCAACTCGACTACCGATTGCTGGGCGGTGGGGGCTTCGGGCACCGCGGTGCATTGGGACGGCACCGGCTGGACCGCCTACCCTACCGGAACCACCCAGACGCTGAACGGGGTGTCGTTCCCGGGGGGCGGCAGCGGCTCGGCAGCCCTGGTGAACTGGCAGGAGGTGGTGAAATGACGGCCGTCCGGCGCAGATGCCGGCGACGACATCTGTGGGTCGGTTGAAACAAGGGCGGCAGCGCCGGTTCCGGAGCTCAAGGAGCAGGCAGCGACGGCCGCAAGTAAAGTAACGGAAACGGAGATACAGCCATGTGGGGACTGGCGCGGAAAGCGCACAACGTCGAGACCGGTGGAATCGTCGCGGACGGCGACGGGATAGCCGTGGCGCGGGTTCGGCAGCGGGCGGGTAGCATGCCTTTGCTGCAAAGCTGCGCGTACCAGGCAGCGGCCGGCGACGAGCTGCGCCCGGCGATGCTGCAGCAGAGCATCGCGGCCGGCGGTCTGGTCCGCAGCCACTGCAACGCGGTGTTGCCCCTTGGGGAATATCAGCTGCTGCTCACCGAAGCGCCGGACGTACCGCCGGCGGAATTGCGGGCCGCCATGCGCTGGCGTATCCGTGAGCTCATCGACTTTCACGTGGACGACGCCGTCATCGATGTGTTCGATGCGCCGGCCGGCGGAGCCGGGAGCGCCCAGCGGCAGATGTATGTGGTGGTCGCCCGCTCCGCGCTCATCGAACGGCAGGTGACACAGCTGCAGAATGCCAAGTTGGATCTGCAGGCCATCGACATCCCGGAGCTGGCCTTGCGAAACATTGCGGCCCGGCTGGCGGAAGACGACCACGGCCTGGCCATGCTGTATTTCGGGCGGGATCGCGGGTTGATCATTCTTACCCGCCGATCGGAACTCTATCTGGCACGTACCCTGGACACCGGCTATCGCGACCTGGCGAATGCCGGGCCGGAGGAACGCGAACGGCTGGCCCAGTCCCTGGCACTGGAGGTGCAGCGTTCGGTGGACTACTACGACCGCCATTTCATGCAGGCGCCGGTGTCCACCGTGGTGCTGGCACCGCTGCCCGAACCGATGCCCGGTCTGGTGGACGACCTGCACCGGGATCTGGGCATGCAGGTAAGAGAGCTGGCGCTGGAGGAGATCGTGGAACCGGCGGCCTCCGTGGACACCAGCCTCGCAGGCAGCTGTCTGCTGGCGGTGGGCGCTGCGCTGCGCGAGGAAGAGCGCCGCCTGTAGTCGCCGCCGCGCGGCTACATACCCAGCTCCTTGATCTTGCGGGTCAGCGTGTTGCGGCCCCAGCCCAGCAGTCGGGCCGCGTCCTGCCGGCGCCCGCCGGTGCGCCGCAACGCGGTTTCGATCATGATGCGCTCGAACTGCGGTGTGGCTTCGTTCAGAAGGCCCTGCTCCCCGCGGGCCAGCTGTTGGTCCGCCCAGCGCCGCAGCGCCGCCTCCCAATCCTCGCCGGCACTTTCCTGGGCGCCCTGGGGATGGCTGAGCTCCGCCGGCAGATCGTCCATGTGAATTTCCTGGCCGGAGGCCATCACCGTCAACCAGCGGCACAGGTTCTCCAGCTGACGCACGTTGCCGGGCCAATCCAGCTCGCCCAGGTAAGCCTCAACATCGGCACGCAGGCTTTTTGGTTCCACGTTGAGCTCGCGGGCAGCCTGGTCGAGGAAATAACGCATCAGCAGCGGGATGTCCTGACGGCGTTCGCGCAATGACGGGATGTGGATGCGGATGACGTTCAGACGATGGAACAGGTCCTCCCGGAACCGCCCTTCCTTGACCCGCTGCTCCAGGTCCTGGTGGGTGGCGGCGATGATGCGCACGTCCACCTTCACCGGCGTGTGACCGCCCACCCGGTAGAACTCGCCGTCGGCCAGCACCCGCAGCAGGCGGGTCTGCAACTCGGCGGGCATGTCGCCTATCTCGTCCAGAAACAGCGAACCGCCGTCGGCCTGCTCGAAGCGCCCCACCCGGCGGTTCTGGGCGCCGGTGAACGCGCCGCGCTCATGACCGAACAGCTCCGACTCCAGCAGGTCCCGGGGAATGGCCGCCATGTTCAGGGCGATGAACGG
>CAZNBB010000244.1:0-3699 GCA_964571225.1 uncultured Gammaproteobacteria bacterium
AGCTGACCCGGGTCGACTGGGCCGTCGTGAAGATGGACCTGGGCGCACCCCATCCTCACATGCACAAGAAGGGCTAAACCCGCGCCCGGGCCGGGGGCTATTGATGGGGACGGGGGGCCTGGTGGCCCATGCGGGACCGCTAGACGAGGTCCCGCGCGATGGATACGTCCCAGTTGTCGGCATGGACCCGCCGCTCTCCCTCGTAGGCATCCAGCTCGGCGTGGACATGGAAGTGCGTGGCGCTGGCGGTGAGTACGGTGCGGGTCACCGTCCTCACCGACCATTCGCCGCGCTTGAAGCTGCGCTCCCAGAGGGTTTCCCCGCGCGGGGACGAGTAGTCGTAACCGCGGTAGCTGTACCACTCCAGGGCCTTGAGCTGCATATCCAGGTTTACGGCCGGTATGTGCACCGTACCCTCGTCGTTGGTGACCTCCAACGTGGATTCGTCGCTGGCCAGGTCGCGGATCACCCGCCAGTTTTGGTGCCCTTCGGTCAGCCGCTCCATGCCCAGGGGCCGCGCCCCCTCCGGCGGGCCGAACACGATCGCCCGATCCTCCGCGTCTTGGCGCGCACGCTCGGGCAGCAGCAGACAGCTGGTGCCGGCGAACACCGTCAACCTGACGGACTCGGGTGCAGGCCAGGCGAGCGGCCAATAGGACGTGGAAATGGACAGCCGCAGACGGTGGCCGGCCGGAAACGACTGGCCGATGTCGTTGAGCTGCACCCGCACCCGGTAACGCCAGCCGGGTTCCAGCGGCGTGGGGCTTTCGGAGCCGTCCCGGTGGGTGAGGTTGAGCAGGCCGTAGGTCACGCGGGTCGCCTTGTCGTCCGGCGCCACGTCCGAAAGTCGAACCGCCACCATGGCCACCGGCCGGTCGGCGGCTACCTCCAGATCGACGCGGGGCGCACCGAGAATTTCCAGCGGCGCCTGCAAAGGGGCGCTGTCGAACAGCAGCGCACCGCCGTCCTCCTCGCGCTGGTCGTGGGGCAGGTCCGGGGTGGCGGCATAGGAGCACCACTTGCCGGCAAACAGGCCCACCGAGAGCGGCGACTGGATGGTCATGGCGGCCTCCTCCACCGGCGTCTGCGCCGGTTCGAGGGTGCCGGGGGCCGCCAGCGTCAACTCCCGGTCCCGAATTCCGGGCGACGGCCATTGGCGTTCGCCCACCCAGCGGCCGGGCCGTTCGTGATAGAAGGTGGTGGGCGGCACGGATTCCTGCATCCAGGCCCTCACCATGGGCTCCGCCATGATGCCCGTCTCCCGGCCCTTGAGCCACTGGTCCCACCAGCGCACGCACTCCTGCAGAAAGCCGATGGCCGGGCCGGGCACGCCCAGGTGGGGGTATTTGTGGCTCCACGGGCCCACCAGCCCCAGGCGCGGCACCCGCAGGCTCGCCAGCAGCCGGAACACGGCATTGGAGTAGCCGTCCGCCCAGCCTGAGACGGCCATCACCGGACATTGAATGGCGTCCCAGTCCTCGCACACCGAGCCGTGGCGCCAATAGGCGTCGCGCCGCTGGTGGCGCATCCATTTTTCCAGCCACAGGCCGCTGCCCCGCAGGCGCTGGAACCACAGTTCCCGCCAGCGTTCGCCGACAATCGCCGGGTCCGGCGGCAGGGAATTGTAGGCGAACATGGTGGACGCCCACGACAGGTTGTCCCCCAGCAGACAGCCCCCCATGTGGTGAACATCGTCAGCATAGCGATCGTCCGTGGAGCACACGGTGACGACGGCACGCAGCTCGGGCGGACCCAGCGCGGCGATCTGCAGCCCGTTGAAGCCGCCCCAGGAGATGCCGATCATGCCCACCTTGCCGTCGCACCAGGGTTGGGCGGCGATCCAGCGGATGATCTCGACCCCGTCGGCAAGCTCCCGGGGCAGATACTCGTCTTCCAATACGCCTTCGGAGTCGCCGCTGCCGCGGATGTCCACCCGCACGCAGGCGTAGCCGTGGGCGGCCACATAGGGGTGCATCACCTGGTCCCGAGCGCGGGTGCCGTCGCGGCGCCGGTAGGGAATGTATTCCAGAATGGCCGGGGCCGGTTCAGTGCCAGTGCTTTCGGGCAACCAGATACGGGCCGCCAGCCGCACGCCGTCGCTCATCGGGATCCAGGCGTGCTCTATCTCCCGCACCGGTTGCGGGAGGGGGTCGACGATTCTCACCACGGACCTCCTCAGGCCGAAAATTCAAGAGGCAGGCGCTCAAGCAGCGCCGCGTAGCGGCGTTCGATGTCCCGTCGGTCATGACCTCCCATAAAGACCACCGCCACTTCATAGCTGTATTCGTCTTGGCCGCGCAGTTCCGACAGCCGGTCGCCCACCTGCAGCTCGACTTGGATGCGGGTACCGGGAAAGGCCGCCTCCAGCGCGTCGATCTCGGCGGGCGTGGGCACGCGGGTGACAACGCCGTCCCGGTAGCGGCGCACCATGAACTTGATCGCCGTGTCGAACGGGCCGCTGCGGTGTGGGAAGTGGGGCGTGCGGCCCAGGGCCACATCCAGCGCCACCTCGTGATGGGAGGCACCGGCCACGTCGGCGAACAGCGGCGAGTGGGACTTGGAGATCCGGGCGTTGACCTCCAGCAGCCAGATCCAGTCAGTCTCCCGGTCCCAGAAGTACTCGACGTTGAACGGGGTGTCATCGATGTCCAGTGCGGGTATGGCCCGTTCGGTGACGGCCACCATGCGAGCCTGAACCGCCTCGGGGAGCCGGGACGGAAATTCGTAGCGGGCGAAGCAGGACTGGTGCCTACCCTCGCGTATGGAGTCCACCACACCGTAGACCCGCACCTGCCCATGCTGGATGTATCCCTCCAGCGTGCACTGCCACCCGCCGATGGGCTTTTCCAGCACGCAGTGATGGCCGTCGATTTCGGCCGGAATGTCGGCCGGCAGCGTGGTGCGCGCCAACAGCCGCTCAAACGGATCACCGAAGCGGGTGATCCCCTCGCAGATGCCCGCGAGAGCGTGGTGCAGATCGGCGGCGTTTGCGACCCGGTAGACCATCTGGGAGGAAAACCCGATGACGGGTTTTATCCAGAACGGATAGTCCAGCTCCAGGCGCGCCTCGGGGTCGTCATCGAAAGGGTTCAGAGACTGGAAGCGGGGAACGTTGTCCGGAACCGCCTTCCGGTGGCGCAACCGGCTCCAGTACTTGTGGTCGGCGATCAGCGTGGCGGCCAGACTCGGGCCCGGCATGGCCCGCTCACCGCGGAAGACCGCCAGCAATGCGGTGGTGGGAAAGTCCCAATGACCGATCAGGGCGTGCACCGGCACACCCGCCTCCTCCAGTTCGCGATGGCCCCGGTCGATCATCCCATCGACGGGATAATGGGCGGGATTGACCACCATGTCGTACGGCAGCAATCCGTGAAATTCGTAGGATGAGGCGTCCTTTACGGTCCGAAGCTGGCGCAGGTTGAAGTCGTCCAGACCGATCACGAACACATGGGTTGTCATACCACCCCCTTTCCTTGCCCCGAAGAGCCACCACGGCCCGGCCTACGCCGGCAAACAGCAACGAGAAACACCGAGCAGAGCCGGCCGCCCGTCTCCTGAAACTATAGAGGCCATGGCGACCGGCTGCCGGGCATCGCGGTGGCCATGGGGCGGTGAAGCACGGAGAACCGCGTCAGCGGGGATGGAGGCCGCCGTCGATACCGACGGTCTGGCCCGTGATGAAGCCGTTGCGGACCAGCG
>CAZNBB010000245.1:0-364 GCA_964571225.1 uncultured Gammaproteobacteria bacterium
CCGGCAGATTCCCGCGTCCCTGACTTCGATTCTGGGTGGGACGAACTGCCCGTCTTCATTTCGCACCAGGCCCAGGGCCGCTCGGGGCTGTGGTGAGCGTCCGACGACCTTGTAGGCGCTCCATCCGCTCTGAATCGTCCTAATTCGCCGCCTGGGTATAGATTGCGCGTGCCCTACGGCTGCATTTCTCGTTGGGTACCTCGAAGCGTACCGCGTTTTTGGGGAATACAACCCCTTCTGCCTAACAGCTCTCTCGCGCCCGCTCTCTGCGCAAAGCGACGATCGGGCGGCGCGAATTATAGGGCGTCATACGTTCGCTGCCTAGTTGTGTATTTACTGTTCTATATGACGGTAGGCGCGTGTC
>CAZNBB010000245.1:374-3693 GCA_964571225.1 uncultured Gammaproteobacteria bacterium
TAATCGGAAAAGAGCCATGCGCCTCAAACAAATACGCTACCTCGCCACGCACCCACAGGCTGTCGCGACCCGGATCTGTGCCGCGCCTGATTCGCCCTCGCGCGCCAGTCATAGACCTGTTGGAGTCCATCGCCCCGCGCGACCGTCAACGCATTATTGGGGCTCGTCTGCACCCGGCGCTTGGGTATCGATCCACCGCTTGTTTTCGTACCGCCGAGAGTTTCCGATCAAAACGGGACACCCGGCACCTATTGCTATCAAACCGCTCACCATTTAGGAGAGCTGTTATGACCAATGTTCAAAACTTTTGCACTCTACTTGTCGCGCTAGCGGCGGGCACATGATGTCGCATCCGGCAGAATCGAATGGCTTATTCAGACGCAGCGCGCGAATTACAGCTGCTCACGGAAGGTGACCAATTCGCGTTACGGCTTGTAGTCGCTACCCAGAAACCCCAAAGGCAGTGGACAGGGTATCCGGTAGGGGCATTGATTTGACCAGTAGCGATTGCATTACTATCATTTCGATCATTATCGAAATGAGGTTCCCTGTGCGAAATTCTATTTCCCTACGTAAAGAGCAAGATGTATGCGCTGTTCCTTGCTTCGACGGCAGAAAGGTTCGTGCGATCCGATCCCGCTTGGGCAAACAGGAGGAACGCCTGCGAAGGCAGGCAGACAAGTATAAAGTGCTAGGCAGCATGACACGGCTGAAGATCCTCCTCGCTCTAGCAGATGCCGAGTTGTGCGTTTGCGATATCGCGCACGTGCTTGGTCTGAGCATCGCCGCCACCTCTCATCAGCTCAAGCTGTTGCACGGGCAAAACTGGTTGCGAAAGCGGGACGACGGGAAAATGGTGTATTACCGCCTGAACGGTGTCGATCTACTCAAGGCGCTCGAGCGGGATGCCGATCTGCTGAACGCGGGGGCCGCCTGATGCCGATCGTTATCTAGCGACGCAAATTGGCCCGGACTCATACAATGACGGCCATCTCGCAACAACCCCTTGCTCGGATCGACACGGAACTGCGTGCCGCCATCGATGCAAAGAAGTGCTGGCGCTGTGGTTGCTTTCAGAATGCCGTCAAGACCTTTCAGAGGCCCGGCCCGTTGCGCAACGCCTTGGATCCGCTCTTGGAGGAAGCCGCGCGCCGCTTCGAAGAACAACGCTACGACTGTCTAGGCTGCGAGGTGTGCTGGCCGGCTGTGGCGCAGACACTGGCCGCCGACATCGACCCGGCGGTCGGCGAAGGCACTCACTGCGCGACCGAAGCGCTGGAACCCAGAGAGGGCTGGCCTCCTCTACCCGGCGATTACCAGATCATCCGATTCCGTGCTCCCGTCGCGGTCTGCACGCTCAACTCCGACCACCTGACCCACGAACTCGGCGCTGCCGGGTTGGAGGGTCTCGCCATCGTCGGCAGCCTGCATACCGAAAATCTGGGGATCGAGCGTCTGATTCGCAACACCCTCGCCAATCCGCATATTCGCTTCCTCGTCCTGTGCGGCGAAGACACCCGGAAAGCCATTGGACATCTGCCGGGGCAGTCGCTGTCGGCTCTGATCCAATACGGGGTGGATGACAGGATGCGAATTGTGGGCGCGGAGGGAAAACGCCCGTTGCTGAAGAACCTTGTGCCGGAACATGTGGAGGCGTTCAGAAGCCAGGTGCAGGTCATCGCCCAGATCGGGAACACGAATGTGGGGGCGTTGAAGTCACTCATTGCAACGACCGCGTCCAACGATCCGGGGGCATTTTGCGGCGCGCCAGCCGACACCGCTTCGGTGCCCATTGAGGCGGCCGAAAGCGTCGGTCGCCTGGTGCTCGATCCGGCTGGCTACTTCGTCGTCTATCCCGATCGGGTTCGCGGAACAATTATGCTCGAACACTACAGCAACCGCGGCGTTCTCGACAGGGTTTTCAGTGGCACCTCGGCACCTATGCTGTATACAGGTGCCATTGACGCCGGGCTGGTCAGCCGACTGGACCACGCCGCGTACCTCGGACGTGAACTGACCCGCGCTGAGTGGGCCCTACAGAACGGGGAACGCTACGTACAGGACCGGGCGCCTGCAGATTCCGATCCCCCGGCGACCACACAGAACGAGAGCCATGTGGGGGGCTGCGGGTGTCCTCCCAACGAAGGTGGCTCGTGTTGTTGACACGCGCGCTCTTCGCCAAGGCGTGCTTCGACTTTGTTCTTCGTCCGCCTTATGACTGCCCTACGCTCCACAGCAGCCTCTTCGATCCGAATATTTGGGCTGCGGCTTTTGGCCGGATACGGCAGCTACGTTTCCAGGTAGCCAGGGTCGAATTTGACAGTTGTCTGACCGTTCGGATCGCGCTTCGCTGAGCAAACATTTTCCATGTAGCCCCGTACCTTGGCGTTGTGTGCGAGTCCTGTGCGGCAAACGGCCTCCGCCCCGACAAATGGCTACCAACTTACAAGGAAATTGCTACCGCACCCTACACGCGCGAACTGGTCGTGAATCGCCACTGGACGCAGCCAAATTATGGGTGCGTGCTCGCGGCCCCCGCCCATGTAAGTCCCGACCGGCAGGACTCGATCCATTACGGCCACCGCAGCGTTCATCGAGCGTGGCGGCTAAGCTCCTAGGAGCGGACAGCGCCATGCGGCACGGTATATCGCAAGATGGTACGCCGACAGCAGGGGGACAGAGTACATATGGGCGTCCTTACTGGCGAGGGATGTACTTGCCAGCCAACGCCCAGCGAGCCGGCACTAGCCAATCGAAACGCCCTGATATTGCCTAGCTCGATCTGTGCGCTAGATAAGCAAAGCGTACGACGGCTCGGCAGACTGCAATGACCGCAGTGGGTCCAGAGGCCTTACACCCCCTTCCTTCTTGGCGCAGGATTTCTGCAGTGAACCGCTCCGGACGATCGGCGTGTCCATTGAAAGTAACGATGTCGTTAGGGTCCATGCCAAATAGCCCTCGCTCCCGAAGAAGGTCTAGGATAGATCCTTTGCGCAGGTAGTCTACAATGGTGCCGTCCGAGCGCAGGCACCTGTCACCCTCAACCTCCAACTGCGCCAGCGGTTCTCCCAAGACCCACGCCAACCAGTAATTCAAATCTGCCTCGTCAAGGCCCTCTGCGTTCATTGTCACGTCCCTTATTAGTATTGGATTCGGACTGTGTAAGGCGATATCGAAAGATTGACAACATCTGCCCTCAAGGTGTTCTCGCGAGTCAGAATACGGATTCCCTGTCGCAACCTCCCCTAGTGGGCCAGCCGGCCGACCTGCAGTGCGGCGACGTCTACCCAAGCCGAAGTTTCGTTGGACAAACGTACCT
>CAZNBB010000246.1:0-3682 GCA_964571225.1 uncultured Gammaproteobacteria bacterium
TTGCAGACACATGGTTTGAGCCGATCCCTTATCCTATCGTTTGTTATGTGCGCATCCCCGTTATTGATGTTGCAACAGCCAATTTTAATATGATCAATCGTCAGCAAGTGAAAGCACAGTCTGAGATGGCAAAACAAGAAGATGCCGATCTCGTTTCTGTTCTTCATACTGCTGCTACCGGTTCAAGTGCTGTCAATGCTACCATTGATAGTTATTCAACTCTGAGTCGTGATCCGCTGGCTGAAGCTTATGCGGAAGTTGAAGATCATGAAGCACCTGTGACGAATGTCCTTGTGCCTACAAAGAATTACAAGGATATGCGTCTGTATACAAGAGATGATCTTGATCCGGAAACGCAGCGTGAATTGCTGAAAACAGGTCTGATGGGTAATCTGTGGGGTTCTGATGTACGCAGAGTGCCTAGCTACATTCTCACAACCGGTCGTGTTCTTGTTATCGCTGATAGTGAGTTCCTCGGTGTTTGGAGTGTACGTGTTGATCTGGATAGTGCTGATGCTAACGGTTTCAATGATGGCGATCTTGAGTATGGTTGGTTGTATTACGAATATGTTGTGCCGACTATTCTCCAGAATTCCGGTGTTTGCGAAATCCAACTCTAAGAATTTTTGATTAGAGTCAGCACTTAAATTGTAAGACTTAAACGAGAGGAGAATAGTCTATCTAGTCTCCTCTCGTTTTTTTTGGGAGATGAGAGATGAGAAAATTCATTCCAATTATACTTATTTTACTGTTCGCAAATGGTTGTATATTTCATAGTCAAGCTGGAAAAAGAACAGCAGCACGATTAGTTAAGCGTTCTGATTATATGCTTAACAATAAGAAAGCTGGCATTGAAACTCCGGAACCATACTATGTGGAACAGCTTGATGATGCAATATTAAATCAAGGCGATATAGGTAAACCAAAAGAAGAAACTGATATTCATGATCACGCAGCTGTAGCTCAAGATCAGAAACAGCATATGAAAGAGCAGGAAGCTCGTAGTATTTTATCTTCATTTGGTGTAAGTATTGTTGGTAGCATAATGGGATTTCTTGGACTAGGTGGTTTATTCTTAAAGATAAAAAATAGCTATAACAAAGTGAAAGCATTTGGTGAAGCTGCTGCTGAGAAAGCTGAGAAAATAACACAATTGCATGGTGCAATGGTAAAGGGAGTAGATAAGTATAAAGATAATTTTGAATCATTTATAGACAAATTACCAATTAATAATGAATTAAAAGAAAAAATTCATGATTCAATTGGAAAGAATAAGTTATATCATATCTTAAAAACAGAAGCTGATAAAACAAGCTATGGATCTGATCATCATAAGTTAGTTGAAGAAATTAAAAATAGCTTGTAGTGGAGATAAAATCATGACCGGATTAGCGGCTTTTCTACAAACATACGGAGGATGGGCAATTGCTGCAATAACATTAATTGCATTAGCGCATATTTACAAAACAACAAGTGATTTGTTGGAAAAACGTCACTCCGAATTTGTTTCTATTTTAAAAGAAGCAAGTCATGCATTATTATCAGCATCTACTTCCATTACCAAAATGACTTCAATGCTTGATAGAATAGAAAGTTCTATGAAGAAAGACGAAGAATTGGTTAAAGAAATTAAAAAAATAATGGAACATTGTAAACATAATCAACCATGAATATAAAAATAAAACAAAACGAAGTTGATGAGGAAGTGACTAGGTTTATTCAAAATGCTAGGAGTTTGTCTGAAATAGCTAGAAAGATTACGAATATATTAAGAAAGAAAAACAAAACCGGAGAGACAACGGTTATCGTGAGAATGCCTTTAAAAAAACATAAACTTGTTGAAGAAGTAATATTTTGACATCCTCCCACTACTAAAGTAGTGGGATTCCAAAGGCTAATTATGTTGAACACAACTAACAATTTAGCGGTTCACGTTTCGATGGGGTTTGCTTTTCAAAGGCTTGCCTTTGACGAGTCTTACATCCCCTCCACGCGCAGAAACCGTGTGTCCCACGGCCAAAATATTTTTCGCGGCATTTTCGTCGCGATCATGTTTTGTATTGCATTCTGGGCAGTTCCAGTAGCGGATGCTGAGATCCATTTTGGAAACTCTGAATCCGCAGGAACTGCATGTCTTGCTGCTCGGAAACCAGCGGTCAATCTTTGTGACCGCCTTTCCATAACGCTCAACTTTGTATTCCAGCATCTTAATTGCAGTTCCAATCGACGCATCAGAAATACTTTTAGACAGACAGTGGTTGTGAATCATATCTCGAATATTAAGATCCTCAACAAAAATATTGTCAAATCTTCGGACAATATTTGTTGTGACTTTATCGAGATGATCCTTACGACTATCGGCAATGTGAGAGTGGACTCTGGCAACTTTAAGTCGTTGCCTATTCCATCGACCACTGCCTTTCTTGCGTCTGGAGAGGATTTTTTGTGCTTTCGCAAGCTTTTTCTCGTTAAGACGAGTGTAACGCATATTTGGGATATGCTCGCCATTCGAGAAAGTTGCGAGTCTCGCAACACCAAAGTCAATTCCAATATCCTCTCCCGATTTTGGAATTGTCGGAAACTGTTCGTCAAGGCAGAGTGTGACGAAATATCTACCAGCACAGTCCTTGGTTATCGTAACCGTGCTTGGCGAGCTTTCGAACTCTCTGCTCCAGCGAACTCGCAGTCTTCCGAGTTTGGCTATATGGAGATTTTTATTTTGAACATCCCATTTGAAGGCAGATGTAGTATATTCAGCAGATTGTTTGCCATTCTTAGATTTGAAGGATGGGTACTTTCCTTGTTTCTTGAAAAATTTATCATATGCAGACTGAAGGTGCCTAAGTGCTTGCTGAGTTGGGACGCAACTAACTTCGTTAAGCCAAGAGAACTCTTCTTGCCTTTTGAGGGCAGTAAGTCTCGCAGACGATTCATGATATCCGATCTTCTCTCCGTTTCGAAATGCATCGGAGCGAAGTCGAAGTCCCCAGTTATAGACGAATCTTGCGCAACCAAATGTTCTGGCGAGGTTGTCGCGTTGGGATTCGCTTGGATAGAATCGGAATCTATATCTTGTCTTCACACAAACAATATATCACATGTAATTGTGATTGTCAAGAACTTTTTAAGAAAGGATTGGCGATTCCTCCCATAGCTGAAGCTACGGGTTTCCTCGCCAAATTTATCATGAGTGATGCTTACCCCACAAAAAAGCGTAAAACACGAACCTTTTGATGTAAAGATGCAACGATTTCCGGTAGGAACAAAAGGTTGGGCGAGATGTTGGGTAGCTGGGGCTAATACGAGTACATTAGATTTCTTTATCGGTATACATGACTATGAGGGTTAAAAATGGCTAATGGATTTTGGCGAAACCAAGACGCAGACAATGACGGTAACAATGCTAATAACTGGTATGATGCTGAAACTGGTGGTAGTCCATTAGGTCGTGTACCTACCTCGGGTGACAATGCTTGCTTCAGCGATACTGCATCTTCAGATAATTGCACTCTTAGTGGTGCTTTTGATCCGGACAACATATATTTTCTGAGTGCGGATACGGGTGGTACTGATAATTATACCGGTTCTTTTAATGCAGCAGATCAAAATCTTACAATAAGTGGGGCAATTAGTATAGCACCATCCAGCACATTTGATTTCGGCTCAGGCACTCACGATCTCG
>CAZNBB010000247.1:0-3612 GCA_964571225.1 uncultured Gammaproteobacteria bacterium
GCCTACATTCCCAATACCCCGGGGCTTTATGCCTTCACCCACGGCAACCTCCAGCGACTCAATGGGAATCGCAAGTGGGAACTCAAGACTTGGCCGACCCGTTCGCGGTTCGGTGGAATGGTTCAGTTCGTGGTGAAAAACCAGGCACTGGCGCAGACCCGGCAGCCGCTCAGTCATGCGGTGCAGCTGACCCGGGTGGCGTGGGTCAGAAGCGATATCAATGCCGACGGCACCATTGGACCCCGTCAGGGCAGCCGCTGGGTGACCACCGAACTCAAGCGCTTTCAGGTGCCTGTGCGAGTACAGCGGGTCGGGGCGCACCAAGACATCGTACGGGTCATCCCGATCCACGCCCTCTCGCCGGGGCTGTATTCGCTGCAGTTGCGCGCCGGGCCTACCCAGGCACGGGCCAGACTGGGTGTCTCTTGGCCGGCAGTGAACAAACGCCGATATTCCGCACAGACCTGTGTGGACCACTACCAGGGCCACAAACGGCCGTTTCAGCCCTGTGGCGCCCAGGCGCGTCTGCTCGCGGCCATGAACCTCAAGCTCTATCTGGTGCAACCTGACAGGCAGAATTCCCCGGGGGACCCAGCGCTGGTCATCAAGGGCGTCATTGTAAATACCTCTGCTGATCCCCAGAGCGTCCCTCCCCTGCAGGCTGCTCTGCGTGGGGAACATCACCAGGTATTGAAGCGGGTACGCTTCTCAGCATCGGCAGACAGGCTGAAGGGCCACGCGTCAGAGGCATTCCAGACCCGGGTACGCAACCCCCCGCCAGGTGTGACAAGTATCCGCGTTCGCTTCGTGGGCAGCGACGATTAGTGTCGAGGTCGCCGTAAGGACGGGAAGTCTCTACGAAAAAACCCTCTCTGTGGGCATTTGGAATTTGTCCGCGGTTGGGCTGTCCAACCATCCAGCCGGCACGACTGGACGTTCGCAGAACGCGACGTAGCTTGACTTCTATGCCCTGGACTGAGCTGTTAACCCTTTTGTTCTTCGCGGTCCCAGGCGTCGGCACGCTGGCCGCCATCGAGGTGACCCTGACCGAGTCTGTCTACCCTGCATGGTTTGGACCGGCCGTGCTGGGGTTCGTGTTCGTCGGTGGGCTCGGGCTGAACCTGTGGCTGCGGCGCCGGTTTGTGTTTGACCGGTTCTGGCGGGCGTTCGCGATCATGACCGTGCCGATCGCTGCGCTGGGCCCCCTCCCGGCCCAGATGATGAACGTGATCTCTCTCCAGAGCAGGAGCGGCCAGGCGGTGAGCGCCGCGTGCCTGCTGTGGCTGTTTCTGGCGCTGGCACTAGGAGGCGTCTGGGGCAGACACCTGCCAGTCACTCAAGATCGGTGACATAGAAGTAGTCACCCCCTATCCTGCCTCATTGATCTATCTTTTCAGACATTCCAGCACGCTACCTGACGATTTAGCGGCGCATCCAGCTGACGTTAACTGTCAGTCCACCGATTCTGTTGTCAAGATACTGTGCCCCTGCCCGTGTCACTGGCCGGACGGGGGCTATCCTTGGCGCCCCACCGTTAACAGTGATTGCCTCCAGTAGGTCTCGCCGCAACCGACCGCCTGATGGCTCCCGCCATTCTTGCCGCCAACGTTTCTTCAGCCCGTTCGAGGATGCCCGCAATCTCTCTGGGCGTCGGCGAGACGCATCTAGCTGCCGGAGTCTCGCTCCCTGAAAATGTTGCTCGGAATGTCGGCATGCGGCCCTGGACTTTGCCGACCGGAGATCCGGTTTTGTCGAGCATTTCACAGCATGGGGCCGCTCACAGGCCTACATTGGCGGTGCATCGAGCGACAGCGAATGTCTGCGTGCCGACGATCATGTCAGGGTACGGTGCTTCCCCCGCCCGGATCACCGGCCGGGCGGGGTCTTATCCGTCGCGGAGAAGGCCAATGCAGCGTCGAAAATGTGTTCGCATTCCCATCCGTCGGTCCGTCACCGTCAAGCCCCGTGGGAGTCGAGCTGTCAGGGGACACCTGCGAGACATAAGTTTTGACGGCGCCTTTTTTGTCCCTTCGGGCCAGTTGCCAAACACCCGGCTTGGTGGGCTCGTGCATCTGCGAATAAACGAGACGGCCGCATCCCCCACCGCCCCCGTGGAGATCCCGGCACGAGTGGTCAGCCTTCGAGAGGATGGCGTGGTTCTGCTGTTCGAGGCATATGACAACCGCGTAAACGCCTATTTGGAGCACGTTTACGCCGAACGACTCACCGGCGGATCTGGCGCCGCTTCCTCTCCGCACTGAAGTACTGCCGGCGAAACGATCGAAGGCCCCGCCGGCGCCCGGTTCGCTATACGGTCCGAGACGCCACCGGGGCACGCGCTGCAGTATCAGCCTCTCTCTCGTATCCGGATTGGTTATCGCGGCCAAGACTAAGAATTGCATTAGCGCGATACACACTCTGCCATCGCCTCCCTGCGGGCGCGCGCCGTTGACGTCCGCCTACTGTAGTCGCCCCAGAGAAAATCCCTCGTCGCCATTGAGGAGGGTCGGCTGTAGGATCGGCAGCGGACATCGGACATCGCAGCGAGTCACGGGGCACAAGCCAAAGCCGTGGTCGCCTCTAAACGAATATGCGAAAGACTCTGCCTGTGCCCACCCCGACAGTGAAATGCTGATCAGAACGCGGGGAAACCGGGCTGTGCCCTCTCACCAATGCCCACACCCTCTATTTCTACGAGCCATTCCGGCCGACACACGGCCCCGTGCACAGCAATCACGGGGACTTCCGGAAGACGTTCCTGAAGGCTTGAGCGAATCCACTGCGCATCAGCCGGATCGCGGAGATAGACAATCAGGTACATCATGTCACGGAGGTTCGCCGAATCGGCTCGCAGCAGTGCCTCCACGTTATCGAGCGCTACCGCAAGCTGCTTTTCGACGTCACCAGGATGCACGACGTGCCCTCGGCTATCGATGCTGGCCGTGCCGGAGATGAAATACTGAATGCGGTCGGCATATGCGACTCGTGTGGCGCGCTCGAAGGTGACATTGTAGTCTTTCGTTGCACAAAGGTGCGTGAAGTCATTGAGATACGCTATCTGATCGGGACGGACGTCAAGGATGGAATATGCGTCCATGGCAACCAGATCCAGGCGGTGCGCGCAGGCGCCTTGAATGCCGGTGCTCGCAATGTAATGCGTATCCGCTGTAAGGCCCTGCGAGGCGAAAAGCTCGGTCCGATGGTGCACCATATCCCGGTAGAAGACATCCACATCTTTCAGATACAGCCAGGTCCGCACGCAGTGATCACGTAGATTGCCCCCTTGGCTTTCAATGGCTGCGATGAGATCGTTAAACACCATCTCCGTTTGTGTACCCGATTCGGTGGGTGCTGCGTCCTCCGCGGCCGCACATAGTCCGGCGCTCCAAAGATGTCGTATACCGCTCTTCTCGACGAGAGTGTGCCGCGGCGACAGGCGGCGCTTCCGAATAGGCTCCGGACCGGTGACATGATAGGCCAGCAGAGCGATCTTGGCGCCAGACACCGGAGCCTGCTGTACTATGGACACGGCGACAGGGCCCGCAGTCTTATCGTCGACCAATGGACTTTGACGCACCGTAGCGACCTGATTGATGGTGTCGCTCAGGAAAA
>CAZNBB010000248.1:0-3587 GCA_964571225.1 uncultured Gammaproteobacteria bacterium
CTCACTGACGCCGCCTTCGTCGGGCGGCAAACCGAGATCCAGGGTCACGACGAAGGGCTTATGACGATCGATCTGCTGCAGGGCGCTTTCACGGTCTCCAGCGATCAGTACCTCGAAGCCTTCGAAACACCATCGGAGCTGTGCCTGCAGCCCAGGGTCATCCTCAACCACCAGCAATTTCTTGGTATTCTCCGTCATCTGCATACCTGGCGCCGCCCCCTGCGGCCAACTTTACGTCATTTTTGTCGTCATCGCTAATGGGGATCCGAAGCCGGAACGTACTGCCCTCGCCGAGCCGGCTAAGCACCTCCACTTCCCCCCCGAGGCCGCGCACGAATTCGCGGGTTTCGTAGGCCCCGATACCCATCCCGGAGCCGCCTTTGGTGGAGTCGAAAGGCCGGAACAGGCGTTCGCGGATGAACTCCTCGTCCATGCCGCAGCCGGTGTCCTGCACTTCGATCACCGCGGTGTCGTTGGAACGGAACAGC
Source organism: uncultured Gammaproteobacteria bacterium (assembly GCA_964571225.1). Taxonomy (GTDB): domain Bacteria; phylum Pseudomonadota; class Gammaproteobacteria; order DATFLG01; family DATFLG01; genus DATFML01. Next base: position 489 of record CAZNBB010000248.1, read on the forward strand.
CGCACCATCACGCTGCCGTCATCCGGCGTGGCTTCCTGGGCATTGCGGATCACGTGCCCCACCACGGCGGCCAGACCATCACTCTCGGCGCGCACGGTGGCACCCATGACCTGGCAATCCAGGCTGGGCACCGGCTGACCGCCTGACATGGTCTTGACGGTTTCCTGAAGCAATGCGCACAGCTCGATGGGCTCCAACTCCTTGTCGGTGCGCCCGCCGGTGCGAAGCTTCTGCATGAGCCGGTTCATCTTGGCCACCGAGTTGTCCACCGTACTGATGGCATCTTCCATGAACTGGGGATTGTGCTTGTGGCGGGAGGCGTTGGTGACCACCAGGGAGAGCTGGGCGATCAGGTTCTTCAGGTCGTGCATCACGTAGGCCGTCAGCCGGCTGCAGGCCTCGAACTGGCGCGCCTCCACCAGGGCCTGGGACGCCTCCAGCTGCGCCAGGTGGCTGGCGGCCTCGCGACCGGCGGTCTTGAGCAGGTCGCAGTCCTCCCAGTTGAAGTGGGCGCGCACCGGCGAACGGGCAATCAGCACGAAACCCAGCAGCCGCTCATGCAGAATGAGCGGCGCCACCAGCCACGCCCGCTCCATGAACCGCAGCCAGCGCGGCAGGGCCAGATCGGTATACAGATCGGGCTCGCGCTCGTACTCGTCCATGTTGATGACCCACTCCTGGGAGTCCAGGAACCGCACCAGGGAGCTGTCGGCAGGCTCGCTGTCGGGCAACGGCTCGGTCATGTTCCAGCGGGTCACCGGTTCGAACCGGCCGTGCTCGCGGCGCAGCCAGAGGACGCCGCCGGGGCTGTCCACGATCTCGGCGATGGCCCGGATGGCACGCTCGCGCAGGTCGGTCACCGGGTCGCTGGTGGACAGGGTGCGGATGAAGCGCAGCCATTCGTCCCGGTAGTCGTATTTGTAGTGAAAGAAATGTTTGCTGATGAACACCCGCAGGTTCGCGCGCAACTGGCCGGAGAACAGCAGCATCACCAGCAGCAGGCCGGCACCGAACAGGAAGATGGCCTGGGCGACCGCGCCCCAGCTGCCGCCGTAGACACGCACGTAATAGCCGCCTGCGCCGATGGCCAGCAGGTACAGGCCGGCTCCAAGCAGGGAGACGGTATGGAACACGATGCGCCGGTACACGAAGATGTCCAGGGACCACTTCGGGTCGCGGGCGACGCTCACTCCGATCACCGGCACCACCAGGGCATTGACGAACCCGCGGGCCGCCCACAAGCTGGGATCGATGCGCTGAAAGAGCAGCGCGTTGGCGTACATGTAGAAGTCGTAGGCAAACAGGCCGCCGATCCCGTAACAGAGATACTTGATGGCGCGCCGGGAATCGGCGCGGATGTTGCGGACCAGTTGCTCCACCAGCACCAGACCACCGACCGCCAGGGCCAGATAGCCGGCCAGCAACAGATCCACGCCGCCAGCGGCGATCACCGGGCTGCCCTTGAAATACCGGTAGGTGGCCAGCGCCACCAGCATGAGCGTGAATGCGCCGACCACCCCCAACACGCTGCGGAACCACGACCACTCGAGATCCGCGTCCCGCTGGGCGGCGGCCAGGATACGCACCAGAAAAGCGATCCAGGCGAAATCCCGGACCAGTTCCAGCAGATGGGGGACATACAGGCTGCCGCCGTGGGCCTCGGCATAGGCGGCCGAGCCCGACCACAGCACCATGGCGAGAGAAGCGACCAGCAGCAGGGTCTTCTGCGGGCGACCGTGCTGCCCGGTCAGCAGCAGCAACGACAGGACGACAAAGAACGACGCCCCCGTTACATAGCTGACCACGCCAAGATTCATAGGCAGCTCCCGACCGACGCGCCAACCGTACCGGCGGCTACACCCGACACGGAACGGCCTGCGCCGACCCCATACCCGTCTAGTCTGTGCGACTCATCGAAACGTCATGTGACGGTGGGCTTTCGGTTCGTGTTGTGGGCGCCGATGATCGCGGACCACAATCTGCGTTCCCCGAAGGGTCGAAAACCCGCCCTCCACATGCTGCCGCCGAAAGACGACATGAATGGCTTCCAGCCCGAGATTGCAAGCGGCGTTCCGCAACAAGCGAATGGCGGCGCCCCGTGAGCAACGGTCCGTGTTACGCCAACGGCCGTAAACTGACAACCTGTCCCAGCTTTCCCGGTCTTGCGGCAACCGGAAATCGACTGATCCGCCCTTTGCGGGCAACCCTCACCGCCGTGCACACGACAGGTCAAGCCTGGATCAAATCCCCGCCTGCCTCACCGCAAGCGGATAACTCGGACAGCCTCCTGAAATGCCATTGGTCTGGCGGTCATGCCCCAACCATCAACACCAACCCTGGCAGCGGCCTGTGCAGACAACACCAGACCGAACGACAGAAACCATCATATGGACCTATCGGCCGCCGATGCAACATTCCTAATGGTATACATCGGCAGAAAGCGGAATACGCGCAGCTCCCCCTGCGCGCATCCGCCCGCCGGCGGGTCAGCCGACGCTGTTCAGCGCGCGGCGGGCCGCACCGGCCCAGGGCGCCTTGGCCCCGCCCTCGAGCGCCTTGCTTAAGTGCTCCTTGGCAGCAGCCTTGTTGCCCTGCTTGTAGTACACCATTCCCAGGTGATATTGGAAGACCGGCACCTTGGGCGCCTTCTGCACGACTTCGCTAAGGGCCTTGGCCGCCTTGTCCAGATCCCCCAGCCGGTAGTGCACCCAGCCGTAGGTATCCAGGAAGGCCAGCTGTTTGGAAGACCCGAACTGAGCCACCAGCTTCTTGGCCTTGGCCAGGCTGGCCGGGTCGTTGCTGCGGTGGTCCGCGATCAACGACGCCAGGTTGTTGGCGGCAATCGCGTTGCCCGGCTGCTTGGCCAGCAGTTGTTCGTAGACCTTGGCCGCACCGTCGAAGTCCCCCATGCGATTGTGGACCTGAGCCAGGCCCAGCATCAGCTGCGGGTTGTCCGGCAGGCTCTTCAGTCCCTGTTCATAGGCGGCCACGGCACCCTTGTTGTCGTTCTGCGCCGCGCGCGCATTGGCCAGAGCGTTGTAAGGCGTCCACCATTTGGGCTGCAGGGCGATAGCTTTCTCGAAAGCCTTTGCGGCCGGA
>CAZNBB010000249.1:0-3484 GCA_964571225.1 uncultured Gammaproteobacteria bacterium
GCGCCGCCGCAGATGAACAGGATGTTGGTGGTGTCCACCTGCAGAAATTCCTGCTGGGGATGCTTGCGCCCACCCTGGGGCGGCACCGACGCCACCGTGCCTTCGATCAATTTCAGCAGTGCCTGCTGCACACCTTCGCCTGACACGTCCCGGGTGATCGACGGATTGTCGGATTTGCGGGAGATCTTGTCGATCTCATCGATGTAGACGATGCCGGTCTGGGCCTTCTCCACATCGTAGTCGCATTTCTGCAGCAGCTTCTGGATGATGTTCTCGACATCCTCGCCGACGTATCCCGCTTCGGTGAGCGTCGTGGCATCGGCAATGGTGAACGGCACATTGAGCAGGCGCGCCAGCGTCTCGGCCAGCAGCGTCTTGCCCGAGCCCGTCGGGCCGATGAGCAGAATGTTGCTCTTGGACAGCTCGACCTCTTCCTTGCGCTGACGCGCGTCCAGCCGCTTGTAGTGGTTGTACACCGCGACCGACAGGATCTTCTTGGCACGTTCCTGTCCGATGACGTACTCGTCCAGAACCTGATTGATCTCCTGAGGCTTGGGAAGCTTGCTCCCGGTAACGGTCGCCTTCTCCTGCATCTCCTCGCGGATGATGTCGTTGCAAAGCTCGACGCATTCATCGCAGACGAATACGGAGGGCCCGGCGATCAGCTTGCGTACTTCATGCTGGCTCTTGCCGCAGAAAGAGCAGTACAGCAACTTGCCGTCGTCGCCTTTGTTTCGATCGTCAGTCATAACCAACCCTCACTTCGGTGAATCAGCAGCATCCCTCGGCGAGGCCCCGCTTGGTATCGCGGCGGTCGGTGGATCCGTCGCAGCGGGACGCCTGCGGCTCCGCGAGGCAGCGCCCGGACTCTATTCAACTACTTCACGCAAGTTCTGACAAGCAATCCCTGCGCAGCCATAAGGAAATGCAGTCGGCACCGAGAAGGCAGGCGGAGCGCATGGCGGTGACGGGCTCCGGGCGTCACGCCCCGGACGCAGCGTCCCGGCGATTGAGAACCGCATCGATCAGCCCGTACTCCTTGGATTCATCCGCCCCCATGAACCGATCGCGGTCGGTATCCTGTTCGATCTTATCCATCGGCTGCCCGGTGTGCTGGGAGAGGATGCGGTTCAGCCGTTCCCGAACCAGCAGTATCTCCTTGGCATGGATATCAATGTCGGTAGCCTGCCCCTGGAAGCCGCCCAACGGCTGGTGGATCATCATGCGCGAGTGTGGCAGGCAGTAGCGCTTGCCGGCAGCCCCTCCGGCCAGCAGCACGGCCCCCATACTGGCAGCCTGGCCGATGCACATGGTGCTCACGTCGGGCTTGACGAACTGCATGGTGTCATAGATGGCGAGGCCTGCACTCACCGACCCTCCCGGCGAATTGATGTAAAGATGTATGTCCTTGTCCGGGTTTTCCGACTCGAGGAACAGCAGCTGGGCCACAATGACGTTGGCCATGTAATCCTCGACCGGACCTACCGCGAAAACCACCCGCTCCTTGAGCAGCCGGGAGTAGATGTCGTAGGCGCGCTCCCCCCGAGCGGTCTGCTCGACAACCATCGGGACCAGGTTCAGCGCCTTCACGTCCCCAGCGCCGCCGTTACCATAGATATCGGTCATAGGATACCATCCTTTAGACGTTCGTCGTCTTGCGAGAATTCATCAATTCCTTGAAACTGCTGGATTTTTCGTTAAGCTCCGCTTGATCCATCACCCAATCCAGCACCTGCTCCTCCAACGCCATGGCTTCCACGCCGGAACGCATCTCCGCGTTCTGCTGGTACCACTTGACCACTTCGTCCGGGTCCTCGTAGCTGGCGGCGATGGATTCGATCAACTTGCGCACCCGTTCCGGGTCGGTCCGCAGCTCGTTGCGACGCACGATCTCCCCCAGCACCAGCCCCAGCTTGACCCGGCGCAGCGCGGGTGCCTCCAGCTGCGCATGGGCCTCTCCATGGGCGGTGTGGTCCGTTTCGACCCCCGCCTGCTCCATCATGCGGTGCACTTCGTCCTCCACCAGGCTGTGGGGCACCTCGATGTCATTCTTTTCCAGGATGGCGTCGAACACCTGCTCCTTGAGATTCTGGCGGACGGCCTGCTCCAGCTCCCGTTCCATGTTGCGCCGCACTTCCTCGCGCAGCTTGTCCACGCCGCCCTCGGTGACACCGAAGGCACGGGCGAACTCCTCGTCCAGGTCAGGCAGTTTGGGCTCGGACACGCTATGGACCTTGATATCGAACTGAGCCGTCTTGCCGGCCAGATCCGCAACGTTGTAGTCGTCGGGAAACGTCACATCGATGGTCCGCTGCTCACCGGGCTTGACGCCGTTCAGCTGGTCCTCGAAGCCCGGGATCATGGCGCCGCTGCCCAGTTCCAGGGGTACGTTGCTCGCTTTGCCGCCGGAGAACGGCTCGCCGCCGATGGTGCCCGCGAAATCGATCATCAGCCGGTCGCCTGTCCGGGCCTCGCGTTCCACCGGCTCCCAGGTGCGACGCTGAGTGCGCAGGTTCTCCAGCATGTCCTCCACGTCCTGATCGGTAACCGTGGCCACCGGCTTGTCGATCTTAACTCCGTCCAGGGCGGCCGGCTCGAACTCGGGATAGACCTCGAAGGTGGCCGTGTACTCCAGCGCCTGACCCGGCTGCACCGTCCGGGGCTCGAGGCTCGGTCCGCCAGCCGGCCGCAGCTGCTGCTCGGTAAGCGCTTCCTGGAGCGTGCTGCGCATGACTTCGCTGACCACCTCGGCCCGCACCTGCGGCCCATATCGGCGCTGCACCACCCGCATCGGCACCTTGCCGGGCCGAAAACCATCCAGACGAGCGGTCTTCGCCAAGCGCTTGAGGCGGTTCTCCACCTCCTGATCGACCCGCTCAGCGGGTATCTGCACGGTCATCCGGCGTTCCAGCGCACCGGTCGTCTCAACGGAAACTTGCATTGCAATTCCTCTTCAGCATGATCGACATGCCGGCCTGGCACATGAACAGAAGCGGTTGCCTCCGCTACCCCCTCCGGGCCTTCCGGCGATGCTCCCGAAGGCCGAACAAAACGGTTTGGTGCGAAAGGAGAGACTCGAACTCTCACGGGTTTCCCCACTGGCACCTAAAGCCAGCGCGTCTACCAATTCCGCCACTTTCGCATTATTAAGGCATTGGGCCGAATCCGGGGCATTATAGCGCCTTGCCCGGATACGGCGTAACCCGGGACGGCCGGATACCCCTGGGAAAACGGGAAATCGATAAAGACGGCTGGACGCGAGGACGGGAAAACTGGTGGGCCGTGTAGGAATCGAACCTACAACCAATGGATTAAGAGTCCACTGCTCTGCCAATTGAGCTAACGGCCCGAAAAGGGGCAATATTGGACCACGACCGGGTCCGTGGTTCAAGCCGTAGGCGGGACCGCGGGCGAACCGTAATTTGGGGTGAGCGATGGGACTCGAACCCACGACGACCGGAATCACAATCCGGGGCTCTACCAA
>CAZNBB010000250.1:0-3412 GCA_964571225.1 uncultured Gammaproteobacteria bacterium
CTCCTATATCCCCTACACCGACCGCATCGACTACCTGGGCGGGGTCATGAACAACCTCCCCTATGTCCTGACGGTGGAGAAGCTGGCCGGCATCGACGTACCCGACAGAGTCAAGGTGATCCGCGTGATGCTGGTCGAGCTGTTCCGGATCGCCAGTCACCTGGTCTTTTACGGCACTTTTGCCTCGGACGTGGGTGCCATGTCACCGGTGTTCTACATGTTCACCGATCGCGAGCGGGTGTTCGACATCATCGAGGCCATCTGCGGGGGACGTATGCACCCGAGCTGGTTCCGCATCGGCGGTGTCGCCCAGGACCTGCCCAACGGCTGGGAGCGGCTGATCGGCGAGTTTCTGGACTACCTGCCGCCGCGATTGAAGGAGTACGACAAACTGGTCATGAACAACCGCATCCTCAAGGCCCGCACCAAGGACGTGGGCGCCTACAGCACCGAGGAGGCGATCGAATGGGGTGTGACCGGGCCGGGGCTGCGGGCTACCGGCCTGGACTGGGATTGGCGCAAGAAACGGCCCTACTCAGGCTATGAGCAATTCGACTTCGATGTTCCCACGGCGGCCAACGGCGACTGCTATGACCGCTGCGCGGTGCGTGTGGAGGAGATGCGCCAGAGCCTGCGCATCATCGACCAGTGTCGGAACAACATGCCGGCCGGCGACTACAAGGCGCACCACCCCCTGACTACGCCCCCGCTCAAGGAACGGACCGTCGAGGATATCGAGACGCTCATCAACCATTTTCTGGGGGTGAGCTGGGGGCCGGTGATTCCCCCCGGCGAAGCGTTCGTGGCGGTGGAAGCCACCAAAGGCAGCAACGGCTACTACCTGGTAAGCGACGGCAGCACCATGTCCTACCGTTCACGCATACGCACCCCCTCCTTCCCCCATCTGCAGATGATCCCGCAGGTGAGCCGGGGGATGTTGATCTCCGACTTGATCGCATACTTGAGCAGTATCGATTTCGTGATGGCCGACGTGGACCGCTGAGGAAATGTCATGCTGAGTCAGGAGGAACGACAGACGATCGAAGAGGAACTGTCCCACTACGAGGTTCCTCATGCGGTGATCATCGATGCGCTGAAGGCCATTCAGCGGCATCGCGGCTGGGTGTCCGACGACGCCCTGGCTGACCTTTCGGAGTTTCTCGGGGTCACGGTCCATGAACTGGACTCCATCGCGACGTTCTATAGCCAGATATACCGACGTCCGGTCGGTCGCCATGTCATTCGGGTGTGCGACAGTGCCAGTTGCTTCGTAATGGGCTACGAGAGCATCCGCGACCGGGTATTCGCGGAGCTCGGCATTGAGTTCGGCGAAACCACGCCCGACGGGCGCTTCACCCTGCTGCCCAACCCCTGCCTTGGCGCCTGCGATCACGCCCCGGTGCTGCTCGTGGACCAGGACCTGCACGAAGACGTCCGGCCGGAAGCGGTGCGGGACCTCCTCGCCGATTATCAGTGACCATTACGGAAAAGGTGGACGGCATGGAAACGCCCCTGACCGGAAACATTCGCGACGACGGCACCGTACTGAACCTGAAAGAGTACGAGCGTGTCGGAGGATACCGTGCGCTGCGCCGGGCGCTGCGGGAACTGGCGCCCGAGGAGGTGACCAAGGCCGTCACCGATGCCGACCTTCGCGGTCGCGGCGGCGCAGGCTTCCCCACCGGCAAGAAGTGGAGCTTCGTGGACATGAGCGATCAGGCTCGCCACCCCAAGTACCTGGTCGCCAACGCCGACGAAATGGAGCCGTCCACCTTCAAGGATCGCTTTCTCATGGAAGGCGACCCTCATCAGTTGATTGAAGGCATGATCCTCAGCGCTTATGCCATCGGCGCACGCTACGCCTATGTGTTCCTGCGCGCCTCGTACTTCCGGCCCGCGCGGCGCCTGCGCGAGGCCATCGCCGAAGCCTATGCCGCGGGCTATCTGGGCGGCGATATCCTCGGGTCGGGCTATCAGCTCGATCTCTACCTGCACATCAGTGCGGGTCGCTACATCTGCGGGGAGGAGACCGCCCTGCTGACGGCATTGGAGGGCCGACGTTCCATCCCCCGCTCCAAACCCCCGTATCCCCAGGTCAGCGGCCTGTGGGGCCGCCCCACGGTGGTCAACAACGTGGAGACCCTTTGCAACGTCCCCCATATCGTCGACAAGGGCAGCCAATGGTACAGGAACCTCGGCCGGGGGCAGGACGCCGGCACCAAGCTCTATGGGATGAGCGGCAAGGTCAACCGCCCCGGGCTGTGGGAACTGCCCATGGGCGCGTCGGCGCGGGAAATTCTCGAAGAGCACGCCGGCGGCATGCGGGCCGGACACCGGCTGACCGCCCTGCAGCCGGGGGGCGCTTCCAGCGGATTCCTGGCGCCGGAGCACCTGGACGTCCCCATGGACTTCTCGTCCATGGGCCACACCGGCACCCGCCTCGGTACCGGCACCATCCTGGCCATCGATGACCAGGTCTGTCCGGTCGCCCTGATCCGCAACCTGGAACATTTCTTCGCCCAGGAATCCTGCGGCTGGTGCACACCGTGCAGGGAAGGACTGCCGTTCGTCGAAAGGATCCTGACGGCGATCGAGAACGGCGAGGGACAGGCCGATGACCTGGATCGCCTGCATGACTACACCCGCTTCCTGGGTCCTGGCAACACCTTCTGTGCCCATGCCCCCGGCGCCATGGAACCCCTGGAGACGGGACTGAAGATCTTTGGCGATGTCTTCGAGCGACATATCACCGAAGGCCGCTGCTCCTGGAGACACTGATGGCCACCATCTTCATTGACGGCCGACCGTTTGAAGTCGACGGCGACAAGGATCTGCTGGACCAGTGCCTCAGCCTCGGCTTCGACCTGCCCTACTTCTGCTGGCATCCGGCGCTGGGGTCCGTGGGGTCGTGCCGCCAGTGCGCCGTCAAACAGTTCAAGGACGAGAACGACACCGAGGGCCAGATCGTGATGGCCTGTATGACCCCGGCCTCCGACGGCACCCGCATATCCATCGACGATCCGGAGGCACGCCGCTTCCGGGCCGGCATCGTCGAACTGCTGATGACCAACCATCCCCACGACTGCCCGGTCTGCGACGAGGGCGGCGAATGCCATCTGCAGGACATGACGGTGATGACCGGCCACAACTACCGGGATTACCGATTCAACAAGCGCACCTTCCGCAACCAGGACCTGGGGCCGTTCCTCAATCACGAGATGAACCGCTGCATCACCTGCTACCGGTGCGTGCGCTTCTACCAGGACTATGCGGGCGGCACGGACCTGGTCGCCATGGCGTCGAAGAACCATATCTATTTCGGCCGCCATGGCGACGGCGCCCTGGAGAACGAGTTCAGCGGCAACCTGGTGGAAGTGTGTCCCACCGGCGTGTTCACCGACAAGTCCCTGAA
>CAZNBB010000251.1:0-3376 GCA_964571225.1 uncultured Gammaproteobacteria bacterium
CCGTCGGCACGCGCTGGAAGTTGATGTCGGTGCGCGAGAACTGCGGCGTGATGTAATGCACGTAGTCGGGCATGCGCCGCAGGATGGTGTCCACGATGGCCTCGGCGCTGTAACCGCGCTGGGCGTTGTCCCGGAAGATCTTCTGGATCCACTCCAGGTTCACGATGGGCACCACGCCGATCAGCAGGTCCACGTACTGGGCCACGTTGCACTTCTCCGTCACCACGCCGCCGTGCAGTCCCTCGTAGAACAGCAGGTCGGTGCCGGGGGAGATTTCCTCCCAGGGGGTGAACTCGCCGGGCTTCTGGCCGAACGGCGCCGCTTCCTCATCGCTGTGCAGGTAGTAGCGCCGGCGGCAGGTGCCGGTCTCGCCGTACTGCTTGAAGGTGGATTCGATCTCTTCGAACAGGTTCGCTTCGGGGCCGAAGTGGCTGAGGTCGCGATGTTCTTCGTGGGCCTTGGCGATCGCTTCCTTCATTTCCACGCGGTTGTAGCGGTGAAAGCTGTCGCCCTCGATTACCACGGGATTGGTGCCTTCGCGCCGGAAAATATGCTCGAAGGCAACCTTGACCGTAGTGGTGCCGGCGCCGGAAGAACCGGTGACTGCGATTACCGGATGTTTTTTCGACATGGGGATCTCCTCAATTTCAACCCAATGAGCAAAACCGGAAACTCGATGCAGCCAGCCGGATCGGCGGTCCGGCGGCGCAGGAAATCGTTGGAGGTTCAGCCCTGACCCCAGCCGTTTCGCACGGTGTGGGTCCGGTCGCCCCTGGCGCGGTCCGGGGCGCCTTGGCCAGCGTGTGTCACAGGCTTGCCGAACTTCGGCCGGCTGAGCCCCTGACGTCCCGCTGCCGGGATCTGTGTCATGGACGCTCTTCATGCGCGCCCGGATTGTGTAACCACCCGTGCGGCGGCGCAATATGCAGGCGCGCGCTTGTCAGCGCGCCGGGCCGCCGGAACCGCCAATTGAACCATTAATTCCCCCCGGCGGACAAGCATATAGCGATGCGCCGCCCCGGACTTGCGGGAACAAGCTGCAAGAAAACAGCGAGTTGGGAATCAGAACGCGATATTGAGCATGACCAGCATGACCACCAGGAACAAGACGGTCATGATGCCCCCGGCGCGCACGAAGTCGGACACGCCGTAGCCTGCCGGACCCATGATCAGGGCGTTCACCTGATGGGTGGGGATCAGGAACGCGTTGGAGGTGGCCAGCGCTACCGTGAGGGCGAACAGGGCCGGATCGCCCCCTGCACCCACGGCGATATCCACGGCCAGGGGCACCAGCAGCACGGTGGCGCCCACGTTGGACATGACCAGGGTGAAGAAGGTGGCCAGCACCGCGATGGCGGTCTGCAGCACCCAGATGGGAACCCCGTCCAGCACCCGCAGCGTGTGGTGAGCCATCCAGGCCGCGGTCCCCGAAGTCTCCATGGCCAGGCCCAGCGGTATGAGCCCCGCCAGCAGGAAGACGGTCTTCCAGCTTACCGCCTGGTAGGCCTCGTCCATGTTGAGCACGCCCGAGGCAATCATTCCCACCGCGCCGACCAGCAAAGCCACCGACAGGCGCAGGTCGGTGAACAGCACCAGCCCCACCGCCAGCGCGAAGAAGAACAGGGCAAAGCCCACCTTGTGGGGGCGCAGCTCCTCGTGGGGATATTCGGTGGTGACCACCACGAAGTCCCGGTCCCGTTCCAGGTGGGCCAGACGATCCCAGGCGCTGTGACAGACCAGCGTGTCGCCGGCCTGCAGGGGCAGGTCCCGCACGCCTTCGCGCAGGGTTTCACTGCCCCGGTGCAGGGCGAGCACGGAAAGCCCGTAGGTCTTGCGCATCCACAACTCGCGCACCGTTTTGCCGATGAGCCGCGAGCGCGGCGGGATCACCACCTCGGAGACGCCGGCCTTGGTGGAGGCCAGGGCGTCGGAGAAGGTCTCCAGGTCCGGGCGGGGGCGGATCCCGACGGCCCCGCAGAAGCCCGCGAATACCCGGGGATCGGCCAGCACCGCGACAATGTTTCCGGCCTGTAGAACGGTGTCCCGGGATGGCGCCAGATACAAATCTTCGCCGGTGGCTATCCCGACGATACGCACTTTATGGTTGCGCTCCACGTCCCCCAGGCTTTGCCCCACCAGCGCACTCTCCGCCGGGACGACTGCCTCGTTCAGGGCGTAGTCCAGGCCGTAGAGCTCCCTGAAATACGCCACGACGCTGGTGGCGGAGCTGCCCTCGGTACGGTGGGCCGGCAGCACGAACCGGCCCAGGAATACGAAATAGAGAATGCCGGTGGCGATCAGCGCCAGGCCGACCGGCGTGACCGCGAACAATCCGAAGGTCTGCATGTGATGATCCGGGTGCAGGCCCTCGTTGGCGGCCAGGATCAGGTCGTTCAGCAGGATCACCGGGCTGGAGCCCACCATGGTGAGGGTGCCGCCCAGGATGGCGCAGAAGCCCATGGGCATCAGCAGCCGGGACAGGGGCATGCCGGTGCGCGCCGAAATGCGGCTGACCACCGGCAGGAACAGCGCGGCCGCGCCCACGTTCTGCATGAAACTGGAAATGATCCCCACGGTGCCCGAGATCAGCGGCACCATACGCCGTTCGGTGGCCCCGCCCACCCGCAGGATGACGCCTGCCAGCCGGCTCATGATGCCGGTGCGGTCGAGACCGGCGCCGATGATCATGACGGCGATGATGGAGATCACGGCGTTGCTGGCGAAGCCGCTGAACAGCTCATGGACGTTCACGATAGGCTGCAGGCCCGGCACCAGCGACAGCAGTCCCAGCAGCACCATGATCAGCAGCGCCGCCAGATCGACCCGCACCACCTCGGAGACGAACAGATACACCGTGAAAGCCAGCACCGCCAGCACCACCGCGATTTCGGTGGACAGGGTGGTCACCTCGATCATGAAGCTCACTACCTCTCGGATGAATGGGGCAACGCCTGGCGCCATGGCGCCGCCTGGTTACCATTCCACTCGAATATTAGTTTTGTGTAAAGAGATGATGGTGCCGGGCGGTGGGTTTCCGCTTGGGTGCCCTGCATGGGGGTGAGTGGGGGGCCGGAGCGTTGGGTTGGGCTGGGCGGCGCACGGCTCGGCATCGCCTGGCGATGAGGTTCTTCCTGCCGGGTTGGTGAAGACGTGTCGGTCTTTGTTTTGAATTTGGATGCGGGCTCTCGCGCCCGCGCGGCGAGGTACTTTTTCGTGCGCGGCACTGGTAGGTTGGGCTGAGCAACGCGAAGCCCAACAGACAGTCGCCATCCAAACCGCTGTCGTGTTGGGCTTCCTACGTCAGCCCAACCTACGTTGCCTGAAGCGGCGCGCGCCCAACTCGCCGGCTGACCCGGCGCCCGTTGGGCTTGGGTCA
>CAZNBB010000252.1:0-3370 GCA_964571225.1 uncultured Gammaproteobacteria bacterium
CAGCGCGAATAGGCGCGGCGATGCCTCTGCGATGGGGTTTGAGGGCAGCCGGCGGTGACAGCGTCCCTTGGGCTTACTCGGAGGACTGGCCGCCCGCCGCTTCGCGGGACACGGCCCGGTGGCCAATGTCGGTCCGATAGAACATGGCGCTCCAGCGCACCGTACGGACCAACTGGTAGGCCCGCTCCTGCGCCTCGGCCACGGTGTCACCCAGGGCACAGGCGCACAATACCCGGCCGCCGTTGGTGACCACCTCGCCGTCCTTGCTGGCGGTGCCGGCGTGAAAGATCTTCGCGTCCGGCGGGTATTCCTCCATCAGACCTTCGATGGGATCGCCCTTGCGATAGCTGCCGGGGTAACCGCCGGCCGCCATCACCACACCCAGAGCCGCACGGGGATCCCAGTCCGCCTTCACCTGGCCGAGCCGGCCGTCGATGGCCGCCAGGCACAGTTCCACCAAATCGGAACGCAGGCGCATCATGATGGGCTGGGTTTCCGGATCGCCGAACCGGCAATTGTATTCCAGCACCTTGGGCGCGCCGTCAGCCCCGATCATCAGACCGGCGTACAGGAAACCGGTATAGGGTCGGCCGTCAGCCGCCAACCCCCGGACCGTGGGCTCGATGACCTGGGTCATGATCTGCCGGTGCAGCTCCCGGGTGACCACCGGCGCCGGCGAGTAGGCGCCCATGCCGCCGGTGTTCGGTCCGGTATCGCCGTCGTCGCGGGCCTTGTGGTCCTGAGAGGTGGCCAGTGGCAGCACATGCTCGCCATCCACCATGACGATAAAGCTGGCTTCCTCGCCCTGCAGGCATTCCTCAACCACCACCTGACTGCCGGCCGCACCGAACGTACCCTCGGCGAGCATATCCTGCACCGCTGCGATGGCCTCCTCTTCGGTGAGGGCCACCACCACGCCCTTGCCCGCGGCCAGACCGTCCGCCTTGACCACGATCGGGGCGCCCTGGCGCCGGATGTAATCGGTGGCGGCCTCCACCTCGGTGAAGGTGCGGTAGTCTGCGGTGGGAATGCGGTGACGGGCCAGAAAATCCTTGCTGAACGCCTTCGAGCCCTCCAACTCGGCGGCGGTGCGGCTGGGGCCGAAACACTTCAACCCGGCATCGCGAAACGCGTCCACCACACCGGCCACCAGCGGCGCCTCGGGACCGACGATGGTGAGACCGACCTGCTTCTCGCGGGCGAAGGCCACCAGCCCCGCAATGTCCTCGGCCGCGATGGAGACATTCTCCACGCCGGCTTCGCCGGCCGTGCCGGCGTTGCCGGGTGCCACATACACGCAATCCGCCAGGGGCGACTGAGCCGCCTTCCATGCCAACGCATGCTCGCGTCCGCCGCCACCGATGATCAGAACGTTCATTCAGGAAAACCCCACAGGGAGGCAGCCGGGGAACCTGCACGATGAATGGCCGACCGTGCGCAACAAGCCGTCGCGCAACCCGCCACAGCTCATTCACCACGCTGCTTTGCCCGTGCCCCCTTCAATTGCATCATTCAACCGTCAGGATTCGTCGCTCCGGCCACTCAGTGCCGGAAATGCCGCATGCCCGTGAACACCATGGCCATCCCGTGTTCATCGGCCGCGGCAATAACCTCTTCGTCCCGCATGGAGCCACCCGGTTGGATCACCGCGTTGATACCGGCTTCGGCAGCCTGGTCGATGCCGTCACGGAACGGGAAGAAGGCATCGGAAGCCATCACCGACCCGGCCACCTGCAGGTTCTCGTCGGCCGCCTTGATGCCGGCGATCTTGGCGCTGTAGACCCGACTCATCTGGCCGGCACCGACGCCGATGGTCATGCCATCGCGGCAATACACGATGGCATTGGACTTGACGAACTTCGCCACCCGCCAGGCGAACAGCAGGTCTTTCAGTTCCTGCTCACCGGGCGCGCGCCGGGTGACCACTTTCAGGTCCTGGGCACTGACCCGGCCAACGTCGCGGTCCTGCACCAGCAGGCCGCCCACCACCCGCTTGAAGTCCAGCCCGGGGGAGGCATCCGAACCCCATTGGCCGCAGGCCAGCACCCGCACGTTCTTCTTGGCCGCCAGGGCTGCCGCTGCCGCTTCGTCCACCTCCGGGGCGATGATCACTTCCACGAACTGGCGGTCCACGATGGCCTTGGCCGTGGATGCGTCCAGGGGCCTGTTGAAGGCGATGATGCCGCCGAACGCGGAGGTGGGGTCGGTCTGGAACGCCCGGTCGTAGGCCTCCAGGAGGTTGGCACCCAGAGCGACACCGCAGGGATTGGCGTGCTTGACGATCACGCAGGCGGGCCCTTCGGTGAAGGACTTCACGCATTCCAGGGCCGCATCGGTGTCGGCGACATTGTTGTAGGACAATTCCTTGCCCTGCAGCTGCCGGGCGCTGGCCACACAGGCCTGGGCGCCGTCCTGCTCCACATAGAAGGCAGCCCGCTGGTGCGGGTTCTCGCCGTAGCGCATGGGCTGGACTTTGCGGTACTGCAGCGACAGGGTGCGCGGGAACGGCTCGCGGGTGCCGTCGGAATCGACGGCCCCCAGGTAGTTGGCGATGGCACCGTCGTACCGCGCGGTATGCTCGAACACCTTGACCGCCAATCGATAACGGGTCGG
The DNA here is from genome assembly GCA_964571225.1 of uncultured Gammaproteobacteria bacterium. Lineage (GTDB taxonomy): Bacteria > Pseudomonadota > Gammaproteobacteria > DATFLG01 > DATFLG01 > DATFML01. The sequence goes on from CAZNBB010000252.1 coordinate 2,614, forward strand.
GGAGGAAACCCTGCCCCCATGGGCGTCCATGTCCGTCAACACGGTCTGATAGTCGGCGCTGTCCACCACCACGGTCACCGCATCGTGGTTCTTGGCCGCAGCACGCAGCATGGCCGGCCCGCCGATGTCGATGTTTTCGATGGCCGTGGCCAGGTCGCAGTCAGGATTGGCGACGGTCTGCTCGAAGGGATACAGGTTGACCACCACCAGATCGATGGGCGGAATGTTGTGCTGGGCCATGACGGCGTCATCCACACCGCGGCGGCCCAGAATGCCGCCGTGCACGCGCGGATGCAGGGTCTTCACCCGTCCATCCATCATTTCCGGAAAGCCGGTGTAGTCGGACACCTCCACCACGGCGATGGCGTTGTCGGCCAGCAGTTTGGCCGTCCCCCCCGTGGAGAGGATTTCCACCCCCTGCTCCTGCAGGCGTCGTGCGAAATCGACCACGCCGGTCTTGTCCGAAACGCTGATCAGCGCCCGTTTGATTGCTGCCATGTCGTATTTGCCTTCAAGTGCTTTATCAATGTGTTCGTTTCAGCCGGCGCGCCCGTCTCGGATGTAGCGCGACGGTACCGTCTTGGGCTCGTTGGCCCGATCGGAAGCGTCGGGTCCGCCAAACGGTGCTCCAATGACGAACGTCCGCGCCGGTATGTCGCCGGAACGTTGCCAACCAACAGCCGGTGAGCGGGCTATTCGATCTCGATGCCGTACTGTTTTAGCTTCTTGCGCAATGTGCTGCGCGTGATGCCGAGAA
>CAZNBB010000253.1:0-3257 GCA_964571225.1 uncultured Gammaproteobacteria bacterium
CCGTCGGCCACGCCATGGACTCATGAGAACACGGGGGAACGGATCCCCTTCGCCTGATGTTGTGAACACCTGGGCCCCGAGCCGGAAAGAGGAGTACCCCATGACGCGCAAGAAAGCCCGTGATTTCGATCAGCGGTTGTTGGACCTGTACGACAGCTACGCCCACGATGTGATCAGCCGCCGCCAGTTCCTGGAAAAAGCCGGCAAATATGCGGTCGGCGGACTCACCGCCGCGTCCCTGCTGGACATGCTCTCGCCCCAGTACGCGCTGGCCACACAGGTCCCGCCCGATGATCCACACATCAAGGCCCAATACATCGACTATGAGTCGCCCAAGGGCTATGGCAAGGTGCGCGCCTATCTGGTCCGTCCCGCCGGCGCCACCGGCAAGCTGCCCGGGGTGGTGGTCGTGCACGAAAACCGCGGGCTCAATCCCTACATCGAAGACGTGGCGCGGCGCTTGGCGGCGGCCGGCTTCATGGCGCTGGCACCCGACGGGCTCACCTCCCTGGGCGGCTATCCCGGCGACGACGAGACCGGCAAGAAAATGCAGCGCACCCTGGACCCGGCCAAGATGCTGCAGGACTTCATGGCCGGCTTCCGCTACCTGAAGGACCGCCCCGACTGCACCGGCAAGGTGGGCGTGGTGGGTTTCTGCTACGGGGGCGGTGTGGCCAACCAGATGGCCGTGCACCTGCCGGATCTGGCGGCCGCCGTGCCGTTCTACGGGCCCCAGCCAACCGCCGATGAAGTGCCGAGCATTCATGCGCCCCTGCTCCTGCACTACGCCGGTCTGGACAAACGCATCACCAGCGGCTGGCCCGCCTACGAAAAGGAGCTCAAGGCGGCCCATAAGCAGTTCACCGCCTACATCTACCCCGACGTGAACCACGGCTTTCACAACGACACCACGCCGCGCTACGACGAAGCCGCCGCCGAGCTTGCCTGGAAGCGCACCATCGCCTTCTTCAACGCCCACCTCAAACAGCCGTAGCTCCGACTGCGAAAAAAGGGGTCGGTGACAAATGATTCTCATTTGTCACCGACCCCTTTTTTGTTGAGTTGCGTGGACCGCTATTGTCTTCAAATCGCTGTACTTTTCACCCGGACCTGATTTCCGACCAAAGTCCTCAAGTACTGCGGCAGGCCGCCGTTAGAGCCTGAAAACCGCCGCCGTCCGAGGGGGACAGGCGACGCAACAACTCGATGGGGCGGCTCGCAAGGTGCCGTGCCCGACCACCATGAGGAGCTGGCATGACGGTACAAGCGTTTTTCGACGAGGGGCGCACCTGCACCCTCACCTATGTGGTGTACGACGAGGCCAGCCGGGACGCGGTGGTGATCGATCCGGTGCTGGACCTCGACACCACCCCCTGGCGCACCTTCACCGACTCCATCGACAAGATCGAGGCCTTCATCAAGGACCACCGGCTCACGGTGCACTGGATACTGGAAACCCACGTGCACGCCGACCACATGAGCGGCGGCGCGGAGTTGAAAAGACGCCTGGGCGCCCCCTGCGCCATCGGCGAGAACATCCGCGCAGTGCAGCAGGTGTTCAAGGACACCTTCAACCTGGACAGCGGCTTTCCCACCGACGGTCGGCAGTTCGACCGCCTGCTCAAGGACGGCGACCGCCTGGACGCCGGCACCATGCAGGTGGATGTGCTGCACACCCCCGGCCACACCCCCGCCTGCCTGACCTACAGGATCGGCACCGCCCTGTTCACCGGCGACGTGCTGTTCGCCCCGGACATCGGCGTGGCCCGCTGCGACTTTCCCGGCGGCAGCGCCAAGGACCTGTACCGCTCGGTGACCGAAAAGCTCTATACCCTGCCCGACGACACCCAGGTCTATGTGGGCCACGACTACCCGTCCAACCGCCCGGTGCAATATCTGACCACCATCGGCGACTCCAAACGCGCCAATGTGGATCTGCCCGCCGGTCTGTCCGAACAGGACTTCGTCGACAAGATCGCCGCCCGTGACCGTAAGCTCTCCGCACCGCGGCTGCTGTTTCCCAGCCTGCAGGTCAATATCAACGCCGGATCTCTGCCCGTCCCTGAGGGCAACGAAGTGTCCTACCTGAAGATACCGGTCAACTTCCTATAAGAATAAAAAGCCGCGCCTAGACAAGAACCGAAAAACCCCAAAGGAGCTCATATGTTCAGTGCGAAACTGGAGCACGTCCTCGACCGTCTGGCCCACCACTACCAGCCGTTCAACCTGCTCTCGCCGGAGCGGCTCAACGAAGTGGCCAGCATCGTGCGATTCATGGAAATGCGCAAAGGCGAAATCTTCCAGATAGCCGGCGGCACCGACAACGACTACCTGTTCGTGGTGGAAGGGCGCCTGGAGATCATCCACTCCGGCTCCATCCGCACCCTGGCCGGACCCAACGACACCAGGAAGCGCCCCGTGGTGCTGCCGGCCGCACCGGCCACCACTACCCTGATGGCGCGGGAAGATGCCATCATCTGCCACGCCGACCGCGGCCTGCTGGACAGCCTCATCTCCTGGGACGAGGTGGTGAACATGCTGGACGAGGCCGGCGACGACACCGCCAAGCTGCTGGACAAGGTCCGCAACTCCCTGGTGTTCCGCCGCCTGCCCCTGGAAGCGGTGGAGATGGCCTTCCACCGCATGCGCACCCAGCATGTCAAAGCCGGCGAGTACGTCATCCAGCAGGGCGAGGAAGGCGACGCCTATTACGTGATCGTCAGCGGCAAGGCCGAGGTCTACCAGCGCGGCATCTACGACGACGAGCCCCAGAAGATCGCCGACATCGGCGAGGGCGACGCCTTCGGCTGCGAGGCCCTGATCGCCGGCAGCCAGCGCAACGAGTCGGTGAAGATGACCGAGGACGGCGAGCTGCTGGTGCTGGACGAGAACGCCTTCCAGGAGCTGATCAGCAGCCCGCTGATCAAGACCGTCAACCCGGCCGTGGCCAGGACCATGGCGGAGACCGGCCACAAGCTGATCGACGTGCGCTACCCCGAGGAGTTCGACGACCACCATATCCCCGGCGCCACCCTGATCCCGCTGTTCGAGCTGCGCAACCGCATGGACGAGCTGGACAAGAGCCAGCCGTACATCGTGTACTGCCACGGCGGCGCCCGCAGCGCGGTGGCTACCCTCATCCTCACCCAGAACCAGTTCGACGTCCTGTCCCTGGACGGCGGCATCCGCAACTGGCCCTACGAGACCCAGAGCCTGGACGAGGCGGTTCAGCAGGGCAAAGAGAAGGATCAGCGGGC
>CAZNBB010000254.1:0-3202 GCA_964571225.1 uncultured Gammaproteobacteria bacterium
GCCCGCACCAGGTCGTCCAGCGCGCGGAGCGTCTCTTCCATCGGCGTCACCGCGTCCCACCCGTGGACCTGATACAGGTCGATATAGTCAGTTCCCAGACGCTTCAGACTGGCGTCACAAGCGGACATGATGTGTTTGCGGGACAGTCCCACGTTGTTCACGTCGCCGCTGCCGTCGGAGGCCGACTCGCTCATGGGGGAACGCACTTTGGTGGCCAGCACCACCGAGTCCCGTGCCATGCCGGCCGTGCGTATGCCGTGCCCCAACAGGGTTTCGGACTCGCCGTAGGAATACACGTCGGCGGTATCGAAGAAGTTCACCCCCGCCTCCCAGGCGCGGGCCACCATGGCGTCCGCGCCCTTCTGGTCGACGGTGGCGATGTTCAGAAACCGGGATCCGAACGTCATGGTGCCCAGGCACAGTTCGGAGACCTTGAGCCCGGTGTTGCCGAAACGGTGGTATTTCATCGCAGACCTCCCTGGCCGCTCTGGCGCGCCGCAACTTTGGGCAGCGCTTCGGTGGATGAATCGTCCCAGGTATCCCGCGGAAAGTCGCAAGAGCGGTGCCACAGCCCAGGCACCACCGGCCGGTGGCCGGACACCGATACCGGGGCCTGAAAACGGTGCAAATCACCCACGGGATGGGCATTACGCCCCGCTCCCCTGCCCGGTTTGCAGGGAGGCGGCCCGGATGCGCGGGTCATCGATGGGCTGGCATGACCTATGCTGGAGACAGAAACGCCACGCGTATCCAGCCCGCCGGCACCATCGTCCGCGCCGGCCAAGGCGCACACACCGGGAATTCAACTACGGGAACAAGGAGCCGTCCCATGATATCGATCGATCTCAGCGGTAAGCATGCCCTGGTCACCGGAGGAAGCTCGGGGATAGGCGCGGCCATCGTCCGCAGCCTGGCCAATGCCGGCGCGGACGTCGCCATCAATTATCTGGAGGACGACACCGGCCGGGATGCCCAGGCTGCCCGTCAGGTGGCGGACGAAGCGTCGGGCAACGGTGTGCAGGCCATCACGGTGCCCGCCAACGTAGCCGATGCCGGCGAAGTCGCCCACCTGTTCCGGACGCTGGACGATCAGTTCGGCGGCATCGACATTCTGGTCAACAACGCCGGCATCGACGGACCGCGGGCCCGCTGCTGGGAATCCGAGCCCGAACACTGGCAACGGGTCGTGCAGGTCAATCTATTCGGCGCCTACCACTGCTGCCGGGAGGCCATGGCCCGCATGGTGCCGGCCCGCCAGGGGGTGATCGTCAACGTCAGCTCCGTACACGAACGCATCCCGTGGGCCGGATACAGCGCCTACACCTGTTCGAAAGCCGCCGTGAACATGTTGACCCAGACCCTGGCCCAGGAAGGCGCCGAAGCGGGTGTCCGTGTTGCGGCGGTGGCGCCCGGCGCCATCAAGACGCCCATCAACCAGGATGTGTGAAGCCAGGCCGACAACCTGCGAGACCTGCTGGACAAGATCCCGGAGCATCGCATGGGCTCCACCGAGGAAGTGGCCCGCATGGTGACGGTGCTCGCCAGCGACCTGGCTTCCTACGTCACCGGTCCCAGTCTGACGGTGGATGGCGGCATGGTGCTCTACTCCGCCTTCGAGCACGGCGGCTGACGCGCCATCACGGCGGCGGCAGCGCCGTCACGTCGGTTCGGCTGAGGGCCGTGCAACCCCGCCAAGGGGCATCAACCGGAATCCTCTGCGAAGTGATGCCGCCACCAGTCCGGCAGATCCGCAACGGAGTCGAGCACGGCATCCGGGACGATATCCGACTCCAGATCCGCCGCCCGGAACTTGCCGGTGCGGACCAGCACGGTGTGGAGCCCGGCACGCTGTGCGCCTTCGATATCGCCGCGAATGTCGTCGCCGATCATGATCGTTCGGTCGGCGGGCGAACCGACGATGGCCAACGCCGCCGCAAAGAATTCGCCCGCGGGCTTACCCATGACCACCGGATCCACACCGGCGGCATAGGACAGGGCAGCGACGAACGGTCCGGCATCCAGTTGCAGCCCCCGGGGCGTCTGCCAGTAGCGGGTCATGCCCAGGGCCACCAGGGGCGGCCGGGATGGGGCCATGAGCTGCCTGAACGCCGTGTTCAAGGTTTCGAACTCCCATTCCTGACCCAGATCGCCCACCACCACGGCCCCCACATCCACCGCGTCCGGAGAGGCCACCGACAGCCCGGCGAACTCCTCGCGGGTCGCCGCCGGTACGTACAGGGCCACGTCACCCCGAGCCCGCTCGGACAACCAGCGGACCGCCGCCACCGGCGGGGTCAGCAAACGTTCCGGCTCGGCTGCGATACCGAGGGCCGCCAGTTTCTCCACCAGTGCCCCGCGTGGCTTGGAAGTGGTGTTGGTAAGAAACAGATGGGGAATGCCGCGGTTTTGAGACCAGGCAACAGCACGGGCGGCGCCGTCGATGGCACGCTCGCCCTGGTACAGCACGCCGTCCAGATCGAACAGTATGGCCGCCATGCGCCGCCCCCCATGCTTGCCGTACACCCCCGCAACAGCGGGTCAGAGAAAGTCTAATGCATGGAGATGGGTCGACACTGACATCTGCGCAATCCCGTTATGGTCGGGCACCGTCAGCACCCGCAGCGCACCGGGATGGCGCGCGACACCCCGTATGGAAACTCTGCACAGTTCGATCAAGTGGATGCTCCCAAGGCGCAAAGTGCCACGGAAGCGCAGTTTACAAACGGTCTGTCGCTTCGCGACCCCGCATTCCGAGCCCCTCTGCAACGCCGTGGGCGCCGCTTCAGCGGCCTGTGCAGGGCTTCCCTAGCGGCTGATCTGCTGGGCGATCGCCTGCAGCTTGCGGCGGCGTACCTCGGTGCGCAGCTTGCGGGACCCGAACAGGTACAACAGCACGAAATAGTTCACCACGGGAATGACCGAGAGTACGGTCCAGAGGCCGAAACGGCGGTTGCGCTGGCGGGCGACTTGATAACAGATGAGAGTCAGGGGGAAGGTGGCGATGAGGAGCGGCAACAGGCTCCACAAATGACTGGATTCGTCCATCCTTACGGTCTCAGCGGCCTTGGTGGGTGAAAAATAGCACGAAACCCGCCGACTGGCACCATCCGGCCCGCTCCACCTCGTCCCATCGGCGAGACCTGCCCCGACGGCGGCATCAGGCGCGCAGGTCCTTGCGCTTCTGCTCGAACTCCTCTTTGCC
>CAZNBB010000255.1:0-3190 GCA_964571225.1 uncultured Gammaproteobacteria bacterium
CCGAGCGTGTTACCGTGCGCCAGGGGAAATGCACCGCCACGCTGCCGTTGGTGATCGATGAGCGCGTGGCGCCGGGCTGTGCCTGGATACCCGCGGCGCGGCCATCCAGCGTCACGCTGGGCACCGCATTTGGAACGGTGGAACTGCAAAAAGCATGACGACATGGGCCCGGGCGCTGCAAGGAGCGCTGGGTGAATACAGGTTCTAACGACTTTCGGTTCTGGCGAGCATGAATGAGACACTGGCGCACTTGATAGGCACACCGGCCCTGATCGTTTTGAAGATCCTGGTCATCGTGCTGCCGCTGATGCTGGCGGTCGCGTATCTGACCTACGCGGAGCGCAAGATCATCGGCTATATACAGGTGCGCATCGGCCCCAACCGAGTGGGGCCGATGGGCCTGCTGCAGCCCATCGCGGATGCGGTCAAGCTGATGATGAAAGAGATCATCATCCCCACCAACGCCAACCGCTTCCTGTTCGTCATCGCTCCCATGCTGTCCATCGGACCGGCGTTGGCCGCCTGGGCGGTGATTCCCTTCAGCGATCACCTGGTGCTGGCCAATATCAATGCCGGGTTGCTCTATGTCCTGGCCCTGACCTCCCTGGGCGTGTACGGCGTGATCATCGCCGGTTGGGCGGCCAACTCCAAGTATGCGTTCCTGGGCGCCATGCGGTCGGCGGCCCAGATCGTCGCCTATGAGATCGCCATGGGCTTCGCCCTGGTGGGCGTGCTGATGGCCGCCGGCAGCCTGAACATGCGCGATATCGTGCTGGCCCAGAGCGGCAGCATCCTGCACTGGTTCTGGCTTCCGCTGCTGCCGCTGTTCCTGGTCTACTTCATATCGGGCGTGGCGGAGACCAACCGCGCGCCATTCGACGTGGCCGAGGGCGAGTCGGAGATCGTCGCCGGCTTCCACGTGGAATACTCCGGCATGGCCTTCGCCGTGTTCTTCCTGGCCGAGTACGCCAACATGATCCTCATCTCGGCCCTGGCGGCCACCCTGTTCATGGGGGGGTGGCTGTCTCCGTTCCAGGGCATCCCGGGCCTGGAGACCGCCTTTGCTTGGGTACCGGGGCTGATCTGGTTCTTGCTGAAGATTTGCTTCTTCCTGTTCTTCTTCCTGTGGTTCCGGGCCACGTTCCCGCGTTACCGCTATGACCAGATCATGCGTCTGGGGTGGAAGGTATTCATTCCGATCACCATCGTGTGGCTGCTGGTGGAAGGCATCGCGGTGGTGGCGAAGGTCGGCCCCTGGTTCGCCTGACGGACCCGAGCAGCCGAGCGCAACGGAGAGACGATGAAGACGATCCGCCACTACATCAAGAGCCTGCTGCTGTGGGAACTGCTGCTGGGCCTGCGGCTGACCGGCAAGTACCTGTTCTCGCGCAAGATAACGGTGCAGTACCCGGAGGAGAAGACCCCTCAGTCGCCGCGCTTCCGGGGCCTGCATGCCCTGCGCCGTTATCCCAACGGCGAGGAGCGCTGCATTGCCTGCAAACTGTGCGAGGCGGTGTGCCCGGCGCTGGCCATCACCATTGAGGCGGCGCCCCGCGAAGACGGTACGCGACGCACGACGCGCTATGACATCGACCTGTTCAAGTGCATCTTCTGCGGCTTTTGCGAGGAGTCCTGCCCGGTGGACTCCATCGTGGAGACGCGCATCTACGAATACCACTTCGAAAATCGCGGCGAGCAGATCATGACCAAGGACAAGCTGTTGGCCGTCGGGGACAAATGCGAGGCCCAGTTGGCCGCAGACCGTGCCGCGGATGCCCGCTACCGCTAGCGGACACCGGCACAGTCGCAACGACAGGATAAAAGACCCGGTATGAGCTTTCAGCAATTCATATTCTACGTGTTCGCGGCGATTCTGGTTTTCGCCGCCTTTCGCGTCATCACGGTGCGCAACCCGGTCCATGCGGCGCTGCATCTGGTGCTGGCGTTCTTCACGAGCGCTGCTTTGTGGCTGTTGCTGGAGGCCGAATTCCTGGCAATCGCGCTGGTGCTGGTGTACGTGGGCGCCGTGATGGTGCTGTTCCTGTTCGTGGTCATGATGCTGGACATCAACACGGCCCCGATCAAGGAAGGCTTCACCCGCTACCTGCCGGTGGGCATCGTGGTGGCTGTGCTCATGATGGTGGAGATGTCCCTGGTGGTGGGCTCGCGCTTCTTCGGGCCGCAGAAGGTGCCCATTCCGGCGCCGGAGCCGGCCGGGTTCAGCAACACCAGCGCTCTGGGCAACCTGCTCTACACCCATTACGTGTACCCGTTCGAGATCGCTTCGGTGATCCTGCTGGTGGCCATCGTGGCGGCCATCGCGCTGACCATGCGCCGGCGGGCGGAGACTAAGTACCAGAATCCCGCCCGGCAGGTGACGGTGCGACGCGCCGACCGGGTGAGGCTGGTGAAAATGACTGCCGAAAAGCGCCGGTGAGCGCAGGGCAGGGCCTGCATCGCCTCCGGGCGGGCGCGGCGACGATAGGACGCGGCGAGTCAGCGCCGCGGGGCATTCCAAGCGTTGTACGGAGTCAGAAGTGCCCGCTCCGCGGGCGGGCCGAACGGTATGTGCGTGCCCGGTGCAGGGCGGACAACGACCGACAAGGGGTTGCTGGATGATTGCACTGTCAGACTATCTGGTGTTGGGAGCCATTCTGTTCGGCCTCAGCGTGGCGGGGATCTTCATTAACCGCAAGAACGTCATCATCCTGCTGATGGCCATCGAGCTGATGCTGCTGGCGGTGAACATGAACTTCATCGCCTTCTCCCACTACCTGGACGATATGGCCGGGCAGGTGTTCGTGTTCTTCATCCTCACCGTGGCCGCGGCGGAGGCGGCCATCGGCCTGGCGATCCTGGTGGTGCTGTTCCGCAACAAGCAGACCATCAACGTCAACGACCTGGACAGTCTGAAGGGATAGCGCCCCATGGAGAACGTCTATCTCGCCATTCCCCTCGCGCCCCTGGCCGGCGCCGTCATCGCCGGCCTGTTCGGCAAGAAGATCGGCCGGGCCGGCGCCCACTGGGTAACCATCATCGGCGTGGCGGTGGCCTTCGTGCTGTCGCTGGTGGTGCTCAAGCACATCGTGTTCGACGGTGCACCTGCCTACAACCACACCGTCTACACCTGGATGGTCACCGGCGGCGTGCACATGGACATCGGCTTTCTGGTGGACCGGCTCACCGCCCT
>CAZNBB010000256.1:0-3184 GCA_964571225.1 uncultured Gammaproteobacteria bacterium
TCATCAATTGCCTTTCTGATATACCTTAATAATGTCATTGATTTTCCTCTCCGTTTAAAAATAGTACTATTGCAAATACCAATATCAATACAACTATTGGCACATAAGATACTATGAAATTTATCATGACATTAATCCTATTGTTTCACTAAGTATTGATTCTAATTTATCTCTTGTCCTCTTAGCACAAAAATACTGTTCCGTAAAATCACCTTCATACTCCATTGTTTCATTCATATCAACAATCATAAGTTCAATCTGCTTAACTAAATCACATTTGTTAATTGACTCTTGATTAGCATCAATTCTTTTCAAATCTTCATATTCCCCAACAATTACTGACAACTCGTTAATTGATATATCATGAATATTAGCATTACGCCTTTTATGAATTTCTTGATTTAATCTTTCAATTAGTGTCATTGTTTGAACCTTTCATTTACTACCTTTTTTCTCTCATCTACCAATTTATTTTGAATAGCATAACAAGTTACTTTACTTGATCCCATAATTATTCTGTACATTCGATTAAAAGATTTCCGAAGCATACAATTCTCAACAGAACTCTTAGCATCACCAAGAAAACAGTTATGCGAAGACTTAATATCATATTCATTACACAAAAAGTTTTTGCATTTCATGTTAACCTCATTAAAAAGGAGAGAGTGGTATTACTTATCTCCTTTCTCTCAACACTTTTATCCAATTCTTAAGTACCCCATGACTAGGATCTTTCGGAAAACATCTTATCTTAGTATCATCCATTGTTTCCAACCCTTCTTTCTCTCTATCCTTTACATCATAGTCAATCCAACTCTGCAAAACATCTGCTATAAATTGCAATTTTTCTTCTCTCTCATTCATTATCAACACGTACCTCCGCACTATGCAATAATAGTTTCGGATAAGGACGCTTTTCTTCACAACATTCAGGTGTATCTTCCATCAATCCCTTTTCATAATACTCATTAGCTTTTTCCAATATTAAATCATACACTTTTTTAGCATTTTTCTTAACAGGATACCTGCTCCAATTGTCATAAGGATGCCCCCTTAAACTACAATCACAAAATTCAGTACAATAAGAACATTTCTCACCAATAGGACAAGATAACTGTTTGTATACAAGGTTATATTCACACAACCCACAAGCCGCTACCAATTCACATAAGAATGGATATTTTTCTATAATATCAAATCTTGCTGCCCAAATATTAATATAATTATTATTTGAATAATGTTGCCACTTTATTAAACTAAATATAAATGCATCTTCTAATGTTATCTTCATCCCATTTCCCTCTCTGCCAATTCCAATATTAAATCATACACTTTTTTAGCATTCTCTTTAGTAGGATCTAAAGACCAAACACTATAAATATGACTGTAATGTTCACAACCAGCACTTCCACGGCAATAATTTCTTTTAAAATTTGAGAACACACAAGTTTTCAGATTTCTTTGATACTTATAATGACACAATCCGCAAAGACCTCTCAACTCATCTAACAATGGATATTCATACGTTAATGCACATGATGCATAATAGCGCGTCACATAATCTTTCTTTGATAAAAACTCCCACTTTATTAAACTAAATATAAACGCATCTTCTCTACTTATCTTCATATTCACCTCATACATTAATATAACATATTCTCTTATTAGTTTTTTGAAACACTAAGAAATAAGAATGGTACTTTCTAGCATGTTTTTGGTTTTTCTGCCAATTCGCTACTATCCTATTCTTTGCTAACAATACAAATAAATCCTTACAATAAAACCCCAACTTTTCCGCTTCATTTATTATAAATACATGAGATAAATATTGTTTACCGCTACTAACTTTATCCTGACACTTAAATATCAATATCCCCTTATCCTTTAACACTCGATACAATTCCCTTAAAGCATTACAATAAAAACAATGCAATTCTTCTTCATTGGGATACACTCCAAATCGTTTATTTATTTTATTACTACCATCATTGACTTCAAGGGATGGTCCTTTAGTAGCCAAAAAAGGTGGATCAAACATTATAGATTTAATACTATTACTCTTAATCGGTAAATCAATAACATCAGCTTGCCATACTCCTGACGCTACCGGATTTATATCAAAGCAATACTTTGGTTTTTGTATATGCTTATAAAAATTTCCTTTACTGTAAGTAGGATCTAACTCTATCTCCCCACTATGCAATTCAATTATATTCCTAATAATATTTTCCTGATCATAATCTATGCTTTTTATCATGTACTTCTGTTCCTTTAGGATACTTTGTTTTCTTCCAATCACTCATTAATATCCTCATCTTTCACTTCTTCTTTTAAAGTTTGAGTACAAGTTAATTCTATTTTTATTTTTCCCTGTGTGCCATGACAGCCTTCATTCCAATTTAGTCCAACATTTGTCCAATCAGCTCTTTCTTCAAGATAGCGACTTGACGAACCCATATCAAACGATGCCTTTATCCTGCCAACACCATGTTTTCTACAAAGACGTACCAATTCAATTGCAAAATCTCTATGATCTTTCGTTATCATTTTTATCACCTTTCTCATCTCTAATTAAAAACTTAGAAGACAATTCTTCATAATCATCAACATCAAATTTAAACATTTCAATGTAAATATATGCAAACATATCCCCTGCTACAGTATCTTCATGTACTTTCTCGCCCTCTAAAACCTTACTCCACAAATTTCTCGCATCTTTATGATAAATTTGAGGATTACAAAATCTATATCTCAACCCACATGCAAATGCTACTCTCAAAGCCTTTTCTTTATCCATTATCCTTTTCCTTATAATTTAGAGATCAAATCATTTAACTTATAAACAGTATAGCATACTAATCTGCAATTGTCAATAATTTTTATTAAATTTTATTAAAATTTATTAAGATATGTAATCGCCTTAACCACATACGCTTATGACTTAGTACTACAATCAACCATCTTTATTGCAAGATTTAATACACTTCTTCCTTTATCAGTTATGATGAAATATTCATCCGGACACCATGCTACTTTCCCTAAAGATTTCATCAACCCCTCTTCACATAATTCCTGCATTTCCTCACTATCCCCACAATATCTATTCCCTGCTGCTCTGTGCAATGTATGATCTAAAATTGCAATATGTTCTTTATTCAATTCCATCTCATTTCTCCTTTCTATC
>CAZNBB010000257.1:0-3182 GCA_964571225.1 uncultured Gammaproteobacteria bacterium
AACCAGGCGCGAGCGACTGCCCTTATTAGTCAGATCACCTTCATTGTCCACTATGCCGCCAATTTGGTTGGACAGGAGACCACCGCTTGCATTGGTCAGCTGGCCAACGACGTAGCTGCTGAAGTCATTCCAAACAGTCGTTTCCAGCGTGCCGCCATTGCTAAGGATGGCGTACGTGGTATTGTTCACGGCGCCAAAGCCACCCAGGATGCCAAAGTTGGCGAGTAGGGCGGAATTGGTGCTATTGAGAGTGCCGAGCGCTGTATACACGGTGCCGCTCGACTCGTTGGTCAGGGTGCTGGATGAGCCGGAATTCGTCAGCCTTACCCCATAGCCGAGGGAACAAGTGCCCGAATTGGTCGTCGTACCCGTCAACGTGTATGGACCATACTGAGGGCAGCTAAGCGTCGTCGCGGCATTCGACGGCGTACTGGTAATGCCAAGCCCCATCGCCAGCGCCAGGCCCACCGCCTCGCCCAGGCGCCGGCCACGCGGACGCCGGGCGGTTCGGCGGCAGGAACGGCGGGCCGCGACGCGTCGGCTGCGTTCGCCAGGCTGCTTGCCGCGGGATCGGGCCAGTTCCGAAGCTACCTGTAGCAGGCCTTTGGCGGCATTGAACACGATGCGGTACGCACGATTCATTATTTGATTCCCCCGTGCTCCTGTTGAAAAGACTTGAAACTCTTAAAGACCTGCGCCGTACAGACACCGGCTATTGCTGGTACTTCCACAGATCGTTGTAGTTATTAAGACTGTTATCTTCACCGCCGAAGAGCCAAAGAGTCGTGCCGTCCGGGTTGAGCCAGGCAGCGGCGGCATCCCGTCCACCGGGCGTGTTGCCTGCGGAGGCCGTACCCCGGGTGCCATAGTTGCCGGATGCATTCTTGGTCTTCGAGCCGCTGACCCAGGTCCATTGGTTGGTTGTCGGGTCGTACCTCCACAGATCGTTCAAGTCACCGAAACCGGCGCCGGAGTCGTAGCCCAGCCCGCCGAAGAGCCACAGCATGCCGTTCTTGTCCCCCCAGGCGGCCGACGTATAGCGCGGCCCGGGGACATTCGACGCCGCAGCTGTGCCTTGAGTGCCGTAACTGGCGGCTGCGTTGGGCGTATTGGCACCGCTGACCCATGTCCATTCCTTGGTTGCCGGGTCGTACTTCCAGAGGGTGTTATAGTAATTGCTGCCGTTTTCTCCGCCGAACAACCATAAATTGCCGTTGGGGCCGACCCAACCCACGGCGCCTTGGAGCGCACCGGGCACGTTGCCCGAGGCGGCGACGCCTTGCTGGCCATAAACGGGCAGCCCACCCACCGCGTTGGATCCGCTGACCCATGTCCATTGACCGGTTGCCGGATCGTACTTCCACAGGTCGTTCAAGTCGCCCCTGGTCCCCGTTGAATCGTAGCCGCTGCCCCCGAACAGCCACAGGTTGCCGTTGGAGCCCTGCCAGGTCACGGCAAAACGTCGCGCCCCAGGCATATTGCCCGGCGCGGCAGCGCCTTTCGTCCCATAAGTGCCAGCAGCATTCTTGCCACTGGAGCCGCCCACCCACGTCCACTGGCCGGTGACCGGATCGTACTTCCAGAGGTCGTCGAACAGCCCGCTGGTATCACTGTCACCCCCAAAGAGCCATAGGTTGCCTTGGGGTCCCAGCCACGAGGCGGGATTTTCCCTCGCGCCAGGTACATTCGTCGCCGATGCGGTGCCCTGCGTGCCATAAGAACCGGTTGCTCCCACCGTCTTGGAGCCGCTCATCCATATCCATTGACCGGTGCTGGCGTCGTATTTCCACAGGTCGTTGAGAACGCCTTGCCCGCCGTTCGAATCGTAGCCGAAGCCGCCGAACAGCCAGCGATTGCCCTTTGAGTCAGCCCACGAGGCCGCGTAGGAGCGCGCTCCCGGAACGTTACCGGCGGCAGCGGTGCCAGTTGTGCCATAGACACCCGGCGCATTCGCTGTCTGTGAGCCGCCTATCCAAGCCCATTCGTTCACCGAGGCAGTGGTGCTACTGCCGCTGCTACTGCCGGTGCCCGTGCTGCTGATACTGCTACTGCTTCCACCGCAGGCAGTGAGCATCAGAGTGCCAGCGACCAGAATGGGTATACCAACGGACGAAAATGGGATTTTCATTGTTCTCCCCCGAATCGGTGAGTCCTATGGGCACCTGTGTGGACGCGATTTGGATACGCCTGCGCACGACATGACCCCTGCAATTAATGTCAATTTCCTGCTAGGCAGCGATACGGGCCGCATAGCAGCACGCCGCGCCAGCGGGCGCGGCGGACGATTCGCAAAGGTGGACCACACCAGTGCCTTACGGATGTCCGCATTGCGGCATCCGTACCCGGGGATCAACCGGCCCTCAGTCGTAAGTTCACAGGCTGAGTCCCGCGTCCCAAAGGACAGTTTCGGCAGCGTACTTTAGCGAGGGAAACCACGCAGAACCACCTCCTGATCAGGAGGCGTATCAGATAGCCATCACGGGTGCTGCATCTGCGGCTCGCTCGTCAAGCGTCAACGGCGCCCATCTCAGCGTTGGGCAACAGAGCGCAAGCTATAGCGGCCGCGCAGCCGCAGGGCGGCAGTCAGATAATCGGCAACTTATAGGGCTTGCGACGCAGCGTCACAGACGACCTTTGAGCCAAAGGGACATTAGTTCTGCGCGCCGGCGCACGCCGAACTTGCGGTACAGTCCCTTCACGTACTGATGGGCAGTTGCCGGCGTCCATCCGAGCCGCTCGGCAATGACTTTCTCCGAATCACCGGAAAGCAGTTCATGCAGCGCCCGGTGTTCTGCCGGTGTGAGTCTAGAGACGCGCACACCTACACCGTGGCTCCGCAGAATCTGGCGGTGGAACCATTTGACACCCCGCAATGCCTCGCCGGCAATGATCAATTCCTGTTCTGTAAAGCATCCGCTACCGGAGTACTTGTCGAAGCAGAAACATGACTCGCTGTCGCCATCGATCGGAAACACGACCCATATGCGGTCGGAAATGGCCGATTCGCGGTAGAAATAGTCGTAGTGGGGAGTCTGGCGGAAATCGTCGAAATCCACCAAGCCGGTGCCAAGACTACGTACCCGGAACTGCCCGACCTCGGCAAGCATCGCGAGGTTGGTCTGACCGGGATCGTCTGAAACGAAGACCTCCCTTGATTGCCGGATCCGCCTGCGGTTAGTGCT
>CAZNBB010000258.1:0-3114 GCA_964571225.1 uncultured Gammaproteobacteria bacterium
CGCACCGGACGACCCACGTCCGGCGTCTCAGCGAGGCGCCTCTGGGAGGCGCCTCGACCGAGTCACACGAACAGACCTCAGAAGCTGTAGGTCGCGCCGACGGCAATGGCATTGCTGCCCTCGGTTCCGGTCGCGTAGGTCGTACCGGTGATGCCGGTGAAGTTGGCATCCTTGTCGGCATGCTGGAACTCCACGGAGAAGAACAGATTGTCCTTCGGCGCGTAGGACGCCATCAGAGTCACGATGTTGCCCTTCACGCCGCCGGTGCCGCCCTGGTCGGTATGGGAGTAGTTACCCGTCAGGGTGACCGTGCTGGTGGCGGCATAGGAGCCGGTCAGCATCACCGTCCCAATGTTGCTGGTGGTGGTGTAGCCGGGTACGTCATAGGGCTTGCGCGAATCGTAGGCAAGCACCACGTCGAACGGGCCCATCTTGTAGCCGCCACTGACGCCGGCTTTGCTCTTGAGGAGCACGCCCGCAAAGGTGTTGGTCGCCTCACCGAACTGGTTGGTGTCGGACGAAGCCGTGTAGGCGGTGGTGCCGTCACCGTACTTCGAATAGCTCGTGAAACCCGCGCCGACGGTCAACCCACCCATGCCGTAGGTGCCCGCGAGGGTGTAATTGGTGGTCGAGTTGGCGCTCTTGCCGAGGTCGAATGCCTGCACACCCACCTGCAGACCGCTCATGTCGGGGCTCACGTACTTGACGGCGGTGTCGACCTGCAGGGCGGACATGCCCGGGGTGTAGAACCAGTTGGTCTGGTAGGTGCTGCCATCGACCATCTGATTGAACAGACCGTTGTCGCGACCGGCGGTGACGGTTCCGTAGGGGCCGTCCAGCCCGATGTAACCAAGATGGGTACTGGGCGTTCCGCCGCCGTGCGGCATATCCAGAATGAAGTTGAAGTCATAGATGAACTTCGTGCCGTCCATCACGGCCGCATCGCCCTTCACGCCCAGCAAGGACACGTTGTCGTTCAATGTGGTGTTGGACTGCGTGCCGGCACCGGCGCCGCCCTGATAGACCAGCGCGAGAGCCAGGTCACCGTAGAGAGTCGCACCCAGCGGAGCAGCACTGGCGGGCACACTGGCAACGCCCAGGCCTACCGCTACGCCGATGGAAAGCAGGGTCTTTTGCATACGCATGGATTGCCTCCAAAATTGTTTTGCTTTAGAGAAAAATTCGATTCAGGGTCATACACCCTGCTACGCCCCACTTGTCAGCAATCGGCGTGCCAAAATGATTTATTATTGATTTGTATATGTTTATTGCGCGTTTTTGCGGGTTTTCGCGGTTTTTTCCATCGAGACCGCACCGCACTGCACTACGGTGGTACCCGCACGCAAGCTGTTCGCACAGCATTGGTGCGAATATGGCGTTTTCGTGACAAGGGGCGGGTGGGAGTTTGAAAGGCGGTTGGCGTAGGCGACCGAATGGAGCGCTTTTCGTCTGTCGAACCACGGGCAGACAGGCAGCCGATCCGAAGGGCTGCACGGATGAAACGCACCGCAGGCGCAGTGTGTTCAAGTAGTACCGGGGAAACTGGGCGAACCGGTGCCTGGTGCCGACGTGGATGCGAGGCTGAACAAAACTGGTGCGGTGGGCGATCGGTCAGTCGCGCCTGACGTCGGCCGAGGATTCGCAGGCACAGCGCCTATCGGCGAGGGTCGGGGGCAGCCTGGGTTGGGTTGGACGCGAGGCCGTCGATCGGCCCCGGCAAGCGGGTAACACGGGTTGCGGGAAGTGAAAGGCCCCACCCACACCGCAGGGCGAAGGCAGTCAATTGATTGCGTCTGTGCGCGACGGACGGCGCCGTGGCAGATGCCGTCCCGTGCTAGCGCACCGCCGCCGCGCCCACGTACTCGGCGACCGCGCCCACCCCGCTGGTTACCCACACGTTGCCGGCGCCGTCCACGGCGATGCCGGTGGGGTTGGTCACTCCGCCGCCGGTGAACCCGGTGGACGGCGACAGTGCCGTGCCATCAGGAGCCAGCTCCGTGACGCTGTTCCCGTTGCTATTGGCCACCCAAACGTTCCCCGCCCCATCCACGGCGATGCCGGCAGGTCCATTCAATCCGCCACCGGTGAAGCCGGTGGACGACGACAGTGCCGTGCCGTCAGGGGCCAACTCGGTGACGCTGTCGCCTAGGTCGTTGGCCACCCACACGTGACCGGAATCGTCCACTACAAGGCCTCGTGGCCCGTCCAATCCGCCACCGGTGAAACCGTTGAACGGCGACACGGGCGAACCATTGGCATCGAGTTCAGTGACGCTGTTGTTGGCGCTGTTGGCGACCCACACGTTTCCTGCCGCATCCACGTCAATGCCTTTCGGTCCGTTCAGTCCACCGCCGGTGAAACCGCCGGAGGGCGAAAGTATCGAGCCATCGCCGCCCAGTTTGCTCACGGCAGCGGCAGGGTAATTGCTGACCCACACATTGCCGGACCCGTCGACGGCTATCCCTTCAGGCCCGTAAAGTCCGCCGCCGGTGAACCCGGTGGCCCGCGACAGCGGCGTGCCGTCGGCCGCGAGCTCGGTGACACTGGTGCCGGGGGTGGCGAACGTACCTGAGTTGGCCACCCAGACATGCCCCACGCCGTCCACCGCAATACCGTTGGGCCCGTACGATACTCCGGCACTGAAACCCAGGGGCGCGGGCGACAACGGTGTGCCGTCGGGAGCCAGCTTGGTCACCCTGCCGAGGCCAGTGGGGAGGTCATCGGCAACCCATACATTGCCGGCACCATCCACCGCGATGCCCGCCGGATAACCCAAGCCCCCGCCCGTGTACTGCAACGCCAGGGTCAGGCTGTTCGCGCTGGTGGCCGGCGCCGGACTGGTGTACGGTCCTCCCGCCGCCAACCCCAGCAAAGCGCTGACGTTGTGCGTCGGGTTGCGCGCTACGTCCACTATCGCCTGCAGGGTGTTCTGCGGCGCACTGCCGCCGCTCGGGGTGGCGTTGCTCATCAGATCCTGACAGGCCGGCGCGCTGGGCACGGTCTGCACGCAGTTGGCAAGGGCATTGGCGAGGGCATTGAACTTGGCCCACGTGGTCGTTTTCGTGCCGTTGGCGGCGTTCTGGATGACGGCGCCCGGGTTGCCGGTGGCAATGT
>CAZNBB010000259.1:0-3105 GCA_964571225.1 uncultured Gammaproteobacteria bacterium
GCTTCGCGAACCTCGGTTTGAATGTCCCGGAAGTTCTGGAGGCCGACCTGCAACGAGGCCTGCTGCTGGTCTCCGATCTGGGCACACGGGATTACCTGTCGGCGCTGGACGAAAATACGGCGGATCGGTTGTACGGGGATGCGCTGGGCGCCCTGCTGGTGATTCAGGCCTGTGGGCCCTGTGCAGACGAGTTGCCACCCTACGACCGCGAACTGTTGCTGCGCGAGATGCAACTGTTCCCCGATTGGTTCCTCGGCCGGCACCTGGACCTGGCGTTGTCGTCCGAGGAAGCGCAGCTGCTCACCGACGTTTTCCAACAGTTGGCGGACGCGGCGCTGGCGCAGCCCCAGGTGTGCGTGCACCGGGATTTTCATTCCCGCAATCTGCTGGTGACCGAGCGCCACAATCCGGGCATTCTGGATTTTCAGGATGCGGTCATCGGTCCGGTGACCTACGACCTCGTTTCCCTGCTGCGCGATGCCTACATCCAGTGGCCGCGCCAGCAGGTGGAGAGCTGGGCCCTGGGCTATCACGATCTGGCGCTGCACTCCGGCGTCCTGCGTGATACCGACAGCCCAGAAGACGAGGCCCGTTTCCTGCGCTGGTTCGATTGGATGGGCGTGCAGCGCCAACTGAAAGTGGCGGGCATCTTCGCACGCCTGTATCACCGCGACGCCAAGGCGGGGTATCTGGCGGACATTCCTCGTACCCTGGGCTATCTGCGCGAAGTGACGGGACGTTACGAGGAGTTGAAGGGCCTGCACGACTTCGTGGAAAGGCGGGTGGTTCCGGCCATGGAAGCGAAAAAGGCGGGCAGCATCGGATAGGCTTTCTTTGCTGCAGATACGTCCCGGCAACAGGCGCATCCTGCCGGCCTGCATTGCCATGGATACAATGGGTGCCGGGGTGTGACGGTTACCGCGCGAGTAGTGCGCCGCCTGCCCGGCCCTGAAGTCCGCCTGTTCGGAGAACGCCGTGAGAGCAATGATTCTGGCAGCCGGGCGCGGCGAGCGCATGCGGCCGCTGACGGACCGCACCCCGAAGCCGCTGCTGCCGGTCGGAGGGCGTGCCCTGATCGAGTACCACATCGAGGCACTGGTACAGGCCGGCATCAGGGACCTGGTGATCAATCACGCCCATCTGGGTCGGGCGATCGAGGACTATCTGGGGGACGGCGCCCGTTACGGGGCTCGCATACAGTATTCCCCGGAGCCGGAAGGCGCCCTGGAAACCGGCGGCGGCATCCGCAATGCCCTGCACCTGCTCGGCACCGAACCCTTCGTGGTGGTCAACGGGGACGTCTGGACCGACTATCCGTTCGCCCGCCTGACCGCCGCACCCGAGGGCCAGGCCCATCTGATCCTGGTGGACAACCCGGACCATCACGGCGGCGGTGACTTCGTGCTGGACGGCCACAGGGTGCGCCAGACCGGCGGCCCGCGGCTGACTTTCAGCGGCATCGGCGTGTATCGCCCCGCGCTGTTCGACAATACCGAGCCGGGACGATTCGCCCTGGCGCCGCTGCTGCGCGCCGCTATGGACCGCGATGAGGTGACGGGCGAGCACTATCGCGGTCGCTGGGTCGATGTGGGCACCCCCGAGCGCCTGGCCGCGCTGGACGCTCTGCTTACCTCCCAACACTGAACGTGCCGGCTGCCGGGCCGGCCTGCGCTGCGAGATGTCAGTCATGGCCTTTGACGAACAAGCCGTCGCCCGATCCTTCGCGTTCGATCCCGATCAGGTTGCCGACCTGCGCCACCGATGGCGGGATCTGCTGGACCTTTGCGTGTGGGCCGACCTGAAAAGCGCCAAGATCGGAACCCTCCCGCGGTTGCGCAAGCGCGTTCTGGAGGTGGGCGAGAATCTGCGCTCGGTGACTTCCGACCGCAGCTGGATTCCCCACCCCAGGGAGCAGGTCAAAGGCGCCATGGCGGCCAGCCTGAACCTGCGAGACGCCCTGCTGAACCTGGAGCGCTCCGCCAAGCTGGTGGACGGCGGTCGGGATTTCGAGGCGTTCGAGCGGCAATTGCTGGCGTTTCGACAGCAGTTGCTGAGATTCGTCGAAAAGCATGAAACGCGGTGGGCGGATCTGCTGGAATCCCAATACGACGAGTCCCCCGATGACGACTAGAGCCACGGCCCGGGGGGCTTGTGGTGAGTTTCCTTGTTTCAGCGCAACCTGCGAATGCTGCAGTCGGCAGGGTTTGCCGGGACTCATGGGCGGGGCTGAGTGCAACCCAACCGTTCCCGCCCCATTGCGGCCCACGCGCCCCGGACTGTTGCCGGCCCATCAACCCGTGTAGTCTTTGCTGCACGGGAGGGGACCGTGGACGTGGGGGCGCGTCATGGGCCAGGAGATCACCGACAGTCGCTTCACGGACGATGACTTCATACGATTCCGACGCCGTCTGGGTATCGAGACCGAGTTGTTGCGCCAATGGTTTCGTGACGGCCGTTTTGCCCGGGGCGGCCCGGTGGCCGGCTTCGAGCTGGAGGCCTGGCTGGTGGACGAGCGGAATCGGCCCGCGCCTCTCAATGAGACCTATCTCGCCGCCCTGGACGATCCGCTGGTGGTTCCGGAACTGGCGCGCTTCAATGTCGAGCTGAACGGTCCCCCCGAACCCCTGTGCGGCGCGGCCCTGGACAGGTTGCACGCTTCTCTGGACGGTACCTGGCAGCGTTGCCGCAAGGCTGCCGAGGCCATGGGCACCGGTCTGCTGATGATCGGCATTCTGCCCACGCTGGAGGAGTCCGACCTCACGCTCCGCAACATGTCGCGCCTGCGCCGCTATCGGGCTCTCAACGAACAGGTATTCCGCCAGCGTCAGGGCAGGGCGCTGCAACTGGAGATACACGGTCGTGAGCACCTGCACTCCAGTCATCGGGACGTGATGCTGGAATCCGCGGCGACCTCATTCCAGATCCATTTCCAGGTGCCGTTGGCTCATGGGATGCGTTGCTACAACAGCGCC
This sequence comes from uncultured Gammaproteobacteria bacterium, assembly GCA_964571225.1. Taxonomy (GTDB): domain Bacteria; phylum Pseudomonadota; class Gammaproteobacteria; order DATFLG01; family DATFLG01; genus DATFML01. Next base: position 2,973 of record CAZNBB010000259.1, read on the forward strand.
CATATCGTGGCGGCGCCGCTGGTGGCGGTGGCGGCCAACTCACCGTATCTGTTCGGGCGGGACCTGTGGGATGAGACCCGCATTCCCCTGTTCGAGCAGGCCGTGGAGGTGGGCGGCTACGCCGACGCCGCGC
>CAZNBB010000260.1:0-3057 GCA_964571225.1 uncultured Gammaproteobacteria bacterium
CCGCCTACCGCTTCGCCGGGCAAAGCTGGCAACGGCACTTGTCCATGGTGGCGGACATCACCGCCGCAACGGTGGCGGTCGCCATCACGGGGCTGGTCAACAGTCCGTTCGTACTGACCTACCTGTGGATCTTCATCGCCTACGGCACACGCTATGGCGCCCGCGACCTGCTGTGGGCCACTGTGCTCAGCGTGTCGGCCTATGCTCTGGTGCTGGTCTCCATGGGCGAGTTGGATATTCATCCCTTTGAAGCCGCATTCCAGCTGATCGCCCTGGCCCTGCTGCCGGTGTACCTGAACTCTCTGCTGCGCAGCCAGCATCAGGCCAGGGAGGCGGCGGATCGCGCCAACGAGGCCAAGAGCGGCTTCCTGGCTCATATCAGCCACGAAATACGCACGCCGCTGAACGGCGCCGTGGGCATGCTCTCCCTGCTCGCCGGCACCCGGCTGAGCGCCGACCAGCGCGGCTACGTGCAGAGCCTGGAAACCTGCGCGCACATGCTGCGCACGCTGATCGACGATGTCCTGGATTTCTCCAAGATAGAAGCCGGCTGTCTGGAGCTCGAGAAACGGCGCTTCGACGTCCTGGACGTGGTGCGTCAGGCGGTGGACATGGAGCGTGCCCATGCCGCCCAGAAAGGGCTGTGGCTCAAGGTGGACGGAGAACGGACACTTCCGGAAGTGGAAGGAGACGGCCTGCGACTGCGGCAGGTGCTTCTCAACCTGGTGAACAATGCCGTCAAGTTCACCGAGCGAGGGGGCGTGACGGTGCGCACCATACGCCTGCGGCCGGAGCTGCGGACCACCGTCGTCCTACGCATCGAAGTGCAGGACACCGGTATTGGGATACCCCGGGATCGCCTGGACCGGATCTTCGACAGCTTCAGCCAGGCGGACAATTCCACCACCCGCCGGTTCGGGGGTACCGGCCTGGGCACGGCCATCAGCCGGCGCCTGGTGGCGCTGATGGGCGGGCGCATCGGCGTCACCAGCACACCGGGCACCGGCACCCTGTTCTGGCTGGAACTGCGTTGGCCCCTGGCCGTCGGCGCCAGCCGCGCCGCCGATGCGCCGTCCTTGGAGTGCCCTGCACCCGTCCTGTCACAGGCCCCACCGGCACCCGTCGCCAACGCGCCCATCCTGCTGGCAGAAGACAACGAGATCAGCGCCTATGTGGCCCGCACCGTACTTGCGAAGGCCGGCTACCAGGTGGATGTGGTCGCGTCCGGCACCCAGGCGCTGGCCGCCCTGCGCCGCCGGCGCTACGGACTGGTGTTCATGGACATGCGCATGCCGGAACTGGACGGCCCGGCGACCGCCCGCGCCTGGCATGCCGACCCCGGCAGCCATCCCGAGGTGCCCATCATCGCGCTCACCGCAAGCGCCACCGAGGGAGACCGCCAACGGTGCCTGAAAGCGGGCATGGCGGGCTTCATCACCAAGCCTGTCCAGCCGGAAACCCTGGTCGCGCAGGCGCGGCGCTATATGGGCGAGCCCGCCGCCTAGAAAAGCTCGACACAGGGCGCTCAGGCGTCCCGATCGGCGCTGAAGTGGAAATGATCGAAGCGGGGGGTCTGCTGCAGAGCTGTTCCCGCACACACGGGCACGCCCCGGTTGCCCGCCTGCACCAACAGGCGGGCCTGGGGCTCATAGAGCTCGACCGGTGCCAGCAGGGTCGCCGCGGCACCGCCGGCCTGGGAGGGAATGAACAGGCACTCGGCCGCGTCGCCGGCAGGCTCGCCCTGGCGTCCGCAGCGCACCGGCGCGGGTACACCGGGGATGATCTCCATTCCCAGCTGCAAGCGCCGGTCGCGGTCACGCCGCAGCCAACGGACCACGGCCAACGAAACCGCCTGGTCGCTGGCCTGGGCATCGCTCACCACGCCCACCAGTTCTCCCACCTCAAGGTGGCTGATGCCGCCTTCATCCCCCGCAAGCTGCAGCCCCCCTTCGCTGCGGTCTACCACGTCCCACAGGTCGGGCTCCACGACGGCGCCGTCAACGGCGTCGGTCTGCGGTTGTCCGGCCAGATACCGGTGAACCGCTTCCACCCCCGCCAGCAGCAAGACCTGGTCTTCGCAGTTGCGGCGCTCCTGGGCACGGCGTTCGCCGGCCGCCACCTCCGGCAACAGCTGACGCAGCAACACCGCCTCGGGGCTGCCGCGGCGCTGCTCCGCGGGCAGTTGTGCCAGGCGCTGATGCATGGCCTTTACGGCGGCCGTCGCATCCAGCAGCCAGGGATCGTCTCCATCGCCGGGCGAAGACAGGCGTACGCAGGCGCGCGGCGGACTGTCGCTGGCCATGTCGACCAGATAAAGGCCCTCGCCGGCCCCCTCCCAGGCGGCGCCGCTCTCCAGCCGGCACAGCGGCGCGTACGGCACCAGGCTGGCAAAGATAGTCGCCAGCTCGCCGTCGGCCAACCGGTAAGGGTCGGCCAGGGTCAGCAGCAGCATCTGCCGGTAAAGGCTGGCCAGCGAGATGGGTTGTCCGGCACCGGACACGTTATCGGGCATGGCATCCAGATGGCCCGTTTGGGCCGCGTGAGCGTATATCCGATGCAGCTCCAGCAAGGCGAACGGCGGCGTCGGACGGTAGTAGCGGTAGCTGTGCAGGAGCCCCTGAGCCAGATGCTCCATGGCCCGCAACAGAACCAGCGGAAGCTGTTTGGCGTACTGGCGCTCGTTGCCGTGGACGTTGCCGGACAGCACCAGCTTGTACCCGCCGGCCATGGCCAGGCAGCACGCCTCCAGATTCTCCACCACCTGCTCGCGCTCCGCCGGCGTCCCGCGCAGGCGCGTAATCCGTCCCTGCAGGACCGTCATGAACAGCTTGGCCACCGCCGGGCGGTAGCATTCCAGCAGCCGCAGGCGCTCGCGGCCGTCCATGCGCTGGGCGTTGCAGGCCTCCAGGGCCTCCAGCAGCGCCGGCAATGCGGCGGGCGGATTCATCAAGGGGAGTTGGTCCAGCCAGCGCTGCAGCCGGCGCTCGTTGCGCTCTACGGTCGGATCGTCGTAGTCATGCTGTTCCGGCGTGGTAAGCAGCAGCGGTTTCATGGCTT
>CAZNBB010000261.1:0-3053 GCA_964571225.1 uncultured Gammaproteobacteria bacterium
TTTCTGGTGACCAGCGATGCGCGGGTCGGCAACGGACGGGTGCTGATGTACAGCAAGGTGGAGCGGGCGGACAACGGCCAGACCCGGGTGCTGATGCGTACCCGCGGGGCCCGCTGAGGATGCGGGGACTTCCGGTGCCGGTTTCACGGGCAATTCTGGCCGGCCGCGTTTCCCAGAGCGCCGGGTTTTGGGTACGATCCGAGCATAACAATTGAGATTTTTCCCATGGCAGAGCAATTACTGATCCGGATCGGCGCCGCCGACGGCGGCGCCCGGTGGACGGTGGCCGACACGGCCGGCCGGTCCGCGGGTCCCGCCGGCGAGGGCCCTCTGGAAGAGGCCGCAGCCCTGGCGGCGGGCCGGCGGGTGGTGGTGCTGGTGCCGGCCCAGGACGTCCTCCTGACTCGGGTGACCTTGCCCACCCAGCACCGTCAGAGGGCCTTGCGGGCCGTCCCCTACGCCCTGGAGGAACAGGTGGTGGGGGATGTGGAGGATCTGCATTTCGCCCTCGGCCCCCAACAGGGTAGCGGGGAGTTCGCGGTGGCGGTGGTGGCGCGTGCGTTGATGGACCGCTGGCAGAGTCAGCTGCGTCGTGCCGGCATCAGCGCCGATCTGCTGTGCCCCGAAACCCTGGCACTGCCCTGGCGGGAGAACGAGTGGAGCCTGTGGATGGACGGCGCCAGGGCGTTGGTGCGCACCGGCGCCCACGGGGGATTCGAAGCCGATGGGGACATTCTGCCTCAGGTGCTGCCCATCGCGCTGGAAGAGGCGGACGCCAGGCCCGCCCGCCTGCGGATGTACGGCGACGCCGGCCTTGCCGGGGTGGACCTGGGCGATGTGGAGTCCGTCACCGAGGCGTCCGGCGACGGGCTGGAGTTGCTGGCGGCGGGCATCGCGGAGACGGGCCCTTTCAACCTGCTGCAGGGCAGTTACAGCCGTCGGGCCCAGGTGAGCCGGCTGTGGCGGCCGTGGCGGGCGACCGCGGCGTTGCTGGCCGTGGTGGCCGTGGTGGGGTTGACCGCCATGGGTGTGGAGTCGTACCAGCTCTCGCGCCAGCAGCAGCAGTTGAGACAGAACATCGTCGAGGTGTTCCGCACCACCTTCCCGAAAGAGCGCCGGGTCGTGGACGCCCGCGCCCAGATGGCCCAGGGGCTGGAGGAGTTGCAGCGCAGTCAGCAGGGCGGCGGCAAGGGTTTTCTGGAACTGCTCGGACGCACCGGCGCGGTCCTCCATGAGATACCCGATGTGCGTATCGAGGGCCTCAACTATCGCAGCGGGCAGCTGGACCTGAAACTGTCCACCAAGGACCTGCACACCCTCGACCAGCTCAAGCGCAGTCTGGGTGAGAAGGCGAAATTGAAGGTGGATATCCGTTCGGCCACTACCGGCTCCGATCAGCGCGTGCAGGGGCGCCTGCGGATCGCGGAGGGCGGCGCATGAACGGGTTTCGTGCGTGGTTCATGAGCCTCGAGCAACGGGAGCGACGCATTCTGGTGGCGGGCGCGGCGCTGGCGGTCGTGCTGCTGGGCTACATGGTCGTGTGGGAGCCGTTCTACGGCAATCTGGTTCACCTGAGAAGTTCGGTGGAACAGCAGCGTTCGACCCTGCAGTGGATGGAGCGCAAGGCCCGCGAGGTACGGGCCCTGCGGGCCGCCGACCGGCGCCAGGGCCAGGGGAGCAACGGCCAGTCCCTGCTGGCTCTGGTGGATCAGTCGGCCCGCAAGGCGGGGCTTGGCGGCGGCATCAGCCGCATCGAACCGGAGGGGGCGGACAGCGTGCGGGTCTGGATGGACAATGTGTCTTTCGATGACACGGTGCTGTGGCTGGGTCAACTGGATAACACCTACGGAGTGCGTACCCAGGTGGTGAGCGTGGAAAGCCAGGATACGCCCGGGCGGGTCAACGTGCGGCTGACCCTGCAGGGGGCTTCCCAGTGAGGCGCGCCGCTCCTCTTGCGCTGGTGGGCCTGTTGGCCTACGTGCTCTTCCTGGTCGGGCTGGTGCCGGCGCGCTACGTCTACGGCTGGGTGGCACCCCATGTCCACGAGCTTGCGCTGGGCGACGTGGCCGGCTCTCTGTGGTCAGGCCGGGCGGCAAGCGTGGTGGTGAACGGGCGGGACCTGGGCGCGGCCGACTGGCAGCTGCGTCCCCAGGCACTGCTGCTGGGCCGGCTGGAATATCAGCTGCGCTGGGGCGGAGACCTCGGCCAGGGGCAGGCCCGCGTGGGCCGCGGCGTTATCGGCAATGCCTATGTCCGACAGTTGCACGCGGAGCTGCCGGCCGCTGCGCTGGCCAAGCTGTTCGGTTCGAATATGCCGGTGGAGCTTGGCGGAGCGGTACGCGCCGACCTCAAGCGGGTGAGCTTCGGCAGCCGTTGGCCGGATGCCGCCAGCGGCGAGATCGTGTGGGAGCACGCCCAGGTCCTCGATCCGGTGGCCATGGATCTGGGGGGCTTTACGGTGCAGTTGGAAAACGCCAAAGACGGCATTCGGGGTGTCATAAAGGACAGCGGCAGCGGCCCTTTGCAGGTGCAGGGCGAGGCGACGCTGTCAGCCAACGGCAGCTACCGGGTGACCGCGACCCTCAAACCGAGGGGGGCGAAGGGTCAGCAGTTGCGTTCGGAGCTGCAGTACCTCGGTCCTCCCGACGCGAACGGGCGCTATCCCGTGGCGCTTTCCGGCAGTCTTTAGGCGCCTGTCGTCCAGTCGAAGTCGACGGGGCGTCGGCGTTCGCAATTCGTCAAGTTCCTCGGCGCGGTGCCGACTAGAATAAGCGCGGTCGCCGAAGACGACCGGCGCAAGATTCACCAGGCCCTTCCATTGTCAGCCTGTTGCACCGGTATCCGGGCTGCCGGCGCGGTACGAGTGCGGCCGGGCACAAATTGCACACTTGGCATTCCAGCGAATATTGACGAGCTCATCCACATTGTCGGGCACCTCCACGCCGGCCGGCGATCGGCTGGTGCAACAGGCGGGCTGATTGCCTGTCCACTGAATGACAAGCCATGAAACCGCTGCTGCTTACCACGCCGGAACAGCATGACTACGACGATCC
>CAZNBB010000262.1:0-3047 GCA_964571225.1 uncultured Gammaproteobacteria bacterium
ACCGGGGCGTGGGTGTATGGAACCGTTCGCGGTGAGATCTACTTTGAAATCTTCTTTCCCAATGCTATTTATAAATATTTTATCCAAAGAAAGGCCGCACCCTATTTGGCATACATAGCATTAATTAGAATAATATTTTGATCCGTTATTGCATACCGAACTATATGTCCATTACCAATATCTTTTCTAATCTAATGTTTCAAAGTAAGTCTATCGTAACATTTAATTTTTATTATATCATTTTCTTTATACTCAGGAACAAAACAACCATCAAACAATTATTCTTCTAGCGGTATAACAATAAGTTCTGCAGGTGCAATTTATGCTCCAAAGTTTTATTTGAGTACAACCGGAGATGCTTATTTTAAAGGTGTTGTACATACCGATTCTGCAAGCGATGCTTATAAGACCTCGATTGCTATAGGAGACCCAAGTTACGTAGGATGTTCAGTTGCTCTATTTGCACAGCCAAATTCACCCCAATTCCCTGGTGAAGCTACATACGGATATGTATCATTCTACAACAGCCCAAGTGATGATACCAACCCATTGAACAACAATACATGGTATTATAACGCTGTCTTAAACATTTCGGCGGTTCAGACCGATTCAAACTACTCAGCTAGTACATTAACAGTCAAATTATTTGAGGATACCCCAGCAAATGGCACAGAATTCATGTCCATTTCGAGTTCATCGTTTACTGTTAATGGTTACAATGTCATGCGGTTTAGAGGAAACCTATACTCCCAACCTTCTACAGATAACCGCTATGGAGATATTTATTATAGTATGACTGGTCGTAAACTTTACATGTATACTTCAGATGGTTGGAAAGGTGTGGGAATAGCTTAATATAAAAAGTGGTTAACTCTTACCGTTGTATTTAAAAACTTAATGTAAAAAAAAGCACCAGAGGTTCTGGTGCTTTATCTTATTGTATCCGGTATACTTGAAAGTATAATAACCCAGCTTTATTTGGATAAAATTTCTTTGAATTATATATAGTATTTGTATAATCCTCGATAGTTATATTATCCGATACTCCCATTGCATTAATAATAATAGGAAATGTCATTGTTTGATTAGGATTAAGAGTTTGTTTGCTAATTAGACTGTCAAAGTTTTGAGTGTATACAGTAACTTTAATAGGTACATTACCTATATTTTGTATACTCCAAATCGAATCAACCTTAGGTACATTATAAAATGGAACCGACGAAAAGATATTTGGATCTGCACTAGAAAAGTTTACTGTATCTAATCCGGAAAACATGGTAATATCCATTACATACGAATGCATTGTTAGGTTTAAGTTTAATGAAACCGTGCTGTTGGAAGATCCAACTATTTGGATCGACTTCATTAAATCACCCATTGGCTGTAACGGAACGGATCCGATTCCGTTCTCAATTAAAGTACCATCAAGTATAGTCACTTTAACTGTTTGAAGTACCGAACTTGTTCCATTAGTATTTAACACTGCAATATGCGACGGCGTTATTACTAAAGAAGTATCAGTGGATGTCAGTGAAATATTGGTTATGCTGGTGTCACCGGTGTTCTGCAAGATGAAGTAAAACGATTTGCTTCCTCGCAAATCTCCAAGATCAAAATTTACAGAATCAGAACTTGTCTTAGAAATCTTGGCAAGTCCGTTTAAATATGTTACACCGAATCGCCCATTGTGCACCGTATTATGCACAGGGTTAGTTGGGTTGGGTGTGACCGGGTTGTTTTTCTGGGAGCAGTTCCAAGACAAAATTGATAATACTAAAAGTATTAGAAGAGCGACATTTGATTTCATTTTCCCCGCCTATAATTAGTTAGTAGAAGTTTATTTGAAATAATTTATAATCGAATATTTTAAGAAAACTTTTAGTTGGTTGTTTTACAAAAATTATTTTTTTACCCCACACAATTGTCTTACAAAATTAAACAATCCAAATTTTTTTTTCAAATAAATCGATTTATCTATGAAACTTCGATTTATTCATTTTAACCAATGAATAGAGATCGTTTTAGTCATTTTTCTTATACCAATATTGGGCGGGTATTGGTCATGTAGGTCAGACAATGCCCAACCTACCCGACCCACCACTTTAGACCTCACTTAAAGAACCTTTGAAGTGCCACCCGGAAGGTGCTACAAATTCGTAAACCAGTCTTTTATCGTTTAAGTAGGCGACCTTTACCACATTGCCTCCGTCATCCATTCTTAGTTTACTTAACTTTAACCAGCTTGCTGGATAAATAAATCCATAATTCTGAGAAACAGAAGCGACATCATTTTGATTTAGTCCCTTATCAATCATTATATCTAAAAAAAGATCCGAATAACCTCTATTCATAAATCCAACAGCCAGCAGATCATCATCTTTATAGACAACTTCACTGGGAATTTTATACTTTAATTCCTCCAAACCGCCCGGATATTTATCTTCAAGAGCTGACAGTTTTATTATTACACGGTAAGCTTCAATTAAAAGAGCCATTTTTGTGCCTCCTCGTTCTCATCTTTGTCCAAGAATAACCTACGGTACCCTTGCGAGGTTTCAAGCTTAACGTGATTCCTTTGTCTGTATAAGCCGAACTTGTGTACTGATTGCGCCATATATTTTTGGCTTTGATAGTATCATAAGACCCATTCTTTAAGGCTTCATTAAAGGTATCAATTATATTTTGGAGTTCGGTAGGGTCCTTAACCCCCAAGTTTTTTATTAAGTAAGGTTTATAATCATCATCCATTTCATCGGGGACAAAAAGATACCATGTACCTTCATTACCATCTCCATAAACTATGATTAAATAATCTTTATAATAAGGGTCTTGTTTTAAGTCTACTAATCCATCAAAGTTATAGATTTTAATTTTTTGGTTACGACGTTTCATTTGAATTGTCCTCTAGATAGGGTTTATTTTGTGCGCGATATAGTTTATCGTAATATTCTCTGTAGTAATCATGACGAGCATTATTTATTATATCACTAATACTAGTGAAGTTATCTATTTTAATCTTTTTATTAGGATTAAAAAGTTTGACTATG
>CAZNBB010000263.1:0-3038 GCA_964571225.1 uncultured Gammaproteobacteria bacterium
GAGGCCGGACGACCCCCCGCCTTTCACCAGCTTGGCTGCCCTGGATTCCTTGCTTGGATGGCTCCGCCATGAGCTGCCCGAATCGGTATCCAGCATCCGGGAGGTGGCACTAGCCCGCTCCCGTCCCCTGTGGACTCCTTACGACCTACCCCTGCCTTATCGCCTCAAAGCCACCGTCCCCAACAACCTGCTGCTGCGACGTTCCAAGGCAGCCACCTTGCCACGGATGGTGCTGCAGATGTTGGGGCTCCGCCGACAATGGAACTCGCGCCGAGCCGACGAATAGAAAATCTAATCAGTCGCACAGAAGTATCTGCCGGGATGCCGATCCGTGGCCGACTGGGTGCTCTTCGGCCCGTGTACCCGGCCGCACGCACACGCCTGAAAACTGGCAAGCCACCTACTCAGGGAACTACGAGCAGCTAGACGACGCAGGCGTGATCCACCAGCACCCAAGGTCTGGCCCTGAGGTATCCCCGCAGATATCCGTTTAACAACAACGGGATGCGGTCTATTGCGAGATAAAAGACAGTGCATGCATGGTACGTGGGTTTTCACGGGCTACCCCCGGTTCTACGGACGCATGGTTAAGCCACTGTAGTCTTGGCTTCATGGGGCGCCGAGCTCTTGAAACCCGGCAATTCGTGAAGCCGTTGGCGATTGTAGAACACCTCGGTGTATTCGAAGATTGCCGATCGTGCCTGCTCGCCATCTTCAAACACCGTGCGGTAGGCACTAGCGATGTATCGCTGGCCCTGGTCGCTGTGCTGAATCAGACCCGGTGGCGGTCGACCTTGATAAATGGCCATCTGCAATGCGTCGGCAACGAGCTGTTGGTCGATCCGGTGGCTCATCGATTACCCCACAATGCGCCGATAGAACAAATCGAGCATCACGTCGACATACGGCCATCCTCGTCGAGTGGGTACGGACGTGACGTGCCTCACCCATACCTGGTCCGGCCGCTCCGCAGTGAAATTACGGGTCAGCAGACTCGGTGCGGCCGGCAAGCTGTTGCGCGCCGCATACGACTGGCGAAAGCACCGTACCCACTTGGCGATGATTCCGTGCAGCCGCCGTAGCCGCGCCACGCGGTGACGCCCACAGCGCTCGTCCACCGCGCGCAGCTGCTACCAAGTCTTGCGCTCGCCGTAGTAGCCCCGAGAAGCTCTATGGACCTGCTCGATGCACATCAGCAGGCGCTGGTCGGCTTGCGAACGAAGACTGGGCGGACGGTCTCGCCATCCGTAGTAGCCGCTGCGGCTCCCCCCCCCAGCGCTTTGCACATCGCTTGGACCTGGAGCCAGACGCTAAAACGCAACAGACGGGAACAGCGCGAACTGTTCCCGTCTGTTGCGTTTTAGCGCTCGCCGCAGTGCTCCATGGAGAATCCACGATGGCGTCGAATTCATCCTGGGCGAGGTACTGGGCCTGGTAGTCCGCGTGCTGTCGCTCGATCGCACCGACGAAGGCTCGCGGCTGGTTGCGCGAGCCGCACATCAGGTTTTGATAGGCCGTCTTGATGTCCTCGTGCTGCGCCTGGTCGATGCCCTGCTGGATGTCGTGCATGTCGACCTCTTCGATAGGGCCGCCCACCTGCAGGACCTCCAGTTCCGAGACCATGCTGCAGGACGCTGTTATTGAAATGGCCGATCGCGCCCAGAGCGGGGGCGTGCAGTATTCCATCGGAGTTGACTGTCCATGCTGCCGCGCCTGTTGTCGGTGCCGAATGTGGCCGCTTCCCGGTCGTGCCCAGTTTGGCGGGCGATGCACAGGCGAACCGCCCTGAGGGCGTCCCGGCGGACCTGGTGAATTTCCTCGCCGCATTCCTCGCAGTGGCGCAGGCTTTCGCCTTCCGGAAGCCGCCTGCGCACGTGCAGTAGCGCGTCCGCGAGCGTAACGTCTATCTGGTCCAGGACCGCGCCGTCGTTTGCCCAGCCGGTAGCCATGAGTGCCTCCGCCGGCCTGCCTATCAGACGCGCCTGGTGTCGCAACGCCTCGTAGATCACAATTTCCTGGACCGTCACGTTATCCAGCAACGGTCGGCCCCTGCGAACGACAGGCGCACGGTGGTTGGGGAGCCGTGCGCCGCCATGATACAGAAATTGCGGCTATCCTCGCTGTGCGAAACCGACCCGAAGAGAGCCGATTTCAACCAGACGAAAGAACGCGCCCCAAAACCCCGCTGGCGGACGGCAAGCATAGGGCAGAACGGGTTAACGACGGGCAATCGAGCCATCACTCCATGAACGGCAGCAGATCGGGGTCCTGTTTGGAACACAGAGGATCGTGCCGAGCAACCGCTCTAGCGAGTATTACGTTGCGTTTGGACACCGCTGTCTCCCGATCGAGCAGCCTCTTCACCAGAGCCTTGGATCGGTAACGGACGCTCTTGAAATCCACAGGATCAGCTTCGGGGAATTCCTGCAGGATGTCGAAGAACGAGCATTCTATCCATTCTGTCAGGCAGCGCCTGGTCGGAACCCACCAACTGCTTCTGTCGGGTACCGCGTCCCGATAGAGAAACTTGGCATAGCATCGGTCCGAATCGAGGACTATCGGCCCCTCTATCACGATCAAACCGCCGGTCCTCAATACGCTGCGCAGCTTGGACAGTGCCTGCAAGGGGGACTTGAGGTGATAGTAAACACCGCAGAACACCACAACATCGAAACTCTGCCGACCAAGTTGCTCGACTTCGTAGACGGACAGGTCAGGGTCGTATATGGCTCTTGAGTTAAGGGCTTGATGAGCCAGTTTGTAGCCCGGCGTGCACCAATAGCCCACGTGGGTCAGGTAGTCGACGGAATGGACTTCCGCTGCGCCCCGCTTCTCCGCTTCGAACGACCACAGTCCGTTGCAGGTTCCCACATCCAGGACTCTCTTGCCTTTGAAGTCGATCTGATCGAAGGCGGCCATGATGTGCGGGTTGACGGGCCATTTACCGGGCGTGACGACGCCCTCGCCCAAGTCTATCGTGTGAGCCCATTCGATACCTCGGATCTGCTCCTGCAGTGCAATATGGTTCATGACTGCCA
>CAZNBB010000264.1:0-3002 GCA_964571225.1 uncultured Gammaproteobacteria bacterium
CGACCCGGAGGCCTTCGGGCGCACCACCATCGAAGCCCTCAGCCTGGGGGTGCCGGCCGCCGGTTACGACCACGGCGGCGTCGCCGAGCAGCTGCGCGCGGTGCTGCCGGCGGGGCTGGTGCCGGTGGGCGACCGCCAGGCCATGGCGGAGCTGCTCGCCGCCTGGCATCAGTCCCCGCCGGCTGTTCCGTCCACCCATCCGTTCACCCTGCGCGCCATGCTGGACGCCACCCTTGGGCTCTACGAGAACCTGGCGGCGTCGGCTCCGGTGCGTGCCCAAACCGCGTAGGTATCGGAGGCGATGGCGGCGGGCGGAAGTCAGGCACGGGGCGGGCAGGGCACCATCGCCGTGCTGCTGCCCCATCGCGAGATCTACGCTTCCCAGGGGGCGGGCGCCGTGAGTCTGTGCGTGCGGGACATCTGTTCGGCCAGCCGCTACCGGGATCGCACCGTGGTGCTGGGCCGGCCGGTGACGGCGCCGTTCGAGACGCCGGCCTTTCAGCCGGTGACGCCGTCGCGGTGGTTGCCCGCCAGCCGTACTGCCCGCTACCTGGCCGGCGCCGCCGCCCTGCTGCGGCGCATCAATCCCGCCCTCATCGAGGTGCACAACAGGCCCCAGTACATCGCGCCGCTGCGGCGCAAGCTCCCGGGCGCGGCGCTGCTGCTGTATCTGCACAACGATCCCAGGGACACCAAAGCCATGAGCTCACCGGCGGCGCGGGGCCGACTGCTGGATCGCGTCCAGGCGGTGGTGTGCGTCAGCGACTACATCCGCACCTGCATGCTCGATGGCCTGGAGCAGCACCCGGGGCGGACAAAGGTGCATGCCAGCCTCAACGGCATCGACACGCGCCGCTTCGCGTTGCCGCCGGACCAGCGCAAGAACAAGGAAGTGATTTTCGTCGGGCGCATCAACCCCGACAAGGGCGCCTTGCTGTTCGCCCGGGCGGTGCGCAAGGCGCTGCCGGCCATGGATGGCTGGCGGGCGGTGCTGGTGGGCGCCCATTGGTTCGGTGACTCGCCCCGGATCACCGATTTCGAGCGCCAGGTCATGAACGAGTTGCAGCCCCTGGGTGACCGGGTCGAGATCACCGGCTACCACCCCCACGAGCAGGTGATGGCGCGCCTGCAGGGCGCGGAGATCGCCGTGGTGCCGTCCCTGTGGGAGGAGCCCTGTTCGTTGGCCGCCATCGAGGCCATGGCCAGCGGCTGCGCGCTGATCGCCACCCGACGCGGCGGCCTGCCGGAAGTGGTGGGCGATGCGGGCACGGTACTGGCAACGCCGACCGACGATGCGTTGGCCTCCGCGATACGGGATCTGGCCGCCGACCCCGAACGGCGTGGAACCTGTCAGCGGGCCGCGAGATCGCGGGCCGAGCAGGTGCTGGACATCCGTGTGGTCAGCGCGCGGCTGGACCGGATCCGCGAACCCCTGCTCTGACTGTGTCGGCAAGAGCGGCGAAGGACAGCCGGCAAGTGCACCCGTGAGGGACAACGGCACTTGCTTGGTGGATTCGCATCGGATGTAGGGTGGCTCAGGCGCGTTGTCTGCGCCGTAACCCACCTGCCGTTTCCTCTGCCTTCCAAGGCCGCAGTACTTCAAGAAATCACGGCTTGAGACGTCCACCCGCAGCACGCCGGACCGATGGGGCGAAGGGCAAGCGCCTTGCTGCTTGCAGGCGCTATCGGACCGATTACGCCAAAGGTATCCCCATCAGGCGGTCGCTTCGCCCGACGTCATTGCCCGGCACCGTTCCAGCACCGCCGCCGGCTCGAGGCGGTTCAGATCGTCCACCTTGAGCCAGGACGCGTGAGGGCCGACCGGGGCCGACATGGACGGGTCGGTGTCCGGTCCCATCAGCATGAGCGTCGGGGCGCCGCAGCGCGCCGCCAGGAACACGGGCCCGGTGTCGTTGCCCACCACCAGTGACGCGGCGCTGAACGCACCGGCAAGCCTGGGGAGCGGCGTCTTGCCGATGAGATCCAGGGTGTCCGGTGCCTTCGCGAGGATGACGTCGGCCCCGGCCCGATCCGCCTCGGTCCCGGCGACCGCGGGCTGAAAGCCCGCTTCAAGGAGCATTCCGGCCAGTTCGGCATAGCGTTCGGCCGGCCAGCGCTTGCTGGGCTTGGCGGGCGAGCAGCCAGGCACCAGCACCGCCAGCCGGTCCGGCCATGGCTCCGCAGCGCTCTTGAGCCAATCCAGTGATGCCTGCGTCGCCGGGCACCCGCCCAGTTCGGCGGTACGCAGCATGCGGTCCCGGTTGTTGACCCCATCCATGGACGGCAGCGGGTGGGACGCCCCGCGCGCGGTACCGACGAACTCCGCGCCCGTCCAGCGGATGATGAAGCGGAAATAGCGCGCCGTGCGGCCCGAGCACTGAAAGTCGTAGATCCGTGACCAGCCCGCCGTCAGAAGTCTAATGAGCCGCCAGTTCGCGGCGAATCGCAACAACCCCGCGCGGGGATCGACCACCACCTCATCGAACCAGGGCATCAACCGGGCCAGGCCGGCAAACGGCGGAGACGTCATCAGCACCAGCCGATCGTCTGGGTGGCCCTGCCTGAGGCTCGCAAAAGCATCGAAGGCCTGGACGATATCCCCAAGGGCCCCGTGCTTGATCACCAATATGGATCGCTTCGCCATGGGCCCGGATTATACCTGCACATTTCTCGGACAAGCCCACGTTCCAGTTCCGTGACGTGAAAACCCGAGAGCCACGGAACCCACGGAACCCACGGAATGTAAAAAAATGCGCCACGGAAAACACGGAAAGCACAGACAAAGGAATGTTCTGTGACGCGCAATGTGGTAGATGGAGGGCGCAATAAGCGCAGCGCATTGCGCCGGACGGGTTGGTAGCGCCTGTCAGAGTTTGGTGCGATGCGCTGCGCTTATCGCACCCTACGTTTACTTGTAGGTTGGGCTGAGCAATGCGAAGCCCAACAGACGGTCGCCATCCGAACCGCTGCCGTGTTGGGCTTCCAAACTCACACCAAACAAC
>CAZNBB010000265.1:0-2936 GCA_964571225.1 uncultured Gammaproteobacteria bacterium
GGGCCAGACGGGTGATCGAGTCCAGCAGGATGACCACGTCCTTCTTGTGCTCCACCAGGCGCTTGGCTTTTTCGATGACCATTTCCGCCACCTGGACGTGGCGGCTGGCCGGTTCGTCGAAGGTGCTGGAGATCACTTCGCCGCGCACCGAGCGCGCCATCTCGGTCACTTCTTCCGGGCGTTCATCGATCAGCAGGACGATGAGGTAGCACTCGGGGTGGTTGGCGGTGATGGACTGCGCCACGTTCTGCAGCAGCACGGTCTTGCCGGCCTTGGGCGGCGAAACGATCAGGCCGCGCTGGCCCTTGCCGATGGGGGCCACCATGTCGATGACCCGGGCGGTGATGTCCTCGGTGCTGCCGTTGCCGCGCTCCAGGGTCATGCGCTGGTTGGCGTGCAGCGGCGTGAGGTTCTCGAACAATACCTTGTTGCGCGCGTTTTCGGGCGGCTCGAAGTTGATCTCGTTGACTTTCAGCAGCGCGAAGTAGCGCTCGCCCTCCTTGGGGGGGCGGATCTTGCCGGCCACCGTGTCGCCGGTGCGCAGATTGAAGCGGCGGATCTGGCTGGGCGATACGTAGATGTCGTCGGGGCCGGCCAGGTAGGAGCTGTCGGCCGAGCGCAGGAATCCGAAGCCATCCTGCAGAATTTCCAGAACCCCATCCCCGTAGATGTCTTCCCCGCTCTTTGCGTGGGCCTTGAGGATGGAGAAGATGATGTCCTGCTTGCGGGATCGGGCGGCGCCCTCGATGTCCATGGAGCGCGCAAGCTCAACGATGTCAGCAGCTGATTTCTGTTTGAGTTCCGTCAGGTTCATGTTTACACAGGGCTCTGGAATTAAAGCGTAATTGAGTTGAAGGATGGCGATCAGACCCGAATGGGGTTCGGGTCGTACAGCTTACGGGGGGTTGCCGTTGCCGGCGGGTAGTCGTTCTATTCTGGGTATTGTGCCTGCTCTCCAATCGTCAGGGTATCACGCCGGCGGCATGCCGTCCAGCGTCATCCTGCCGGTCGGCGTCGAGGGTTCACAGATTGCTGTCGATAAAAGCGGTCAGTTGCGATTTTGACAGAGCACCCACCTTGGTGGCTTCCACATTGCCGCCCTTGAACAACATCAGCGTGGGAATGCCGCGAATGCCGTACTTGGGCGGTGTCTGGGGGTTGTCGTCGATATTGAGCTTGGCGACCCGTATCTTGCCGGCGTATTCCTCGGCGATTTCGTCCAGGATAGGGGCGATCATCTTGCAGGGGCCGCACCATTCGGCCCAGTAGTCCACCAGCACCGGCTCGGAAGAGTTCAGCACTTCGCTTTCGAAATTCTCGTCGGTCACATGTACCATGCGTTCACTCACTGTCAAAATCTCCTCAAATCAATACGACGATACGCCCGGCGAATCGATGATCCTCCGCATGGGGGAAAGCAAACGTGCATGGGGCTGCTCCGCGTGAGCGCGGCCGCCGGCAATACATCATCAGAGAAGCGCCGTTGACCTGAATTGCGGGTCGATATCTGTTTCGTGGGAACGGGTCTTTACCTTAATCGACGCTCGCCAGTGTCCCGATTCGCGTTGCCGGTTGATCCCGAGGCTTGCTGGCGTGCCGAGCGGCGGTGGGCTCGGACGATACGCACCCACTATGTCCACATTTGAGCCCATTCCACGGCGCATTTCAAGTCCACCGTGACGCGGATTTACTGTATTCTAAGCGGCCATGAGTGAACAACATCTTTCCGAATGCGAATTCAATAGCTTCGATCTTCCCTCTGAGCTGATGCAAGGCCTTGAGGATGCGGGCTTTTCACGCTGCACCCCCATTCAGGCGCGCACTCTGCCCCTGTCGCTCAAAGGCCTGGACGTGGCCGGGCAGGCGCAGACCGGCACCGGCAAGACCGCGGCTTTCCTGCTGGCGACCTTCAAACACCTGCTGACCCACCCCCCCATGGAGGGACGTCGGCCCAATCAACCGCGCGCCCTCATTCTGGCGCCCACCCGCGAGCTGGCCATTCAGATTCACCGCGATGCCGAAATACTGGGGAAGCATACGGGCCTGCGCCTGGGGCTGGCCTACGGCGGCACCGGCTACGAGCGCCAGCGCCAGGAACTGGAGGAGGGTGTGGATGTGCTGATCGGCACCCCCGGGCGGCTGATCGATTACTTCAAACAGAAGGTGTTCGACCTGAAGAAGGCCCAGGTGGTGGTACTCGATGAAGCCGACCGCATGTTCGATCTGGGCTTCATCAAGGACATCCGTTACCTGCTGCGCCGCTGTCCGCCGCCGGATCAGCGTCTGGGGCTGCTGTTCTCGGCCACGCTCGCTTTGCGGGTGACCGAGCTGGCCTACGAGCACATGAACAATCCGGAGCTGGTGAAAGTGGAGCCCGAGCAGGTCACCGCCGCCCATGTGCGTCAGGTGCTGTATCACGTCTCCAACGACGAGAAGATTCCGCTGCTGATCGGGCTGCTCAAGCACATGGACCCCCTGCGCAGCATCGTGTTCGTGAACACCAAGCGGGCCGCCGATCAGGTGTGGTCCTATCTGGAAGGCAACGGCTTCAAGGCGGCCGTCCTGTCGGGGGACGTTCCCCAGCGCACCCGCCAGTCCCTGCTGCAGCGTTTTCAGAGCGGCGAGTTGCCGGTGCTGGTGGCCACCGATGTAGCCGCCCGCGGTCTGCATATCCCGGAAGTGAGCCACGTGTTCAATTTCGATCTGCCCCAGGATGCCGAGGACTACGTGCACCGGATCGGACGTACCGCCCGCCTGGGCGCGGAAGGGGACGCCATCAGCTTCGCCTGCGAAACCTATGTCTATTCCCTGCCGGAGATCGAGGCCTATATCGGCGACAAGATCCCGGTGGAACCGGTGGACGAGCAGCAGCTGGCCAAGCTCGAGCCCCCGGTGCGCCGTCCGCACCGCGAACGTCTGGGGCAGGGCAAGGGGCG
>CAZNBB010000266.1:0-2856 GCA_964571225.1 uncultured Gammaproteobacteria bacterium
CAGCCCCACCAAGCAGTTCTACCACTGCTTCGGCTGCGGCGCCCACGGCACCGCCCTGGGCTTTCTGATGGACTACGAGCACATGGATTTCGTGGAGGCGGTGGAGGAGCTGGCGCGCCAGGTAGGCCTGACCGTGCCCCGCACCGGCGGCGAGCAACCCGCCCCCAACCGGCGGGCGCCGGACCTGTACGCCGTGCTGGAACAGGCGGCGGCGTTCTACCGCCAGCAGCTGCGTGACCCCACCGCGGGGGAGCCGGCGGTGGCCTATCTCAAGGGCCGCGGGCTGACCGGCCAGGTCGCCGCCGATTTCGGCATCGGCTACGCCCCGCCCGGCTGGGACAACCTGACGCGCCGGCTGGGCACCGACGCCCACAGCCGCGAGCTGCTGATCCAGGCCGGGCTGGCAACGTCCAAGGAAGGGGGCGGCCTCTACGACCGCTTCCGGGAGCGGGTCATGTTCCCCATCCATGACCGGCGCGGCCGGGTCATCGCCTTCGGCGGCCGGGTGCTGGGGGACGGCACGCCCAAGTACCTGAATTCGCCGGAGACGCCGGTGTTCCACAAAGGGCGCGAGCTGTACGGGCTGTACGAGGCCCGCAAGACCAACCGGGACCTGCCGCGCCTGCTGGTGGTGGAAGGCTATATGGATGTCGTGGCCCTGGCCCAGCACGGCATCCGCTACGGGGTGGCCACCCTGGGCACGGCCACCACCAAGGAACACCTGGAGCAGTTGTTCCGGGTCACCTCCGAAGTGGTGTTCTGCTTCGATGGCGACCGTGCCGGCCGGGCGGCGGCCTGGCGCGCCATGGAGAACGCCCTGCCCCTGCTCAGCGAAGGCCGCCAGGCCCGGTTTCTGTTCCTGCCCGAGGGCGAGGACCCGGACACCCTGGTGCGCAAAGAGGGTCAGGAGGCCTTCGAGGCCCGCCTGACCAAAGCCCTGCCCCTGTCGGACTTTTTCTTTGAAGCTTTGAGCAAACAAGCCGATACACGGAGCATGGACGGACATGAGCGGCTGGTCGCTCTGGCGCGTCCCCTGCTGAGGCAGCTACCTTTCGGGGTGCTGTACCAGAAGATGGTCGAACGCCTGGGCGAGAGGATCGGCCTCGCCCCCCGGCAGGTGGACGGCCTGATCCGCGAAGCCGGCGCCGCCGGCGGCCGGATTCCGACCGGGCGCGCGCCGCGGCAGGCGGAGATGGGCCTGACGCCGGTGCGGCTGGCGATCGGCCTGCTGCTGCATCATCCGGAGCTGGCGGGGCAGGTGGAACACCCGCGGGAACTGGAGGATATCGACGCCCCCGGCGTCACATTACTGGTGGAATTGCTTGAATTTCTGGCTGCAAACCCCCATCTCAACAGTGCGGCGGTGCTGGAGCACTGGCGCGGCAGCGACAATGGCCGACATCTGGCCAGGTTGCTGCAATGGGAGCCTTCCGTGCCCGCAGAGGGTATGGCGGCGGAATTCCTGGGGGCCCTGGAGCGTCTCAAGCAACAGAGGCTTGACAGACGCACGGAGCAGCTTCTGGAGCGAGCCCGCCGTGAAGGGCTCACACCGGCGGAAAAGCGGGAACTGCAGCAGCTGCTGGGGTCCCGCCACGGGGCAGGGCATCCCGACGCCGCAGGCAAAGGACCGACCGATGGCAAGTGAGCAGGGAATACGCTAGACTGGGTGTTTAATTTTGGCCCCTTGCCTGGGCAACAGCGGTAGCTTACGGGTCTTTCATCATTATGAATCAAGATCAGCAGTCACAGTTGAAGCAACTGATCGCCAAGGGAAAGGAACAGGGTTTCCTGACCTACGCGGAAGTCAATGATCATCTCCCCGATGAAATCGTCGATCCGGAACAGATCGAAGACATAATCAACATGATCAACGACATGGGTATCACGGTGCACGAGATTGCGCCGGATTCCGATACCCTGTTGCTCTCCGGTGCGTCGGTCACCACCGACGAGGACGCGGCCGAGGAAGCGGCGGCGGCCCTGGCCAGCGTCGACAGCGAATTCGGACGCACCACCGACCCGGTGCGCATGTACATGCGCGAGATGGGCACGGTGGAACTGCTGACCCGTGAAGGCGAGATCGAGATCGCCAAGCGCATCGAGGACGGCCTGCGCCAGGTGCTTTCCGCGCTGGCCAGCTATCCCGAATCCATCGCCCTGCTGCTGAAGGAATACGCACGCATCGAGGCCGGCGAGACGCGCCTGTCCGACATCATCACCGGCTTCGTGGACCCGGACGCCCTCAACGACGAGGTGGCCCCCGCCGTGCCCGAAGTGCGCATCGAGGCGTCCGCATCGGACGACAGCGATGACGACGACGATGATGACGACAAGGACGACAGCGACACCAGCGTGATGGACACCGGTCCGGATCCTGAAGAGGCGCGGGTGCGCTTCGAGCAGCTGCAGTCCCTGTACAACAAGGCCATGGCGGCCTTCGCCAAGCACGGCAAGAGCCACAAGACCACCGCCAAGGCGCGCGAGCAGCTGGCGGACTGCTTCATGGAGTTCAAGCTCGTGCCCCGCCTGGTGGACGAGCTGACCATCAACCTGCGGGTGATGGTCGAGCGCATCCGCGCCCACGAGCGCGTGATCATGGACATCTGCGTCAGCAAGGCGCACATGCCCCGCAAGGACTTCATCACCACCTTCCCGGACAACGAGACCAACCTCAAGTGGCTAGACCAGCAGATCAAGGCCGGCCGCAAGTACTCTCCTGTGCTGGAGGAGTTCAAGGACGACATCCTGCGCGCCCAGAACCGTCTGGTGGGCCTGCAGGACGAGACCGGTCTAGGCATCAGCGAGATCAAGGACATCAACCGCCGCATGTCCATCGGCGAAGCCAAGGCACGGCGG
>CAZNBB010000267.1:0-2838 GCA_964571225.1 uncultured Gammaproteobacteria bacterium
CGCTTTGCGGCGCGCTGGGTCCCGGGCCGCTCTAGAATTTTGGGTTTTGCCAGCGCCGCTGTCGCTCTGCCGGCACCGGGGGCTCCGCCCCCCGAATCGCTGCGCCGGCTGGGGCCGGCGGCGGGCGCGATTCGGCTCCCCCCAGCCCTCGCCGCTGGGGCGGCGAGGGGGCTACGGGCTGTACGCCCTGCGCCCCGCTTCGCGGCACCCTAGCGCACACGTGATCGTGCGCGTAGAGGGTGCATGCCCATGCGCAGTCCTTGATGTGCAACCTGATCCCAGGTTGCGCGATGTACCGTCGTGTGCGATTCTCGAACCCTAAGACGCCCCCTCTAGCCTACGCGTTGCTACTAAAGTATGCGTGGGCATACTGCATAATCGGGCTAGAAGGACGCCCAGCAGGCATGGTCTGTCATGCCTAATAACAAGATGATCGAGGGAGCTTTTCCTTGCGGACACCCGGAACGGATCATAGCGCTGGGCTGGCTCAGTTGCTCCCTTTGTGCCGAAAGATGACTTGGGGAAGGAGCACTAGAATGACAATAAATATGGCAAAAGCTGTCCTCGCCGTGGACCTGCCGATGTTGGTTGCAGGGTGTATGAACATGCCTACGCCGCCATCGGAGATCACCGGGTCCTATACCTCTGCGCTCAAATACGAGAATTTTGATTGCTCCAGTCTAGCCACCGAAATGGATTCTCTGGCACGGCGAGAGAACGAGTTGGTAGCGGCTCAGAATCAAAGAGTGAAGACGAGTCAAGTTCAAGCCTTCTGGTGGGGATACGGGCAGGGCGACGGAATCGTAGCAGCCGAATTGGCTAATGTTCGTGGCGACAAGGAGGCAGTGCGGAAAGCAATGGAGGGGAAGCACTGTGAGGGAACGACACAGGCGCATATGACCGATCCGCTGGTGTCTACTCATGGACATAGATGACGATGGGATGGAGGGGACTGGCCGACCGCCGCAGGGCGATTAGGCGGCGGGCAGTAGGTATCGGGCTGACATTCGCGGAGAATAGCCATGAAATTTAGTACTGGCTTTCTTGATGGACTTTTTGGGAAGAAAACAACCCTTCGAGTGCCGAAAGACGATGGCACTACGAGAGAAGTGCCTGTTATCGAAGCATGAATCAGGAAGATGCAGACCGAGGGGAAGATCGAAATGTCTGAGTCGCTTCCTAGTACAGTGCCCTTTCACGTGATTGGTCCGGAGGGGGCAGAGACTCGCCAACTTCGCGTTGGGGTAGACATTCCACAAGCGCAATACGAAAAGCTCGTGGATCCGGGAACAGGCGCTCTATACGGCCTCACGGTATATGAGAAAGGGGTTCCGAAAACTACCGCCATCCCCCACCACGTGTGGGAGCAAGCAAGAGCCAAGTTCGCAGAAATTGACCGAGAAGGCGAAGAATCAATGCGGAAAATCATGGGTAAGTTGGAGAACCTATGACCACTACCCTCCAGACCGGGGTAACGTCGCGTTACCGGAGGGCAATCCGCACTGGCAGATAACTGCCAATGCCGACCCTGGCTACTTGTGAAGGAACGACCGTATCCGGCTAAGAGTTGAAACTCGAGCACTGAATACAGATGCCGAAATTAGGCACGTCCCAGACGTCAGAAAAAACTCTTATTGACCAAGTTTGCGCGCTTGAATTCTTCTAGACAAGTGGCTGGAGAACGCATCCATGAGTTCACTCGAAGTGACGGTAGTTGTGCTGAACTGGAACGGCGGTGCCGACACCATTGAATGTTTGGAGTCGCTTGCTCCGTTAAGTGCAGCGGGTCACCGGATTGTGATGGTGGACAACGGCTCAACGGATGGCTCACTGGAGCAAGTACGACTGAACTGCACGTACGTGCGGGTCATTGATGTGGGCGAGAATCGGGGATTCGCTGGTGGCAACAATGTTGGGATTCGCGCGGCGCTCGAGGATGGCGCGGAATACGTTCTGCTTTTGAACAACGACACAGTGGTAGCGCCGGATTTGATCGAAGAGTTGCTGAAGGTCGTTCAGATCACGCCAGACGCAGGGATATTGGGTCCGAAGATCTACTACTATGCCGAGCAGGACAGGATCTGGTCGGCGGGCGGTTTTTGGGACAAGAAGGCTAGATGTTTTGAGCAGTTGGGGGACGGCGAGAGGGACGAGGGCCAGTTCGATAAAATTTGCGATACAGAGTTCGTCGTGGGATGTGCAATGTTTGTTCCCGCCCAGGTCTTCCGGGATGTAGGGCTCCTGGATGAACAGTTCTTTCTGAACTACGAGGAAATTGATTTTTCATATCGAGTTCGATGCGCCGGCTACCGTGCGATCTATGTGCCGCGGGCAAAGCTCTGGCACAAGGTATCGGTTGCATTCGGCGGCGAAGATTCTCCGCTCAAGGACTATTTCATTTTCCGGAATAGGCTGCTTTGGGCGAAACGGCACCTGCCGTTGAGGCGCCGTATTGATATACACCTGTCAGTGTACCGGATCATGCTGCGCCGCTTCTTCGGCCCGGCTTTTGGCGGTGCTAATGGAGTCGGGTTGCGCCGTCGATACTGGGCGCTGGGTGCGGCATTTCGCAGCCCGAAGAATCGCGCGGTCGTGCGGGGGTTACGAGACTATTGGGGCGGACGGTTTGGGGATTGCCCGGATGTGGTGCGAGACTGGACGCGTAAGTGGGCGGAAGCGCGGCAGGCGACAAGGGGTGAGCCGTAGGTTGGCAAATCTCGTACAGTCACATAGATCGATGAGGGGTCTCAAATTCTCTCAGGATTCCGCTACTTGAGTCGGAATGGTTATCTGGGACCGGGCTGTCGATGATACAGCTACAAGTTGAGCTGGTCGCTT
>CAZNBB010000268.1:0-2837 GCA_964571225.1 uncultured Gammaproteobacteria bacterium
GCCCCGCAAGGGGCGGATGCTAGCGGCTGGACATCTGGTTGTTGTCCATGAACTCCCAGGTGCGGACGATGTGCAATACGTCCGTGTCCTTGCGTATGTCGGGGGGGAACGGCGCGAAGGGCGCCGCCAGACGCACGATTCGGATGGCGGCGTCGTCGAGCAGCTTGTGCCCCGACGACCGCCGCAGGGTGATGTTGCGAATGGTGCCGTCCGGATTCAGGGCCACGTCCAGCAGCAGGCTCCCGGAGAGCTGTTCCCGGCGTGCCTTGTCCGGGTAGTTCAGGTTCCCCACCCGCTCCACCTTGTGCACCCAGGCGCTCATGTAGGAGGCGTACTTGTAGGCCCGCGTGCGGGCCGAGATATAGGTCTGGCGTTTGCGCTTGGCATAGGCCTGCAGGGACTGGTTCAACTGTTGGTCCAGCTGCACCAGCTCCATGCTCTTGCTGATCAGCTCGCTGGCCGTGGGCTCGCGCGCCGGCGGTGCCGGTTTGGGAGGCGGTGCCTTGTCGGCCATCTGCTGGTCGGACTGTTTGGCCGTCAACACTTTGGTGGGCGTCGGCGGCTTGGGCGGTGCGGCGGCCGGCGGCGGGGCGTGGGCGACCAGCTTGGGTTGGGCGGGCACTTTCTTGTGCACGTTGCCGGTGCCGTCCTGGCTGACATTGGCCAGGTAGTCCGGGTCTTTTGGCGTCTCGGTGGGCGGCTGGTGTACCACCGTAATGTCCAGTACCGGCAAGTCGCTGATGGGCTTGTGCTTTGGCGGCGCAAAGCCGATGCCCAGGATGATCAGGGCATGGAACACCGCCGCCAGGAACAGCGTGACGGCGAGTCGGTCGCCCGAGTTTACGGTGCTCATGGACGTGGAGGCGGTGCTCATGACTGCGGGGAGCGCATCTGCTGCAACATCATAAAAACAATTATACCGCTCACAAGCCCGAAAATAACGGCAGCAGTCATCAGAATCGGCACCAGGTGGAGCAATGCCGGATGTCGGATGAACACATAGTAGGCGACCGTGAACTGCCCCGCCATATGGGCCATGGCCGCCAGCACGCTGTAGCCGATCGGCCCGAAACCGGCGCCGGGCAGGCGGCTGGCCAGACCGAGGGTCGCGACGCTGGCCAGGGCACCGGACAGGCTCAGCATGAAGGTCGGCGACAGGAACGTGCCCAGCAACAGGCTGCCCATGAGCACGCGCAGCAGGCTGATCCACGCGGCAGTCCCCCAGCCGAAGCGCACCAAGGCGGCGATGGTGACCACATTGGCCAGTCCGGGTTTGATGCCCGGCAGGGGGCTCGGCAGAGCGGCTTCCGCGATATGGATGGCGATGGCCAGGGCGGCGAGCCAGGCAATGCGATGGTCCTCCCGGGTGGTCCGTATGGATTCCGGTTCAGGGTACCCGTCGGTCCGTGGCGCGGCCGGGGTTGGCAATGGGTCCTCGGCAGTCATGAGTTGATGGCGTCGAAGCGTGGGTCCTGACCGATGATCTGCACGCTCACCCGGTTCGGCAGGCATGCCGTGGACTCGCCGGCGCGGCTCAGCCAGCCGCTGTGCACGCAGATCTTGTTTCGGCAGGGAGAGGAAACGAAGCGCACCCGGCCGTGGAGGATCTCCAGGACGCTGTCGCCCAGCGGTCCGTGCACCCGGATGCGCTGATCCCTGGCCAGGGAATAGTAGTGCGGCGGCTGGTTGCCTTCCTGAATACGGACCTGCTCGGCAAACCCGCCGCCGGACCAGAAGTGCAGGTACAGCACCGGCAGCAGTGCCACGGCCAGGATGACGGCGACGAGGTCGGCGCGGGTCATAGGGGCGGGCTCAGCTCCACTTTCGGCGGGGTCGGGGTTTCGAAATGAATCCGCTTGGCCATGGCCGGGTTCATGTGCACGATGCCGTGCTTGTCGATCAGCATGACGTAGTGAATCCCCATACGCCGCGCCGTCGCGAACCATTGCTTGGGTCCGGCCACGAACAGTGCGGTGGCCGCCGCGTCCGCCCTGGCACCATCGCGGTCGATGACGGTCACCGAGCGCGTTCCCCAGGCCGGGTAGCCGGTGCGCGGATCCAGTATGTGGTGGTAGCGCTTGCCCTTGTACATGAAATAGCGCTCGTAGTCTCCCGAGGTGAACACGCTCTGGTCCCCGGAGATCTTCACCGACGCGATCACCCCCGGTCCCCGCGGCCGCATGATGCCGATCCGCCACGGGCGGTTCCCATGACGTCCGATGGCCCGCAGATCGCCGCCGGCGTTGACGATGGCGTTGCGGATGCCGAGCTTGCGCAGGCCGGCGATGACCCGGTCGACCCCGTAGCCCTTGGCGTAGGCGCCGAAATCCAGCTGCACGGCCGGGTTGCTGCAACTCACGGTGCTGCCCTCGACGTGGATGTCGTCCATGGAGGGATGCCGGGCCACCAGGGCCGCGATGCGCTTCGGGTCCGGCGGCGGCCCCTCGGGAGGCTGGTCGCTTTCGAATCCCCACAGGCCCAGCAGGCGCCCGATGGCCGGGTCGAAAAGGCCGCCGCTCTGATCCGACAGCTTCTTGCCGAGGGTGATCAGCGGCAGCACCGAAGCGGGCGCGGTGAAGGGCTGGCCGGTGGCCAGCAGCCGGTTGGTTCGGGTCAGGTCGCTGGGATGCCAGGCGTGCCAGGACCGGTGCATGCGCTCGAATTCCCGCTCGGCCTGGTCGCTGGCCTTCTGGGCCAGCTTGGTGCCGGCCCCGTAGATGGTGATATCCACCAGCGTGCCGAACGCGAAAAACTGCCGTTGGTAGACCGAGCCGGCCTGGTTTCCGCAGCCGGCCAGCGCAAGGCACACAGAAACCGTCAGGACAGCTAGACTCAAC
>CAZNBB010000269.1:0-1576 GCA_964571225.1 uncultured Gammaproteobacteria bacterium
CTGTTCATCGCGGCGTGCATCCTGATCGGCGACCTCACCACCCTGGTCTACAACGTGCTGGGGGGCGAGCTGACCCTGCGGTTCATCCTGAAGGTACTGACGGTGGGGGCGATTGCCGGCACCATCTTCGGCTACTACCTGTGGGACTTGCGCAAGGATGAATCGGAGACGCCGGCATGAAGACGTCGGGCACGACGGTTCTGGTGGTCGCCATCGTGGGGGTGGTGATCGCCGCGGTCGTCGGCGGGCTGTCTTTGATCGGCTCGCCGACCCAGGAACGCACGCGGCGTCTGGACATGCGGCGGGTTGCCGACCTGCGCGGCATCGCGGCAGCCATGGACCGGTACTGGACACGGAACGGCAGCCTGCCGAAATCGTTGGATGCGTTGGAACGGGAACGGGGCTTTTCCATCGAATCGACGGACCCGGAGACCAGGCGGCCCTATGAGTATCGCCCGGGCACCGAGGGTGCCTACTCCCTGTGCGCGCAGTTCGCCGAGTCGAGCGCCCAGGAGCAGGAGACCCGGCCCGAAAAGTTCTGGTCCCACGGCGCGGGGCGACAGTGTTTCGATCTGCACGCACGGGATCTCAAGAAATAGCACAGCCCTGCAGCAGCACACCGAGAGACGGAAACGGTCTAAAAAACCACTTAGAATAGCCGCTAACGGAAGAGGTCGCCGGGACACCGTCTGACGCCCCCGATCTGCTTCTTCTGAAACGGCAGTCACAATCCAACAAGGAAAACAACAATGAAGTCCTTCTACCGTACCAAGAGCGTATCCACCGGGGGCGGCGCCGACATACAGATCAAGTACAAGGGCCTGCACATCAAGGACAGCAAGGTCGGCAAGGTCACGGCCGCGGTGCAGCGGGCCCGCATCTGGCTGCCCCACGCCATCTCCCTGCTTCACCACCCGGTGCCGCCTAGCGTGGCCGCCGCCATGAGCAAGTACTTCAAGACCGGCATACCAAGCATGATGGAGATACAGACGGTAAAGACGGTGCTGATCAACACCAACAACGGGATCCAGTCCCAGTTCAGCATGAAACTGAGCGGCGACGCCAGCGCCTACGGGTACGTGAACTACCGCAATCAGGCCCCCGGCATGCTCAACGGCTGGGAGGCCGGCGCCGACAAGGGCGACATCCACGTGGACCGGGGCCTGTTTTCCAGCAACATGAATCTCGCCACCATCACCTTCATCCACGAAGCCACCCACCGCTACGCCAACACGGAAGATTTCGACGACCAGGGCTACATCGAGAACGACGGCAGCGACTTCTGGGAGCCCGGATTGACCAAGATCGATGCCCTGCGCAATGCGGACAGCTATGCCTGGTTCGTTGCCGTGGTGTGTGCCGGCAGGGGTGTGGCCGGGGCATTGGGGTAGGGGTGCGGCGGGTCTTCGGTGACGGCCGTTGTCCGGCGCAATGCCCTTCGGTTATTGCGCCCTAGGAGCTCTGAGTGCAACGAAGCTCCGCGGGCGGACGCTATCGGAGCAGCTGTGTTTCGGCGTTGGGGTCAGTTGGGGCATGTTGGGCTTCGCGGAGCTCAGCCCAACCTACGGGATACGCC
>CAZNBB010000269.1:1676-2793 GCA_964571225.1 uncultured Gammaproteobacteria bacterium
TACGCCCAACCTACGGGGTGCGGGCCTGTTCGTGGACCGTGGAAGCGTTCGCGAATGCGGGCCGGGGTCGGCGCAATGCCCTTCGGTTGTTGCGCCCTACGTCACTCGGTCCGAGCTAGGGCGTTTACTGACCGGTGGTTAGCCGGCACAGGCACTTCGGTTACTGGTCCTTCGTGACGCTATAGACGTTGTGGGACCCGGTAACGGGGATACGACGACGCAGCACGATGGCCGGCCGCATGGATCGGGCGAGGGCATTGGCGCATAATCGGTGCGGGTTGATCGCGACGGATCGGCACCGCGGGGGCGTATACAACAAGTGCAGCGCGGCTCCCCGCCGCCGTTCGGGGCACACAGCGGCGAGAGGTTATTTGAATGATTCCAGGCATCGTGCTGTTGGTCATCGGGGGGCTGCTGGTCGTTGCCGAAATCAACACCCTGACCTTCTACCTGCTGGCCGTCGCCATCGCCTGTTTCGCGGCCGGCACGGCGTCGATCTACGGGGCCACTCTGGACTACACCTTCGGCGTACTGGGGGTCGTGACCCTGGTCGCCCTGCCGGCGGCCCACTGGCTGCGGCTTCGCCTACACACGCCGGATGCCGATCATGTCTCCCAGGATGACGTGGGCCATCTGGTGACCGTGGAAAGCATCACTCCGGAGTATCTTCGGGTGGTTTACCGTGGCAGCGTCTGGTCGGCGCGCATGGCGGACGCACGCCCGGCCGACGTGCACCAGGGCGATACGCTGCGGATAGTCAGCCGCGAGGGCAATGTACTGCTGCTGGAGCCTCCGGCCCGATAAAGAGAAGAGCCATGCCTGTCGTGAAGGGCGCACGGGGCTCAAAGTGTCCCGCATTCGGCCGTTGATGCAGTGAACAGGACGCAGGCACAAAAGGAGCCGGCGCCGAATTTCCAAGAGCGAGGAGATTGACCCAATGCCTGTAAGCCTGATCGTCGCCATCATCATCGCCGTCATCGCCGTCGTCATCGTCAGCCGGGGGATGCGCATCGTTCCCCAGCAGCACGCCTGGGTGGTGGAACGTCTGGGGCGGTTTCACACCGTGCTCCAGCCGGGCCTGAACCTGCTCATCCCGATCGTTGATACCGTCGCCTAC
>CAZNBB010000270.1:0-2770 GCA_964571225.1 uncultured Gammaproteobacteria bacterium
GCATCGCCGGGTCGTTGTCCTGATGAGCCTGGGCGAGGCGGCGCATCATATAGTCGTACAGCTCGTCCAGATGAGCGGCAATGTCCCCGCCGCGTTCCTTGTCCAGGCTCACCTGCAGACCCTGGATGATGGACACCGCCCAGTTGACATGCACCCCTTTGAGCTGGGCATCTCCCTGCTGCATGCAGCCCTTGGCTTTGGCGACCTTTTCCAGCACCCCCTCCATCAACATCTGCACCAGCCGATGGGGCGATGCCGATTCAATTTCCGACTCCAGCCTGTTGCGGCTGTACTGCTTCAGACCACTGAGTTTGTCACCGTATGCCATCATCCGCACCCCGGTTGGGATTTAACTTGAAATCGTTACCGGTCTCAGCCCATCGACCGTACCGGCAACCCGTTGCGTTCTTGTAGCCGACCATCCACTTGAGCCTCGGTGGTCGCTCGCCTCCCTTTCCACTAGCCCTGCATCCGATTCGGCGTCCGCGTTCGACCGCACACTGAAAAATATCGGATACGGTTCTCTATCAACAGTCTCACTCTGCCGCGGCTCACGCCTTAGGCAACGACGCGAGTTGCTGGGTAAGGTAGTTGCTCGTGCCCTTCATGGTACCCAGCAGCTGGTCCAGCGCGCTGTACTGGTTGGTCAGTGTCTGTTGGTAACTGTTCAGGTACTGTTGCATCTGGTCGATCTGGTTCTGCACATTGCTGATGTTGTCGTTCAGGCCCTGAGTACGGGTCTGCACCAGCCCCTGGGGACCGCTGAGCTGATCGCCCGTGGTCACCAGGCTGCTGGCATAACTCGCGAACAGGTTCGCCGTGCCGTTCGGATCGGCGGACAGGGCCGAATCCAGGGTCGAGGAGTCCACGCTCAAGGTACCGTCCTTCTGGACGGACACCCCGACCTGCGCCAGATAGGCATAGGTACTGCTGGCACCGGACGCGGGCGTGTTCATGGTATTGAAAAGCATGGACTGCATCAGCCGCACGGTACTGTCGCTGGTGGACTGCCCGACCTGGGTGGCGCCGATCGCCTTGTGCAAAGCGTTGTAGGCATCCACGAACTTCTGGACCTGGGCACCGATACCCTTCTGGTCCTGAGCCACCGACAGGGTCACGGTGCTGCCGGTGCCGGTCACTCCGTTCAGGTTCAGGGTGACGCCCGGGAGCACGCCGGTCACGGTGTTGGTGGTGCTGGACACAGAGACGTTGTTAACCGTAAAGGCGGCGTCCTGAGCCTGCTGGGCGGTGGAAGTACCCAGAGGGTCGGTAATTGCGCCGCCGGAGCTGTTCGTGAACGAGAGTGAAAAACCGTTGGCACCGCCGGGCTTGTCTGCAGTCAGCATGAGCTGATAGGGATTGGTGGCGGAGCCGTTGTTGATAACCGACGCCGTCACTCCCGGATTGCCGGAAGATTGGTTGATGGCGTCAGCGATCTGCTGCAGGGTCTGACCGCCGATATTGACGGTGGCCGAGTTGGACCCCACCGTGATGGTCATCTGGTCGCCGGCGCTGCCGATCGTCGTGGTGTTGGAGTCGGCGAAGCCCTGGGAGGTGTCGGTCTGAGCCTGGGCCAGCTGTGACACCGTCAACTGGTAGTTTCCCGCCGTCGCGGACGAATCCGCCGTCGCCGAGAGCACGTTCTGGTTGGAGGAAGTCGCCGTGAACGCCTGGAACTGGGTAGGGTCGGTGAAGCCTTGCATGGCCGTCTGGAAGGTCGACAGCGCGCTGCTCAGCTTGCCGTAGGCGCTCAACTGAGCCTGGTAGTCGGACTGCTGCTGCTGCAGCTGCTGCAGAGGCTGACTCTGCACCGCCATCAGCTTCTGGACGATGGATTGCAGGTCGATTCCCGAACCTACGCCGAGCGAGCTGATTGCCGGTGTGGCGCCCAGCGAAGTTGTGCTCGAGGTGGTCATTAGTCCGCTCCCGTGACGAGTCCCCCGAAACGTTGCAAATCCGATGCCATCAAGCGCGCGTACGCACCAGAGCGCCCGGCAATTGCTCCGGATGCTTGGCCAGCTGGATCACCTGCTCCGGGGGAAGCTGCAGGATGACCTTCTTGCTCTGGGAATCAATGAGTTTTGCCACCGTGTACCCCGACTGGAGGTCCACTGTGAGCTTCAGTGCCGGTGCGTTCTGCTTGATGGCCTGCTTGAGTTGCTTGAAGGCGGCGTCGAACTGCTGCCCCTGCCGGGAATGCTTGGTGGCCGGAACCGGCAACGCGCCGCCATTGAGCGGCAAATTTGCGCCGTCGCCCGTTGCCGGTACGGAAGGCACCGAAGGCGCAGGCTGTTGCGACACTGGGTGTGTATCAGGAGATACCGGGAAGTTGAAGTTAACCTGCGTGGCCGCATGCCATCCAGCTAAAACGCCTGCGGGGCAGAGTGCCCCGCAGGCTTACCGCCAGCCGGCCGATTAGCCGAGCAGCTTCAGCGCGAGCTGAGGTATCGTGTTGGCCTGTGCCAACATCGACACGCCTGCCTGCTGAAGGATCTGGGCCCTGGACAGGGCGGCGGTCTGCGCCGCATAGTTCGTGTCCACGATGGTGCTGCGGGCAGCGGTCAGGTTCTGCTGAGAGTTGGTCAGGTTGGCCACCACCGAGGTGAACCGGTTCTGGATAGCACCAAAGGTAGCGGACTCGCTGGCCACTTTCTTGATATCCGACTGGATATTGGTGATCGAAGCGGACGCAGCGGCCTGGGTGCTCACCGAAACCGTGCCGCTGTTGGTCAGAAGCTGGTTGAAGGAGTTCAGCGAGGTCAGGTTCACG
>CAZNBB010000271.1:0-2768 GCA_964571225.1 uncultured Gammaproteobacteria bacterium
GCAATCTCCTGCTCCATTTCGTCGAAGCGGTCGAAGTTGTCCTCCAAGCGGCCCAGCGCATTCGACAGCTCCTCGCGCGATGCATCACGCTCCAGCAGGTCAACCGTCTCGTAGAACCAGGGATCCATCGCACGCCCTCCTCATCACTCCGACGGCGGTTTGTTCAGTGCGGCACCGACTCCGCCAGCGGGCGGAACTGCAGCCCGTAGAACATCTCCAGGTAGCGGCGGGTCTCGTCCCGCTCCAGGTTGGTCACGTATTTCCAGAAGCCGTAGATGCGCGACAAGGTCATCATGCGCTCGGCATACAGCTCCCAGGTGTAGCGGCTCTGCACCCGCGCGATCGCACCGGAGGACATCTTGTCCCAATAGGACGGATCTTCCGCGCAACGCTCCAGGAAGTCGGCGATCTCTTCGGTGGCCTCTTCGCCGTGGTTGGGATCGATGTGAAAGCCCGACTTGCCGTGCTCGATGATCTCCAGGGGTCCGCCGTAACGGGTGGCGAAGGTCGGCAATCCGGAGGTCATGGCCTCGATCACCGTCAACCCGAAGGCCTCGAACAGAGCCGGCTGCACGAATGCGCCGCGCCGCTCTGCCATGTAGCGGTACAGCTCCCCCGCCAGATTCTTGTCCAGATGAATGCCCAGCCAGCGTACCTGTCCGTCCAGTTGGTAGCGATCCATGAGCTCGTGCATGCGCGCGATCTGCTCCTGCTCTTCGTGGTCGGCGGACTTGCCCGCGTCCACATGCCCGGCAATGGCCAGCAGATTGGCCTGGCCGCGCAGCCGTTCGCTGGCACCGTACCACTCCACCAGACCGGCGATGTTCTTGATGTGGTCGAGGCGCGCCATGGTGAACAGAATGGGCTTGTCCGGATCGACGAGCTGCCCGCGCGCGTCTTCGTTGGGCGCGCCGAACACCATCTCTTCGATTTCGCCGCGCAGCCCGTTCAGGCGACGCTCGGATTCGGTATAAGGGAAATACACATCGGCGTCGGCGCCCGGGGAGACGATGTTGAACTTGGGGTCGAACACGTCGATGCCGTTCACCACCCGGTACAGCCCGGGCATGGTGAACGAGCTGTAGCTCTCATACTGGCCCACCGAATCGCGCTGCCCCGCGATCTCCTGATAGGTACTGGTGATGATGAAGTCGGCGGCGTTCATGGCCACCAGATCGGCGGTGAACTGGGCGCCGAAGTGGTACTGGGACTCGTTGTCCCGCCAGTACAGATCCGAGTACAGGTACTTGGTCTTCTCCAGGGCGTGGGCGATGTTGCATTGGGTCACGTGCAGACTCTGGGACAGCAGCGCGGCCACCAGATTGCCGTCCGAGTAGTTGCCGATGATCAGATCCGGACGCACGCCCAGCTCGGCGAGCAGCTCCTTTTCCGCATCGGCCGCGAAGCGTTCCAGGTAGGGCCACACCTCGAACCGGGAAATCCATTGAGGCACCACTTCCCCGCTCTCACTGCGAAACGGCACCCGCAGAATGCGGGCGTGGGTAGTACTTACGATGGGTTCGATAGGTTCGTCGCAGGTCGTTCCCTGGGCTTCGGGGATGAGCCGGGTCACCACCAGGATCTGCGGCTCGATGTCCAGGCCCTGCTCGGAGATGCGCCGGCGCATGTCCTTTTCCAGGGCGCGCACCTGATCGAGGATGTAGACCACCTGCCCGCCGGTGTCGGGCCGGCCCAGCACATTGGCCTGGCCGAAGAAGCCGTGGGGCGAAAGAATGACCAGGCTGAAGATCATCGGGATGCGCCCGAGAAAGCGCTCCACGTTGTTGGGGTCGGGCGCTTCCAGGATGTCCGACAGCAGGTGCAGGGTGTCGCGCATGCGCTCCACCGTGCGCCCCCAGCCCGGCTCGAAGCCGAGAGTCTGCATAGAGTGGCGCACCGTGTCCCATTCGGCATCTTGGGGCTGGCCGGCGAGGTACTCTTCGGCCCGCCGGAGCGCACGACGCATACCGGCCACATCGGTGATGCGGTCATTGAGCATGAGCTGCACGCCGCCGCTCTGATGCACGCTGAGAAAATCCAGGATGCTGCGATCGCCCCTGCCCAGGCGCTGGAACAGCTCGCTGGACAGGCGCCGGTTCAGGAACTCCACGCCCCGGCCGATGGAACGGGACTCCTGCAGCTTGGGGAATTCCCGGTTGAAGGGACCCAGGTCCACTTCCAGGGTCCATTCGCTGCCGCGGTCGCGGCCGTTGACCTGGCGCTCCTTGAAGGCGAGGAACTCGGAGACGCTCACCTCCTGCTGCTCCATGGCTTCCACATGGAAGCGCACGAAGTGCCAGCGGGCCACGCTGGGGCGCACCGCCAGATACAGCCACGGTGCCTCGATGACCGCTTCCTGGGCGACCGAGATGACCTGGGAGAGGGTGGAGTTGCAGATGGAGCTGTCTTCGACTTCCGCGCAGAAGTTCTGGAATTCGTCCCACAGATCCGAATGCAACAGAAACGGGCGGCCCAGACCCTGGTAGTGACGCAGCAGCAGATAGACCTCTTCGCGGTGCTCACGCAGGTAGTCTGGCAATGTCTCCATCATGGTCTGTTCCTTCTTCTTCGGGGACACGGATGGTGCCCAGGAAATCGTAATGCTCGATACCTTCCAGGATGCCCCAGGCGTACGCACCGTCGGCGAAGTAAATGCGTGGGCGCCCGCGCAAGGGCTCGAGCTCGGAGCTGTAGTTGCCCACGACCACCCCGAGGGTATTGCCGCGCAATACCTCTTCATCGTTACCGGAAAAGCCCGCCACCAGCAG
>CAZNBB010000272.1:0-2768 GCA_964571225.1 uncultured Gammaproteobacteria bacterium
CATGGTATTGGAAATGCTAAGGGCGATGATGAGGGCGATAATGGCCCACACCACGTCCATCTGGCGGGAGAACAGCCGAACCGTCTTGCGGTAGAAATTCGCCAGATCGTACCAGGGCACGAACTTCAGGCGGCTGGATGCCTCGGGAAAGCGCTGCCGTAACTCATGGAGGACAGCGTCGGTCTCATCGGTTCGGTCCAGGAGTACCAACCAGCGCTGGGCGCCCTGCACTCGCACGAGCTGGCGAGCCAGTTCGATGGGCACACGAAGCGCCGTGTCGTCATACTCTTTCGATGCCGTATAGAACAGACCGCGCACCTGTGTCTGCACGGCGTTGATCCCACCACCTTGGGGAGTCGCCAGGAGCACCACGGTGTCGCCCGGGGCCACGCCCAGATTGGCGGCTAGCCCCTCTCCCAGCAGAATGCCGGTGCTGTCGGGCGCCATGGGCTTGCCGCGCACGACATGCACGCCGCGACTCAGCGCCGCCTCTTTACTGGGCTCCACCCCGTTACCCAGGAAGGAAATGGTGGTGTCCCCATGGCTGATCAGCCCGCTGAACGAGAGCCGCGGGGCCACTACCTTGACATCCGGCAGATCTTCTATCGTCTTCAACACAGGGGATCGCCCGGGTAGAAGATAGCGATAGGGGTCGGCTTGGCCGTTGGCGAGATAGCCCGGACGCATGACTTGGATATGGCCCAGCTGGGACGCAATCGCCGATTCTCTCATGGCCCAGAATATCCATTGGATGAATCCCCCCGCCAATAGCAGGGCGATCACGCCGAAGCTTATAGCGGACACCGCGATCGCAGTGCGGGCCCGCTGACGGGCCAGGTTGCGCAAAGGTAGCGAAAGACTCAGCATCGGGCGGAGTGGCTCCTGGAAGCCATGGCTTCCAACGCATATTATCAGCGCGGCAACTGAGGCAACAGGCAAACGCGGTTCAAGGCTCGCATTCAGGCCCTCCGTGCTGCCGGGGGTGCAGGCCAAGGGCTGCGTGGCACCGCTGGCGGTGGCGGCGTGCGATCGGATCTCCGCAGCCATGGGGAACCACTCCGTAAACTGGCCCAGGCAAGCCGCAGGGCACAGGCTACCCACGCCGCGGGGCGTCATTCTTGCCCGACGACCGGGTAGGTAGAGTCCTCCGCCCCCTGCTGCCCCGGTCGCCTGCCGAATCTGACGAAACCCGCTTGGGAGGTATCCATGCCTGACAGCAACGCGCTCGGCAGGCACTTCAAGGCCGTGTTCATCTCCCCCCATCTGGACGACGCTGTGCTCTCCTGTGGGGGCACCATCGCCCAGCTTGCTGCAACCGGGCGCGTTCTTGTCCTGAATGTATTCACCCACTATCCGTCCAGTTACCGGAAAGGGGCCATCAACGCCGGCGAACAGCGCTACGACGAGGAGCGCGAGGCCGCCCGCTGCCTGGGCTATCAGTCCGTCAACCTCGGGGAAACCGATGCCATTTTCCGGGAAACCACCCGGGGTTCCGCCGGCCGGCTGTTTCGTGCCCCGGCCGCGGCCGATTTGGCGGGCATCGGCGCATTGCGTGCGCGCATTACCGGCTGTCTTGACGGCATCGAGTACGAGCGCTTGTACATTCCTATGGGTATCGGCTGGCATGTGGATCACCTTCTTTGCCATCTCGCCACCCGCCCGCTGCTCGATCAACCGAGCGTCTTTCTTTACGAAGACGCTCCGTATTGCCTGATTCCCAACGCGACCCGTTACCGCGTCCATGAACTGGGCACCCCTCCTGCGACCGCTGCCCTTGCAGCACCTACCGTCGCCGGCTTGACCGGTGATTGGCGGAGCACCCGTCGCTGGTACCTCAGCACCCCTCCGATCGCCGGCATAACGTCCTATCCGGTGCGAGCGGCCGCGAAGGTAGTGGTGGGCGGCTACCTCGGCGGGCTCATGGCGCGTCACATACGCCGCTCCGGCACCCAGGACGTGCCGCTGGACGCATTGATCAACGACATATCCGAAACGTTCGACAGAAAGATCTCCGCCTGCTACCTGTATGCCTCCCAAATCGGGGGCTTCTTCTTCGACCGGGACGACTGCATTCGCCGGTTCACGCGCTATTCGCAGACCCTGGGCAGTCCACCACATCGGTACGAACGATTCTGGCAGCTGAAGGCTGCCGCTGAACGTCGACCGCGTTTCCCCGCTCACCTTGACTGACTGGAACACCGCGCCCGTCGCGTTCTGCGCCGGCGCACCTCGTCGCGGGTCCCATTTGCCCGCGATACCGGTTAGTCGGAGCCGGGCGATCTCCGAGGGGCGGTACATGCCCCGAAGAGGTTTCGCTGCAGCGCTTGGCGTGGTTCGTCCCGCACCCTCCAACGGCCCGCTGTCAGGCTTTTTTACAGGTCCTTTTTAGTCGCCAGAACAATGCACTACGTCGATCAAACAGCACTCTGAGGGTGAGCGCCAACAGTTGACAGTCCCGTGCTGCTGATAGCCTGTCAGCAACTTTTACAATTGCAGTCCAAGCGCTCGTACAACCGCCCGGAACGCCACTGTCTTGGCTGCTTTTTTTATCTGATTATCATGATGATACGTAACACAGCGCCCACATGGCACGCCGCTTGCTTCCTTAGTGCGCAAGACACCAGAGCCGGGAACGACTTCAAAGGGGCCCCGCGGGGTCGAAAGCCAAAAAACACCGAAGTAACGGAGATTACGGACATGAAAACGGTACTCAAGAAGACCCTGCTAGCCGCGGCCATGGCCCTGCCTGCCCTGCCGATGTCAGCCGC
>CAZNBB010000273.1:0-2566 GCA_964571225.1 uncultured Gammaproteobacteria bacterium
CTCGGATTGATGGCATAACCCCAGCCGCGAAGCCGACTAACCGCTAATACATCCCTTAGGATCGAAGGCCTGGTTTTCAGGTTGGAGCGAGCCGGGCTGCTCAGGGTGTGTTACGACGTTTCCATCCGTCAGAATGGGTTCGTGACCGAGTCCTTCGATGACAAGAAGATCGATCTCGTGGCGGTGTCGCCCGACGGTTTAATCGTAGCCCTCTACATTGTGCAGTCTGAGGAATGGACGGGGTCCGACGCACAGGTTGCGTCGTTGCAGGCGAAGATTCACAACTATGTGGGGTTCGCGCTCGACGGACAGATGGTGCGCCTCTATCCCAGCACGGCGGGTCTTCCGTGGGAGATCGTCATCTCGTGCCTAGCAGGCTTGCCCGATCCCCGGACCGCGAATGTGCTCAATCAACTGGCCGGGGGGCTCTCGAAGTACGGAGGGGCGCTTAGGGTTCAGGAGCACACGACCCCATAGACGTCCTAGGGCACTACTCGTATCACGTGACTTTTGGCGCCGCTCCGATGGAACGGCGGCCGGTGGTATGCCCCAGGACCGAGACGCGACACGAGAAGCGCGACCCAGTTCGGCAAGCCGACTACCGCCGATACATCCCCTCGCGTCCGGTCGGTGGCTGAGGAACCACCGTCTGGCCAACGGCGGGCACCTGGACCGAGAATGGATCCATGCCCGAGTCCGAGGAAGATCATGCAAGCCCGCTGCGGAGTCTGATGTCGCTGGCGAGTGGCACGCCATATGTTTCATTCAAGTCACTCGATCTTGCGCGTTCCGACCCAGAGGGACTCGTCATTCTCGAGGGGGACGAAGGGGGCATGGTCTATCTGGTCTTCCCGGCCACGGAAGTGGTGTGTTCCGAAGAAGTCCTGGGAACGCTTCTGCGTGATATCGACGAGCTCGCTTGGCCTGGGAACGACCCCTCAATGGCCCATATGGTGTTTGAGCGACGCTCTCGGCCCGAAACGGTGGCAGGCGGAATGGGTGGTGGAGTGGTTCGTTCTAGCGGGTGGGTACACCCCAAGTTGGGTGCGATGGGGATCGAACCTGAGATTCGATCTGTTGTGGGCGGGAGCAGGACGCGGCTCACGGAAGCCACACGGACGCTTCGAAGGCGCTAGGGTTCAGCGGCCGTGCTCGGTTCTCTGCGGTGCCACCTGCTGGCGGCGTCACGAAAGTCGGCAAGGCGACTAACCACTAATACATCCCTTCGCTCGGTCGATCTGTTTCGGAGATTGCCCCAGTGCCCCAGGCGCCGTCTGGAACAATTTGTCCATGTTGCTTCGGGTTGGCGATCGTGTGTGGGTTGGTGGTGGATACTACGAGCCGGTCCAGTGGGTTCGTGGGCGTGGTCGGGTGACCGGGACGGTCAAGAAGTGGATTCCTGGCCAGAACACTGAACCTGCGTGCGTGGTCGTGCTCGATGAGCCCCTTGAGATATGGGATCCCCAGCGCGGTAGCGTCACGGGAGAGTTTGGGCACTTCCTTGTGCTAGAACTTCGCTACGCAGGCCAAACCTGGGAGGACGAGGGCGTGGTTCACGTGGAGGTGTGTAAATCGGAACTCGAGAGTGTGTCGTATTGGGATCGGGTTTGTGGCACGTGGGTCGAGTCTCACGCGACGTATTCGAAGGCCTAAGACCCTCGCTCTGCCTTCCCGACACGTCGTTCGCAACCGAGGTCGGCAACCTGACTACTCGCCAATACACCCCGACGGCGATCTGCGCACAGTGGTCCAACCCGTGAGCCATTTCTTGTGTGCAGCATCGCAGGCGAAAACGAGTGTCGGGTTCGTTCACAAGTCTCTCGGCGGCCCTCTCACGTTCGGTGTTGGACGAGTTCCTCACAGCGCTTGACAGGGATACCAGGTACCCCTAAGTTCGGCTCAGGTCTGAACTCAAGGCGATGTGGCTCGGGCTGTCGGGGCATGATCTTCATGCGCTCGCGGAAGGAGGTTTGCGGTGATTCGTGCCTTCGGGTTCTCCTCACGTCGCAGGCGTTGGTTTGTTGCGCCGCGAATCGCAGCGGTCTTGCTGACCCTTCTGATAGCGCAGCCCTTGTTCGCCGGGCCCGCTCGAGCTGACGATCGGGTCCAATGGACGGGGTCGTTTTCCCAGGCGTACGCTGGCAATCCGACTCCGGTGCTCACGGAGTCGACGACCGTCACCTTCGCGGTTACGAGGGCCCTTAACGACCCATCGACCAATGGCGCTCAGATCCGTATCTTCGATGGGGCGGGGAGGCAACTGACGTATTGCTACTCCGGTACGGGGTGTTCCCGGAGTTCCGACCCTGCGCCGGGGACGACGCAAACCTATTACGCCGAACTGTGGGTTCGGAGCTCGGGCGTGTATGTCAAGTACGCCACGTCGTCGTCGGTGACGGTCACCGACCCGGGGTGGACGGGGTCGTTCACGCAGGCCTATGCGTCCAATCCGACTCCGGCGCTCACGGAGTCGACGACCGTCACGTTCTTGGTGAGTAGCGCCCTGAGTTCCGCTCAGATCCGTATCTTCGATGGGGCGGGGAGGCAACTGACGTATTGCTACTCC
>CAZNBB010000273.1:2666-2758 GCA_964571225.1 uncultured Gammaproteobacteria bacterium
GAGTTCCGACCCTGCGCCGGGGACGACGCAAACCTATTACGCCGAACTGTGGGTTTTGAACGCTGGGGTGTATGTCAAGTACGCCACGTCGT
>CAZNBB010000274.1:0-2704 GCA_964571225.1 uncultured Gammaproteobacteria bacterium
TGGCTGCGGACCCTTGTAGATGAAGTCCATGAGCACCTGTCCGAGGTGGCCCATTCCGGGGGGGCTGCAGATGCTCTTCTGCTGGACAACGCCGCAGTGGAGTTGAACGAACTGGAAGATACCTT
Source organism: uncultured Gammaproteobacteria bacterium (assembly GCA_964571225.1). Classification (GTDB taxonomy): domain Bacteria; phylum Pseudomonadota; class Gammaproteobacteria; order DATFLG01; family DATFLG01; genus DATFML01. The sequence goes on from CAZNBB010000274.1 coordinate 126, forward strand.
TGCGAGGTCGACACCGGTCTTGACGGCGCACGCGGCTGTCGGGTCTGCCTCGCGCGGCGAGGAACCGATTGCGTATGCGGACTGGTTGGAAGTCTTCGGGCTTAACGAATCCGACGGCCAGCTTATGGCCGAACGGATGGTTTTGTGCTGGCAGGCACGTCCGTCGGTCCATCTGGTCGTCCCCGTGCGGGCCGATCAAGTCGCCATGCTGGCGCCTACATTGGAGTCGTTGTCGCGCCAACTGTACACGGGCTGGGGGCTTACGGTGGTCTCCAACGAGCCCTGTGCTTCGGGGCTGTTCGAGGTGTTGCCAAACATTCTGGGGTGGCAGGCAACAGAAGATCCCGCGTCCGTCCTGACCCACGTGACCGCAACCACCGAAAGCGACTGGGTGGCTCTCCTGCGTCCGGGCGATCAATTGGCACCGGATGGCCTGTTCGCCTGTTTCGATCATCTGCAGCGGTCGCCCGATTGGGCTCTCATCTACACAGACGAAGACCGTCTTGACAATACCGGCCAGCGCGCCGAGCCCTGGTTCAAGACCGACGCCGATCCGGATCGGTTGCGGTCCGATGAGTGTGTGGGTGGATTCTGTCTTGTGCGCCGGGATGTCCTGCTCGCAGTGGGAGGTTACGCTGCGCAGCCGGCTGTGAGGAGCTACGACCTGGCCTTGCAGGTGCTCGACCGTTGCGGTACCGCCGCAATCGGCCACGTTGCGCGTGTGCTATACCATCGGGGTCCGGCAACCGAGGGGGCATATCGCGACGGGAGCCACCGGGAAGGCCGTATACAGGCGTTGGTATCCCACCTGCAACGTTGCGGAGAGACAGGCGACGTGTCCGGGGGGCTGACGCCCTCCAGCCTGCGGGTTCGTTACAGGCATACCGCGCGGCCCAAAGTGTCCGTCGTTGTCGCCGTGCGCGATGAGCTCGAGGTGCTGGAAATCTGCCTGGATAGCCTGCGAAGCACGACCTCGTACCCGAATATGGAATTGGTACTGGTGGACGAGGGCAGCGAGGACGAGGATACCTACGACTACCTCGATTCGCTTGAGCAGCAAGGCGCGGCGCGGGTTCTGAAAAATGTGGGTACGAACAGCAGGGCGGCCGCCTACAACGCCGCTGTCGAGGCGGCCTGCGGCGACTTCCTGGTATTCGTCGATCGGCGGGCAGCCTTTGTCCAGGAGGACTGGCTCGATCAGTTGATCGCCCATGCGCAGCGACCGGACGTGGGTGTAGTGGGGCCCCGTGTGGTGGGGCCCGACCAGACGGTAGTGCACGGCGCGTTGGTTCTTGGGCTGGGAGACGTCGCTGGAGACCTCTATTCAGGACGGTCAGTGTGGGACCCCGGCTATGCGGGTCAGGCTCTCATCGACCAAGGAGTGTCGGCGCTCCCTGCCGGCTGTCTGGTGGTGCGCCGCGCGTTGTTCGATGTGCTGGGCGGCTTTGACGAGGACGACTTGCCCAACTGCTGGTACCACCTCGACTTCTGCCTGCGGTTGAGGGATAGGGGCCTGAGGGTGGTGTGGACGCCTCATACGCTGCTCGGCTGGCAGCCAAGGCCCGATGCTGCACTGCAGGACTACGCCGCTGGTGAGGAGAGGAACCGTATCTTGCAACGGTGGATTCGCCACCTCGCCCGAGACCCCTATTACAACCGAAACTTGAGTCTGTCCCATAAGGATTACCGTCCCCGCATCGAATCCACGGCCAGCTGGGATCCTGACATTGACGATCGCCCACGACTCCTGGGCATCCCCGCCGACACCTACGGCTGCGGCGAGTATCGCGTGCTGGGCCCCCTCAAGGCCCTGGCCGATGCGGCCCTGGCCCGTTGCGGCTTTACAACTCCCCAGGAAGGTAAACCCAGGGTGCCCTCGGTCATCGAGTTGGAACGGCTGGCCCCGGACTCCCTGTTGTTGCAGGCTACCCTGTACGACCCGCACCTGGAAGCACTCGAAGGCTATAAACGGTTCAGCAGGGCGTTCCGGGTGTTCGATATGGAGGACCTCAAGACCGCCGTTCCTGATAAGAACTCCCGTCGAAAGACCCTGTTGAGGGACATCAAATCACGCACACGCCGAGCACTGAGTTGCTGCGATCGTCTGCTCGTGACGACGGAGCCGTTGGCCGAAATCTACCGGCCCACAGTCGATGACGTCCGGGTGGTGCCCAACTATCTGCCGGCGGCGCGCTGGGCGGGTCTGCAGTCCCTGCGGCGCCAGGGTCCCCGGCCGCGGGTTGGCTGGGCCGGAGCACAGCAGCACGACGGCGACCTGGAACTGCTGATTCCCATTGTGGAGGCCACCGCCAAGGAGGTGGACTGGATCTTCTTTGGCATGTGCCCGGAAGCACTGCGTCCGTATGCTCGGGAGTTCCACCCCTTCGGCCCCTTCGCGGAATATCCGGCACGGCTCGCGAGCCTGAATCTCGACCTCGCCGTGGCTCCTCTGGAGGAGCATCCGTTCAACGTCGCCAAGAGCAATCTGCGTCTCCTGGAGTACGGGGTGCTGGGCTGGCCGGTGGTCTGTACCGATATCGAACCGTACCGTGGCGCACCGGTGGCCCGCATGCCCAACG
>CAZNBB010000275.1:0-2699 GCA_964571225.1 uncultured Gammaproteobacteria bacterium
CTGCGAAAGGCAGCATCTACAGAACAGATGAATTCCTCTGATTGGCAAGCGGCCACACGCGTCCTGGCGGATAGCCCGCTTTTCAAAGAGCTGCAACCCTGTGTTCTGCAGAGCCTGCTAGCCAGGTTGAAACCGGAGCGTTGGTCGCGGCGCTCCTCTGTCCTGAGTCCCCGACAAAAGGTGGACCGCTTCTATCTGTTGGTGAAAGGCCGCGTGAAGATCACGCGCCAGAACCTGAACACCGCCCGTGAAATCACCCTGTTTTTGTTGGGGCCAGGCTCTGCCTTCGGGCTGATGACCCTGGCGGACGGACTGTTCGGCAGTGTCTGCGCCGAGACTCTCGATGATGTTCTAGCCCTGTCGGGCCCGGCCGAGCTGTGGGAAGGGTGGTTGGCGACCTATCCGACACTCCGGCAGGCCACGCGTGCCTATGTGACCGGCCACGTGAGCAGGCTGGCCGAGCTCGCCAGTGATCTTGCCCTGCACGATACCAGGACACGGCTGGCGCGGCTCATCCTGCGCAATCTCGGGATGCCCACCGAAAGCCTCGATGCAGAAGGCGCGCTGATACGGGATCTGCCTCATGAAGAGCTGGGCTGCATGATTGGTTCGGTGCGGGTGGTGGTCAACCGCCTTCTTGCGGAGCTGAAGCGTGAGGGTGTGATCGATACCCGGGCGGGCGAATTGCAGGTTCTTGACTACGAGAAGCTGATGCAGATTGCGGAGTGGGATAGATGCGGCTCCGTATCGGTAGGTGCGGACTGAGTCGAGCCTTCGAAAGCCGGCGGATGGAGGGTGCGTGCGCTCGTAGTCCTCGGCGACCATGGCCCCGGACGTTTTTCGATCTGTCGCGATGGAACGTGCCGTACCGTCGGATGACAGTAACCTGAGTGACAGCGCAGCCCGACTTTAATCGCTAAATTGTCCCCACGAAGGGCTGCAAACGATGGTCGGCTATTCGCGGTGTGAGATCGGAGGCGGCCTTCACGCGCGGCTTCGCGGTACGGGCGGGGCCGGTATCGCTTCGAGTGGGCGGCAGTGCGAACGGGCGGGTATGCCCTCAACGTTCAACCAGGTCCGCCTATCCCTTTTCGGTTGTTTCCTATCGATAGGCGTATATTGTTTAGGAGAGCGCGATGGACCACCGGATGAACATGCGCGTGGGCGTGGAACTGCCTGTGGAGATACAAACCCGTGATCGCACGGTTCGAGGCCTGGCTGTCGGCCTGAGCTTCGAGGGTATGCGGGTGAGCTTGGACAACGAGCCGCCTCTTCCGGAGGGAATGGTATCGGTAAGTTTCGAACCGGACACCGTGGCTGTCAGGATGCAGGCCATGGTGGTGCACCAAAATCGGGCCGAAGTCGGATTTATGTTCGGGCACTACGACGGGGATATCGAGACATACCTCAGCAACCGCCTGACGGAGGCCCTCGAGCATAATGGGAAGGCGCCGCGCTGAGACAGCGACCCTCGGCCGGCAACGCGGAACGGTTCCGGCATATGCCGACTTTCCTGTGCTAACGTTTTGTCTAGTCGGTCATAGCGTTCGGGCGGTGTCAGCCGAAAGGCGTAAGCGACGAGGGCGGTGTCGAGTTGCGCTTTGTGGGCGCGGGTGCTTCACGCTCCTTTGATGAAGGGCCCCTGACCGATGGTGCCGGGCGGCTGCGGATGCGCGGTCGGGAATAAACGCCAAGGATGCCACGGGGGACGGGTGATATGGGCGTGCACGAAGTGGCTCTGCCTGCGCGCATGGCCAAGATGATGGAACGCGCGCGGGGACTGGCCCCGTTGCCGATGGCGGTGGTGGACGCCGGTGAAGAGCATGTACTGGCCGGCGCCCACGAAGCCGCCGAAGCGGGCCTGATCGCGCCCACCCTGATCGGCCGGGCCAGGGAGATCCGGCGTCTGTCCTCGAAGCTCGGCATCGCCTCCGCGACCTACCCGGTGCTGGAGGCGCAGACCGAGCAGGCGTCGGCGGAGATGGGCGTGCAGCAGGTCCTTGACGGCAAGGCCGCCGGGCTTATGAAAGGCTGGATCCATACCGACGTCCTGATGCATCCGGTGCTGGAGCGACTCAGAACCTCACGACGAGTCAGTCATGTGTTCGTAGTCGAGCTGGCCACCTACCGGAAATTGCTGCTGGTCACCGACGCGGCCATCAACATCGCGCCGGACCTGCCGACCAAGGCCGCCATCGTACAGAACGCCGTGGATCTGGCCCGGCTGCTCGGCACCACGCGCCCCAAGGTGGCTGCACTGTCCGCCGTGGAAGTGGTCAAGCCGGCCATTGCCTCCACGGTCGATGCCGCCTGCCTGAGCAAGATGGCCCAGCGTGGGCAGATCCGCCATGCGATCGTGGACGGGCCGCTGGCTTTCGACAACGCCATCTCCAAGGATGCGGCGAAGACCAAGCACATCAAGAGCGAGGTGGCCGGCGAGGTGGATATCCTGCTGGCACCGGACCTGAATGCCGGCAATATTCTGGCCAAGGACCTGGAATACCTGGCCGGTGCCACCATGGCCGGCGTGGTCGTGGGCGCGAGGGTACCCATCGTGTTGCCCTCGCGCTCGGATCCGCCAGTGGCGCGGCTGATCTCTGCGGCCATCGCCGTGTTGGTGCATCATCACTGGCCGGTTGATGCCGAGCCGTCGAGGTCCACGCAACGTCGCTGAGCGATGGTACGGCACCGCGCCTCCC
>CAZNBB010000276.1:0-2679 GCA_964571225.1 uncultured Gammaproteobacteria bacterium
ATTAGTATAGCACCATCCAGCACATTTGATTTCGGCTCAGGCACTCACGATCTCGTAGACGTAACTCTCGACGGTACGATTGATTTAGGCTCGTCTACAATAGACTGTTCTGGAAATTGGGATCTCAGTGCAGTAGATACATTAGACGAAGGAACTTCAGAAGTTACTCTAAGCGGTTCTTCCAAAACATATAACCCAAAAGATCAGGATGATGTTCACGACCTCATCATTACCGGAACATATACGCAGAGTACTGGCTCAGTAACTTACGTTCAAAATTCTGTTGATGTTCAGGGAACGCTTACTCTGTCCGGAGGATCTTCTTGCCGATTAACATTTCAGGCTTCTTCTACATTTGCTCTATCCGGTACAGTTGACGGAACAGGTCAGATAATTTGGAATTCAGATCAGCAAATGCCGTCAGGTGGAACCATTAGTTGTACGACTCGTTATTTTGACGCAACCTCAGAAGTCACTGCAAGAACTTACGGTGGAGAAGTACAGGTCCAATATACCGGAGATAATACTTGGGTATTTGAAGCTAGCACTCATAATTATAACGGAGGTATTACATTAAGCACGTTGTCCGGAACATACAGTCTTGATTTTAATACAAATGATCCGACTATCAACGCAACTAATGTAACCTTTAGTGATACTGATGGTACGCTTTCTATTGACATGGGCGCATCCACATGGACTGTTTCGGGCGATATGAACATTTCCGGTGTGAATTCATGGACAGAAGGCACTTCGTCTATTACGATGAGTGGAGCATCTAAGGCGATAACAACAGCAAATGCTTCTAACGAGTTTTATGATTTAATTATAACTGGAACCATCTCAATGGGTGGAACCCATTATTCTAAGACAAAAAATAGTCTTGATATTCAGGGAACATTAACTCTGAATAAACATCATATGATTGAGGGTTCAATGACTATTTCTGGAACGCTTGATGGAGCTTTTTCTCTGTGGTGGATCTCAACTGATACATTTCCATCTGGAGGTACAATAACCAGCGATGTTGCTTTTCAGGTTGGGTGCACAATATCTGCGAGAACTTTTGGGGGAATAGTAAATATTTATCCAAAAGGAGGATCAAATTATACGTGGATATTTGGCGCAGGTACCTTTACGTTTTCAGATACTATTATATATTATGGTAATGCAGCTCTTGAGTATGCACTTGATTTCAACACAAACAACCCCACAATCAACGTTAACGGAGACGTAGACTTCTCCGACACAGACGGAACCTTCTCAGTTGACATGGGCGCATCCACTTGGACTGTTTCGGGCAACATGGATCTCAGTGGAATAGGCACTTTTGATGCTGGCACTTCTACTGTTACAATGACAGGCACAGCAAGATCTATTACATCAGGCGGAAATACGCTTGCGAATTTAATCATTAATGGAACGTCAATTAGCTTAGCTGACACAATTTCAATATCTGATACCCTTACAATGACAGCCGGTACATTCGATTTTAATGATCAAAATGGAACTATCGCAACTCTTGATTCAAATGGTGGATCAGTAACTTTTGGCAATGGTACTATTGCTATTGTTGACGTAGACGCTACTGGTGGCGGGAGTTTTGATCTTGAATCTGCTACAATAAATTGTTCAGGAAATTTTGACATAGATGGTATTGGAGGATTTACTGCAAATACTTCTACTTTGAACATGAGTGGAACATCTAAAACAATTACAATAAATGGAGAAGTATCTTTTTACAACATAACAATTTCCGGTACGATAGATATTGCTGGAACAGCTATGACACTTGAAATTTCTCATTTATTAGTAGTTACCGGAACTTTTGATTTGCAGGATGAAACTCTTAACATCAGTACAAATGCAAATGTGACAATAGATCCTGCCGGAGAGATTACAAATAATTCTACTGGTATTATGCGTTGGCTTTCTAACAATACGGTGCCTATTACGGGTAGAATAAGTTGTATTACCAGATTTGAAAATGGAACAGCGGTAATATCAGCCAGAACTTGGCATGGTGAAGTAAGGATTCATAATGCTGGCGATATTACTTATACAATGGGTGCAGGTATTCATACTTTTGGGGATTTTTCAAATGCTGATGCTGCTGGTGGAACATATATACTTGATTGCGCAACTAATGATGCCAACATAGATGCTGTTAATTTAGATTTTTCCGATACCGATGGTACATTTACAATAAATATGGGAGATGGTACTTGGTCTGTATCAAGTACTGCTGGATTTGCTGGCGTAGATACACTTAATCCAAATGGTTCTTCTCTTATATTTGACGGAACCGGTATTCAGGATATGATAGCAACTGGAAAAACTTTTAATAATGTTACTGTTTCTAATTCATCAGGGCTTGTTAGTTTTACAAACCAATGGAATACTGCTGAATTGATTATCATTACTCCGGGTGCTAATGTTGAATTTCAATTTGGGTCAACATATAACGTAACGAGTCTGCTTAGAATATATGGAGATGATACAACTGATGTTACTATAGCATCGACATCTGGTGGAAATGCTTTTAACCTTAATGCTACAGCATCCACAAGAGAAGTTGGTTATTGTAATTTAAAAGATATTAACAACAATTCCGGATCAAACATAACCGTATCATATGGAACAAATGTTTCCGGAAATAGTAATTTTGATTTTGTGGAC
>CAZNBB010000277.1:0-2622 GCA_964571225.1 uncultured Gammaproteobacteria bacterium
CGAGGGCTGTACGATAGAGAACCTGCCTGATACACCGTCTTCGGCGTGAATAAGGTCGTACTTGCTACCGATCAGATACGTTCCCGATGCCGGTATGACCGCAAGACGGCCGGCAATAGACGTCGCGCCGTTCACCCTTAACTGGGAATACCCGCTGCCGGGAACAAGACTCGGGGTCAGGCGTGCGACCAGTGTTCCAGTACCGCCCTGTGTAAAGAGTCCTGCCACACTGACGGGAGTTGTCTTCGCTGAAATATCGAATGTCCCATTATTCGTCACCCCGCTGGAATTGGCGATGCTACCCGACCCCGATAGCGCAAGCGTGCCGGCATCAATCACCGTCGCCCCCGTGTACGTGTTTGCTGCCGAAAGTACCAACTTACCCGTGCTTACGCCGTCGTCGTTCAGCACCACATCGCCCGCAGAGGCTCCGTCCGTTATGACGCTCGAAATCGTCGTCGTCGTGCCAGAGGCAACGTTGAACGTAGGGTCTCCTTCAACCTCAATTGGATTACTGATTGTTGTCGTGTTTAAAACATTCAGCACTGCCGGTGTCGTCGGAGTACCGAATAACTGAAGGGTGCCGCCGCCCAGAGCATAGCCATTGGTTATCCCGAGCGTGGCGCCCGCCTCCACCCGCGTGCCGCCGGTAAAGGTATTCGGCGCCGTAGGGGCGAGCACGATCGCACCGCCCACCCCGCTGTCAGCAATGATGAGGTGCCCGGGCGTGCCGCTGGTAACGTTTGAGAATAAGCCTGTGAAGACCAGGACATGCCCACCGGCGTCAAGCGTTCCGCCGTTGCCCGTTAGGGAAAAATTTGCGGTCTCAGTGGCGTCTGAGTTGTTCGTCAACGTGCCACCATCAAAAACAGGGTACAGAGTGTTGCCAATGGCTGAAAAGTCATTGCCTGAAGTGGTGGTGATATTGGTGGCAGTGAGATAGGCCCATACGAAGCCCTGACTTGGCATCCCGGGCATGAAGGAGAATCCTGTAATCGGCGACGATACTGTACGGGTCGAATTGCTGGTAATAGAAAAGTTATAACTGTCGACGTAGCTAGCGTTGCTTTGATCGATCTGGTACGCAAACGCGGGACCATCACCGCCATTCGGTCCATTAGCCAGACCTAACGCAGAAGAGAGTTGTTTAGCCAATGAGGGGGTTTGCCACCAAGGCATGCTTTCAAGCAGTGACTGTTGGCTTGAAAAAGCAACGTTACCCGTCTCCTCTATATGATACGTAACATTATTTACATCGACTTGATAACCGCTCGCCGCCGCTGGAAGGGATAGCGGACCGGCGAGTACGCCAAGCAATATGGCCGCAGCAAGATTCGCTCGTCGCAGACTCTTCTCACGCACACGGTGCGTCACCATGACAGGTACCGGCATGGTCGGAACTAACGCCCGAGAGCACTCGCCATCAGAAGCCTGCTTAACGCGCCCATCAGGGCTATTAGGCGGATATTTCAGTGCCTTGCCACAAACAGTAAATGAGGGCGGGGAAGGGTCAAAGCGACTGCGGCTCTTAAGCCAACCGGCCGTCGGCGGTGCTTTACCCCTGAGGGCAGAGTGTGACCCGTACCGCACACGGCGTCTGCCGTCGCTACCAGCGGGTCGATTTCCATTTGAAGGTTGGGGTGTTCCCTGAAGGCCCCCCGTGTCCCAGTTGGACCCTAAACAAAATGCGCGTTTCACTTATCGCTCCGCCTACTGCTATTTCATGGCCTTCTGGTCGCCAGAATAACGGTAGTTAGCGGCAGCTTCGGGAGGGACTGAAGCGCGGTTCCGCGCTCACCCACCGACGGGAGGCGGCGCGGTCGATGAAATGCTCATGTTGATTGCGACCTGCTCTTTGTTGTGACTTGTCGTGCTCAAGCGCAAGGCGGGGCCTGAACCACGCCGGGCCATTGCCGAGACTATCCCAACACCCCGAATGGGCCTCAGCAAAGCGGGCACCTCGAACGCTGGGAAATTCGACGTCCACTTTATGCTTTGCGCGCCCCCGCGTGGGCGGATAGCCACCAGTCGTGCCCAAATAGCATGCGGCACGGAATCCTCGCACGAAGCCAAGTTGCTGCAATACGAGGTACCTGTATCGTTACGGACGTGTAATCCGCAAGGCCGGATTGCTGTCACGGCACGCTGCCAACCTTTTCGATATGGCGGTTGGTGTCCGTTAATACACGGTGAAACACCGTAGGAATGATTCGCTACCAGCAAACCACGGTTCGAATCGGGTGGGGATCTCGTGTGGCGACCGTGTTCCCGCAATGTCCCCTGTGGTTGGAACTGATGTGCTCCGTTTCCATTTCTACCTTCGGGATGGCGGTGAGCTAAGAATCAGCCCAATAGTTGATCTATCAAACGACCGCTTTACGCGTTAATCCCGCCGTCTGTTCGTAATTGACATACGGACCGCTTAGGGTCGACTACCGATTCCTCCCGCCGACTGGGCCGCTGGGCACTGCCGCAACGGGCGATAGTCGGCCAATACCGGTCGCTTGCACGGGGCCGCGTTAATGACTTCTTTGAAGGCACTTGCGGTAAGTCGATGGCGGGCGAGTTGGGCTGCTGAGCTAGATTCGCCGAACTGGCAGCTTTAGTGCATCACGGAGGGCA
>CAZNBB010000278.1:0-2621 GCA_964571225.1 uncultured Gammaproteobacteria bacterium
AGGTGTGGGCACCCGTGGCGTACACCAGCGCGTCGATTTCGCCGGTGCGGATGATAGACCCCGAGAACACCGCCTCACCGGATTGGTGCGTGACCGGCAAGGACTCACCGGTCAGCGCGGACTGATCCACTTCCATCGGGTCGCCCGCCAGCAAGCGCACATCCGCCGGCACGATGTCGCCCAGACGCAGGTGGATGACGTCGCCGGGGACCAACTCACTGGCCGCCGGGTTGGTCCATTTTCCATCGCGTTTGACCTGGGCCTTGATCGCCAGCTTCGCCTTCAGTGCGGCGATGGCGTTGCCCGCCTGATGCTCTTCCCAGAATCCGACGACGGCGTTGGCCACAAGCAGCAGTAAAATGATGCCAAAGTCCGGCCAATGTTGGGCGGCGGCCGACAGGATCACGGCCACTTCGATCATCCACGGGATCGGCCCCCAGAAGTAGCTGAGCAATTTAAGGAACGGATTGCTCTTCTTCTCTTCAATCTCGTTGCGTCCGTATTGGGTCAGCCGCTTCTGCGCTTCCGCTTGACTGAGGCCCTCCGGCGACGACCCCAACTGTGTCTGCAGTTCGGGCATGGGAAGGGATTTCAGGTCATCCTTCGCATCAGGCCTTGATCCCGGCTCCGCTTCTGGCGCCTCGGTCTGGGCGGCGCTGGGTTCCATATCGGCCACTCTCCTGTCTTTGCTATGTCGCTGCTTTCGTGAGTTTCGGAATACTTTTCGTCAGGCCATTCTCCACGGCACCGTCAAAGTCTAGACGAACACCGGGCGCCCGCCGACGGACCGCCAGTCCGCCGGATCACCCGGCCCACCGTCAAGCCTTGGACAAGGATCGAGAACACCACCACGAAATACGTGAGGGTCAGCACCAGACCGCGTGAGTCGTCCGCTGGCAGTGACAGTGCCATGGCCACGGAGATGGCGCCGCGCAATCCACCCCACGTAAGGACCGGAATCGCTCCTTGTGATTGCGTTGTCACCCAGCTGAGTGGCCCCATGATTCCCGTGACAGTCACCCAGCGCGCCGCCAGCACGATCGGTATCGCGAGGACTCCTGCTATCAGCCATTCCTGTTGGATAGGCAACACCAGCAGTTCCAGGCCGATCAAGAGAAAGAGAACGACGTTGACAATCTCGTCGATCAGCTCCCAGAAGGTGTCGACGTGTTCACGGGTCTTCTCCGTCATGGCAAAGGCCCGGCCCCGGTTGCCGACGAACAGCCCCGCGATCACGACGGCGATCGGTGCCGACAGATGCATGGCGTCGGCCAGCGCATAGAGCCCCATGGCCAGGGAAAGGGTAAGCAGCACTTCGACCTGGTAGTTGTCGACACGCCTCAGCATCTGGTAGGTGATGTATCCCGCCACCATTGCCAACACCACGGCACCACCCACCTCCTCGAGCAGCAGCATCCCCACCGCGCCAACACCGAACGACAGCGGCGTAGCGCCGCCCGTGGCCGCTCCGCCGGGACCGGCCAGTTCCAGGAGGATCAGGAACACGACGACGCCCAGCCCGTCATTGAACAGCGACTCCCCGGCCACCTGTGTCTCGAGCTGCCGTGGAGCGCCGACGGACTTCATGATTCCCAGTACCGCGATGGGGTCGGTCGGTGAGATCAGGGCACCGAACAACAGCGCGTGCAGGAATGGAATATCCAGCCCCAACCAACCGAGGACCAACCACGTCACCCCGCCGACGATGAAAGTGGAGACGAGTGTCCCAAATACGGCGAGCAACGAAATGGGCAGCCATTCCCGACCAAGATCATCGAGCTTCACATGTATCGCGCCGGCGAACAGCAGGAACGCAAGCATGCCGTGCAGGACGACCCGGTTGAAGTCGATCTGCGAAACGACGGTCACTGCCTGTTCGTGGAACCGCCCGGCATAGGGCCCGATGAGGACCAGTATCAGCGACGCGAGCAGGGCTACCAGCATGACGCCAACCGTGGTCGGCAGCTTGATATACCGATAATTGATGTAGCTCGTGATGCCCGCGAGGGCGATCAGGATGCTGACCAGGGAAAAGAAGCTCACCACGCCACCGGGCATGTCCCGCAGCTATGCTTTCTGGTCTTCACGACTTGTCCCCCGTCAAGCCCGATGCCATACGAAAGCTCGTAGCCGCCCGCGCGTTCTCCTTCGATGTTTCCTTTCATTCCCGCTCCAGTTTCGAGTTTCCGCCACGTTGTGGCCTTGCCCGGCGAGATATGGGTTGTGCCCGGCACCTTTATCGCGGCTGCTCTGCGTGGTGCAAGCAGCGCGCGGACCAAGGGCGGGACTCGAGCAATGACCCCTGAAGCCATCCACGTCTCAGTTCTCACCACCTTGTTGCCCCGACTCGCGGCCGCGCCTGCGTCCTTGGCGCCGCGCGCGTCCGGATTCACGTGGTAGCTTCCTCTCTCCGATCAGCGCCTCGAAGGCGGCGATCACGTCGAACAGTTCCTCGTCGATACCACTCTGGCGCCGACGGTGGAATGTCCGGTTGAGGTCCTCCAGCAGTTCATCGATATTCTTGTCAGCACGTTGCATCGCCGCCAGGCGGCTCGCGTTCTCGCTCGCGAGAGATTCGGCGCACGCCCGGAACAGCGAGACGAAAAGATATTCGCGGATGA
>CAZNBB010000279.1:0-2621 GCA_964571225.1 uncultured Gammaproteobacteria bacterium
GCCCCCCTTCAAATGGCAAAGCCACTTGGACGGGGCGAGAAAGAAATGCGCCTAGAACGCATTCCGCCGCACGACATGGCGCTCGGGCCTGTCGAGATGGTTGTGTTGCAGGGGACTGCCTTCTGCAATCTCAACTGCTCCTACTGTTATCTCTCCGAAAGCAGCCGCCGCAACAAGGCGTCGATGCCGATCGCCACGATCGAGGCGACGTTCCAGAAGTTGTTGTCCAGTCGGTACGTCGATAAACGCTGTCGGGTGAGCTGGCATTCCGGTGAGCCCATGGTGTTGAAACCATCCTATTACCGTGAGGCCATCAATTCGATCCTCGATATCAAGACGTCCCGCTGCGGGACGGATTTTGTTGTGGACTTCGATATTCAGACCAACGGAACGCTGATCGACCAGGAGTGGTGTGACCTGATCAATGAACGGGACGGTGATCTCCTTATCGGAGTCAGCTGCGATGGTCCTGCGCCGCTACACGATCGGCACCGACGAAACTGGGCGGGTAAACCCACCCACGAACTGACCCATGCCGGCATGCAACGACTGTGCGACAACGGGATAATGTTCGACGTCACAGCGGTGGTGTCGCCGGAAAGCCTGGCACAGCCGCTGGAGTTTCTTGAGTACTTCGCTCGGTTCAAGGATTACATTCGGGAGTTTCATTTCAATCTGCACGACGAGTTCTTCATCGAAAGCGCGTCCGATGGACGAGTGGAAGCCTACGCGAAGCGCTATGACCGCTTTCTCCGAACGTTGCTCGATGCAATAGGAAAAGACAAGGGCAATCGTTTCCCGACGATCCGCAACTTTTCGGCGTTCTACAATCGGCTGTTCGTCGACGAACACGAACGCCCCGGTTACGACGCCAGGAGCATGAGCAAGCCGTTCAAGACTCTGAGCATCGAGGCGAACGGCGATGTGACGACATTCTATGCCGGACTGACCGTGGACGAATGCAGGGATCTCCAAGACCTGTACGGCGATGGTAAAGGGCTGGTCATCGGAAACATCCTGGACGAGAGCCTGGAGGAGATGGCGTGTTCGCCGAAGCTCGCGAGAATCGCTGCCAGCTTCGAAGAGAGTCACCGGGCGTGCGAAGCAGGATGCGACTATTTCGATCTGTGTTCAGGTGGATACAACCTGATCAAATACCGTCGGTTCTCGACATTCGACGCAACGCAGACGCCGGAATGTTATGTGCACGTGCAGACATTCGCGGATACGCTCCTCAGCGAGCTGAACAGTAATGTCCGCGCGTAAGGTGCCGCCGTTTCGCGGCTGACCGCCGCCTGGAAGGCACGGAACGAGCGGTCAGCGGGCTCTTTGATCGGTATTGGGTGCTGCCTGCCAGAACCGAAGGCAGGAACGCGATCGGGGGGTGCATGGACTTTGTAGACACAGAATATGCCCGCACCGACCCGATTCGGCTCGACGGCACGTTGATCCGCGGGTGCAGCCGACAGGAGGTCGAACGACGCATTCGGCGGGTGGTTCGAAGCGTAAGGTTCGACTATTTGGAAGAGGCGGGGGCCTTTCGCATTCTGGGTCCCGACACGAGTTACCACGCGGCCGATCCCCATCTCGTGCCGACGCTGGCGGAGGAGTGGGACGGGCTGGCACCGGGTGGCATCGTGTCCTATCGCACCGAAGCGCGGCGAGTTGACCTGTGTTTCGAGGATTCCTGGTCCGGCTGGTTCATTGCGCGATGCCTGCAAACGTCAGGTCAATGCGAGGACCTGATTCTGATCCACCTTGACGACCACACGGACATGATGCCGACGCTGCTGCGCAGATCCGGCGAAGGGTTGGCGGACGTCGCGACAGACCGGCCCTTCAGGGCCGCGTTCCCCAGCGATTGGGAGGCATCCATACGGACCGGTGCCGTCGGCATCGGGAGCTTCATAACACCCATCTATTACTCGGGTCACAAGGTGCACGTCCGTCACTTGAACCATTTTGCGAACAGCACGTACCGCCTTTTCAATGTGACGCCGCTGTCAAACACCTATGCGTTGATTCCCCGTATCGAATTTGCCGGGATTCGAAAGCGGAACGACGGGTGGGAACACAGCGCGGGTACGTACCTCGGAGGTGCAGATGCCGCGGGAGTCCTCAGGGCGATTCCCGACGGCCGCGTCGTGGTGCACATCGACCTGGACTATTTCATCAACGACTTCAACGGCAATCCGGGCACGCCATGCACATTGCCCGACCGCCGAAAGAACGAGCGTGCCCGGCATCTCATGGACCGATTCTTTGAGGTAGTTAAGCCTACCGCGGCGCGGGTGGAGCGATGGATCGTGGCCACATCACCGGGCTTCTGTTCAGCGCTTCACTGGCGTTGGTTGTTGGAGGAGATCGAGGACAGGATCGATGCAATTTCATGACAACCCCACTGAATCATGCGCATAATGTATATTATGTTAAATCTGGTATGCGGTACTTTCGCAGCTATGACGATTGTTGTTGATACAACCTAAGGTTGCCAACGTTACAACCTAAGCCTGCCAACGGTGACACGCTAAGGCTGCCAACGGCCTCTTCTTAGAATCAATGGGTTACGGATCTTTTTTGCGTGAGGTTACACGCTAAGAATTGCAACGACGGTACCCCTT
>CAZNBB010000280.1:0-2577 GCA_964571225.1 uncultured Gammaproteobacteria bacterium
GGCGACGTGTTCTATCTGCACTCGCGCCTGCTGGAACGCTCGTCGCGCATCAACGAGGCCGAGGTGGAGAAGCTCACCGGCGGCAAGGTGAAGGGCAAGACCGGTTCGCTGACCGCCCTGCCCATCATCGAAACCCAGGCCGGTGACGTGTCGGCCTTCGTGCCCACCAACGTGATCTCCATCACCGACGGCCAGATCTTCCTGGAGTCCGATCTGTTCAACGCCGGTATCCGCCCGGCCATCAACGCCGGCCTGTCGGTGTCCCGCGTGGGCGGCGCCGCCCAGACCAAGATCATCAAGAAGCTCGGCGGCGGCGTGCGTCTCGCCCTGGCCCAGTACCGCGAGCTGGCGGCGTTCGCCCAGTTCGCCTCCGACCTGGACGAGACCACCCGCAAGCAGCTCGAGCGCGGCCAGCGCGTCACCGAGCTGATGAAGCAGAAGCAGTACTCGCCCCTGTCGGTGGCCGAGATGGCCGTGACCCTGTTCGCCGCCAACGAAGGCTTCCTGGACGACGTCGACATCAAGAAGGTGGTGGACTTCGAAGCGGCGCTGATTGCCTACATGAAGTCCAACCAGGCCGAGTTGCTGCAGCGCATCAACGAGACGGCGGACTATAACGACGATGTCGAAGCGGGTCTGCGCAAGGCGCTGGAGGACTTCAAGGCCAATCACGCCTATTGACCGCCAACGACAGCGGGGCCGGTTGAGCCGGCCCCTGTCCAGTTCCAACACAGGCAGACAGCATTATGGCCGGCGCGAAAGAGATTCGAACCAAGATCAAGAGCATCCGGAATACGCAGAAGATCACCAAAGCCATGGAGATGGTCGCGGCGAGCAAGATGCGTAAGGCCCAGGACCGCATGCTGGCCTCGCGGCCCTATGCCGAGAAGATGCGCAATGTGGTCAATCATCTGGCCCACGCCCATCCCGAGTACCAGCATCCTTACCTGGTGCAGCGCGAGGTCAAGCGGGTGGGCCTGATCGTCATCTCCAGCGACCGCGGCCTGTGCGGTGGGCTGAACATCAACCTGTTCAAGCAGGCGGTCGCGGCCATGAAGGCCTGGCGCGACGCCAACGTGGAAGTGGACATCAGCATCGTCGGCCAGAAGGCAGCCGCCTTCTTCAAGCGTCTGGGCGGGAACCTGGTGGCACAGACCACCCACCTGGGCGACGCTCCCGGCATCAACGACCTGATCGGCGGCGTGCGGGTGATGCTGGACGCCTACGACCAAGGTCGCATCGACGAGCTGCACCTGGCCTACAACGATTTCATCAACACCATGACCCAGCGCCCGCGGGTGGACAAGCTGCTGCCGGTGGAGCCGGGCGAGAATCCCGTCAAGGATCTGGCCCATCACTGGGACTACCTGTATGAACCCGACTCGAGGCCGGTCATGGACACCCTGATGCAGCGCTACATTGAGTCGCTGGTCTACCAGGGCGTGGTGGAGAACATCGCTTCCGAGCAGGCGGCCCGCATGGTGGCCATGAAGGCCGCCTCCGACAACGCCGGCAGCCTGATCGACGAGCTGCAGCTGGTCTACAACAAGGCGCGCCAGGCGGCCATCACCCAGGAGATCTCCGAGATCGTGGGCGGCGCCGCGGCCGTCTAGGCGCGGCAGGGCGGCCATGCAGCGGATATGTTTTCCGCCGGGGCCGACGGGCCTGCGGCCAAGAATTTGGAATCCCAAGAGGACAGCAACATGAGTTCGGGCAACATCGTAGAAATCATCGGCGCCGTGGTCGACGTGGAATTTCCCCGCGACTCCGTGCCCAAGGTATACGACGCCCTCAACGTCGAGGACGCGGGGCTCACCCTGGAAGTGCAGCAGCAGCTCGGCGACGGCGTGGTGCGCACCATCGCCATGGGCTCCACCGACGGCCTGCGCCGCGGCCTGCACGTGCTCAACACCGGCGCCCCCATTTCGGTGCCGGTGGGTACCAAGACCCTGGGCCGCATCATGAACGTGCTGGGCGAGCCGGTGGACGAGAAGGGCGATGTGGGCGCCGAGCAGCGCTGGGCCATCCACCGCGCTCCGCCAGCCTTCGCCGATCAGGCCGCCGGGGTGGAGCTGCTGGAAACCGGCATCAAGGTCATCGACCTGATCTGCCCGTTCGCCAAGGGCGGCAAGGTGGGCCTGTTCGGCGGCGCCGGCGTGGGCAAGACCGTCAGCCTCATGGAGTTGATCCGCAACATCGCCATCGAGCACGCCGGCTACTCGGTGTTCGCCGGCGTGGGCGAGCGCACCCGCGAGGGCAACGACTTCTACCATGAAATGACCGCCTCCGAGGTGCTGGACAAGGTCGCCCTGGTGTACGGCCAGATGAACGAGCCCCCGGGCAACCGCCTGCGCGTCGCGCTCACCGGTCTCACCATGGCCGAGTTCTTCCGCGACGAAGGCCGCGACGTGCTGTTCTTCGTGGACAACATCTACCGCTATACACTGGCCGGCACCGAGGTGTCCGCACTGCTCGGGCGCATGCCTTCGGCGGTGGGCTACCAGCCCACGCTGGCCGAGGAGATGGGCGTGCTGCAGGAGCGCATCACCTCCACCAAGACCGGTTCCATCACCTCCA
>CAZNBB010000281.1:0-2563 GCA_964571225.1 uncultured Gammaproteobacteria bacterium
GGCCAAGCAAAGCAAGCGCGTGCGCGCCATCCGGGAAAAGCTGGAAGTGGGCAAGCTTTACCCTGTCGACGAGGCCTTCAGTCTGCTGAAGGAAACGAGCAGCGCCAAGTTCAAGGAATCCGTGGACGTCAGTGTCAACCTGGGCGTCGACCCCCGCAAGTCCGACCAGGTGGTGCGCGGATCCACTGTGCTTCCCAACGGGACCGGTAAAAGCGTTCGGGTGGCGGTATTCGCCCAGGGCGCCAATGCCGACGCGGCCCGTGACGCCGGTGCCGATATCGTCGGCTTCGAGGATCTGGCCGAAACCATCAAGGGCGGCAGCCTGGATTTCGACGTGGTTATCGCCACTCCCGACGCCATGCGGGTCGTGGGTCAGTTGGGCCAGATCCTGGGCCCGCGGGGCCTGATGCCGAACCCCAAGGTCGGTACGGTGGCCACCGACGTCGCTGCGGCGGTCAAGAACGCCAAGGCCGGTCAGGTGCGCTACCGCACAGACAAGGCCGGTATCATCCATTGCACCATCGGCAAAGTGGATTTCGAAGTGAACGCCCTGCGGGAGAATCTGCAGGCTCTGCTGAACGACCTTCACAAGATGAAGCCGGCGGCGGCCAAGGGCGTGTACATGAAGAAGGTTACGGTCTCCACCACCATGGGACCGGGTGTGGCGCTGGACCAGGCCTCGCTGGCCGGCTAGCGCAGAACCGGGCGGGCGTCACGCCTGCCCGGGTTCAAAGGCTTTGGGGCAGCGGTACCGACAGGTGCCGGTTGCCGTCAAAGACCGCAGGTGCCGTTCGGTGGACGGCTTAATTGCCTGCGTAGACGGTGTGCAGCCCAGACAGGAACTTCGTCTTGTCCGCGGCCACCGTAGGGCGGGTGTCCCGATTCCCTGACAGGGACCGGGTACCCGGTGTACCGAAACTGGATGCCGGCGAACCGTCCCGGCGGGACGTTTCTCAGCATCACAGGAGGTCACAGATGGCACTTACTCTTGAAGAGAAAAAGGCTGTCGTCGCCGAGGTAGCGGAGGTGGCCGGAGCGGCTCTCTCCGCCGTGGCCGCGGAATACCGCGGACTGACGGTCGAGCAGATGACCACCTTGCGCGCCAAGGCACGCGAAGGTGGGGTTTATCTGCGGGTCGTCAAGAACACTTTGGCACGCAGGGCTCTGACAGGCACCGAGTTCGAATGCATGAACGAGGCGCTCGAAGGCCCGCTGGTCCTGGCGTTTTCCCAGGAAGATCCGGGCGCAGCCGCCCGGGTCATCAAGGATTTCGCCAAGGAGCACGAGAAGTTGGCGGTCAAGCTGGTGTCGGTCGGCGGGCAGTTGCTGCCGGCAGGCGACATCGAACGGCTGGCCAAGCTGCCGACCCGCGAGCAGGCCATCAGCATGCTGATGGCCACCATGCAGGCTCCGGTGGCCAAGTTCGTGCGCACGCTCAACGAGGTGCCCGGCAAGCTGACGCGTACGGTGGCGGCGATCCGCGACCAGAAGCAGGCAGCCTGATGCGTTTGGTATTCAATCGCCCGTCGCAGACAGTCCGCGGGCAGACGAGAGGAGATTTCAGTCATGGCAGTGTCTAAAGAAGATATCCTGGAAACCATTTCCAACATGACCGTGATGGAGGTTGTCGATCTGATCTCCGCCATGGAAGAGAAGTTCGGCGTTTCGGCCGCCGCCGCTGTGGCCGCCGCGCCGGCCGCCGCGGGTGGTGGTGAGGCGGCCGCCGCCGAGGAACAGACCGAGTTCAACGTGGTGATGAGCAGCTTCGGGTCCAACAAGGTGTCCGTCATCAAGGTGGTGCGTGCCATCACCGGTCTGGGTCTGAAGGAAGCCAAGGACATGGTCGAAGGCGTTCCGTCGACCGTGAAGGAAGGCGCCTCCAAGGAAGAGGCGGCCGACATCAAGAAGCAGCTGGAAGAGGCGGGCGCGACCGTCGAGGTCAAATAGGATCAGGTTGCTATTGGCGTCACAACAGGCGGCGGCTTCGGTACCTGAAGCTACCGGAGCCGCCCGCCGGATTGATCGTATCGAATGGCTGGTGGCGTAAATTCGCCGCCGGCCTTTTCCCGTTTCCAGCGCAGTTATAGCGCGCCGGCGGCGGGTAAAGTGTCCCCCAGGGGACGTTTATGTAGCGTCGTGGACGGCCGGCATTCCGTCCCGACTCCGGATTAGTGAGGAACACCGATGGGCTACAGCTTCACCGAGAAGAAACGCATTCGCAAGGATTTCGGCAAGCGCCCCAGCATTCTGGAGGTGCCCTACCTGCTGGCAATCCAGCTCGACTCGTACCGGGAATTCCTCCAGGAGGACCTGACTCCCGAGCAACGGGCCGAAAGGGGCTTGCATGCGGCGTTCCAGTCGGTGTTTCCGATCACCAGCTACTCCGGAAACGCCGCTCTCGAATACGTGAGCTACCGTCTTGGTGAGCCCGCCTTCGACGTCAAGGAATGCCAGATGCGCGGCCTGACCTTTGCGGCGCCGCTGCGATGCCTGGTCCGTCTGGTGATCTACGACAAGGAAGCCGGCGGCGATACGCCCACCGTCAAGGACATCAAGGAGCAGG
>CAZNBB010000282.1:0-2554 GCA_964571225.1 uncultured Gammaproteobacteria bacterium
CCTAATGGGAAAGTATGGGAAGTTGATATAAGTGGTAAGAAGATACTCGATTTGACTGAGCTAACAGGATCTGTTGAAGTAGCTAAACATATTGGTGATACTTATATTGACGAAGATGGAGAAGAGTTGGAGTTTACTCAAGCTGACTTTGATTATCTATTTCCGGACAATAATGCAGATTGGGCTACTTTCGGTAACTATGTCGGATTGTTTGATAAGATGGGATATGATGGTGTAAGAGTTTATGAAAACACTGCTCATGGTATTAAGTCAACTGCTTTCTGGAAAGGTGGCTTGAAGGCAAGAGAGAGGAAAGCGGAAATGAATTATTCTAATGATATAATTAGAGATAATGAGATAAATTACATCATAGAAATGAATCAAGATATAATAAATAAGGCGAAAGAATTATATGATTATGTTGGAATTCGAGTAATAGATAGATTTTATGATGAATATAATTCTAAAGTTGGTGATTTTCTTGGTTACTCTAACACATGGATAGATGGTAGTTGGACAGATGAACGTCTTGGTGGTGTAAGCGCAATAGATACTGATATTGGTATTCCACCTTCTCCTTTCGTGGGAGGTTATAGTGGGGATAAAGTTTTTATTATTGCAGGAAATAATGCGGAAGGAGGAAATGATGAATCTGAGATTATTATTCCTAATGCAGAAATTGTTAAAGTAATTAATATAAACGAAATAGAAGAGTATAGAAAATTGATGGGAAAAGAAAGAGAACAATTGTCTGATGATTTTTTGAAAAAATTTGGTAGAAAGGCTTTATCAAAAGAAGAATGGTTTGAGCAGAGAACTAATAATCATGTTGATCTTGTTAAAAAGTATGCTGATAAAATAGCAAAAGCAGATAGTCAATTTGCTGAATTGGTTAAACAAGCAGAGAATCATGATGCGGATAAGTTTACACAACCGTTAAGAACACCTTATATCAATATAGCTTGGAAATATAAGTGTGAAGATGACGGTAAGAAGTTTGATGTTAGTGATGATGACAAGAAGAAAATGGATGCAGCTACTTTGCATCATGTTGTCAACAACAAACATCATCCGGAATACTACTTACCTGATCAGGATAATTTAATTAATGAGAAAGATAGGGATGGTGTTCCTGATAAGATTGTAGACGCTACTAATATGCCCGATTTATCGATTGCTGAAATGGTGGCAGATTGGTGCGCTATGTCTGAAGAGAAGGGCAACACGCCTTTTGAATGGGCTGACAAGATGATTGGCAGCAGGTGGGAGTTTACAGATAAGCAGAAAGAATTGATATATAGGCTAATGAAGTTAGTGTGGGGAAACAATCGAGAAGGGCAGCTATTCGCATTTTCTCCGGAAGTTGTGCGCATAATACAAAATAAAAATCATGTAGAATTGTTTGATCAAGTAGTTTTTAAAGATAATACTGTACAATTTAAAATAGCATGTATTGAACAGTTAGCTTATAAGCAACAGTATTACTATTTGCTGTTAGCGTTAGATGAGTTATATAAGAAAACTGGTCCTGCTACAAAGAAGTTGTTGTACACAACAGCATTATATCTATTTGATAGTAATAGAAAGAACGTGATAGATAGTGTAATAGAGAAAATGGTACATATATCTATGGCGTTTGAAGAGAATATTATTGCCATACTATCTTTGTTAGCTACTGAAATAAGAGAAGGTAAGGTAACTGTTGACGTAAATCTTGAGCCTATTGAAAGACATGAAGATCAGCTGTCAGATGATATGAAAAGTGTTTTGAAAAAGATCAATGAATTGCAGGGTAAAGATAGGGGGAAGATAGAGTATGATATATCCGCATTTGAAGAGAGGTTTGGTAGAAAGGCAATAGATTATAAAGCGTTTAATGATATTGCGGAAGCGCAGCGTGGTGCTCCGGAAAGTGCTATGACGAAAGTACAGCGAGCAGCCGGTGGTGGAGTGCTTAGTTATGTAGTGGAACATGGTGGCGATCTTATCCATAGAATGACTCAGCATCCTGAGATGTATAAGGGTAGTTATAACCTTGTCAAGAGTAAGGTTGATGGTGTCAGTAATACTTTAAATGATCCATATGGATTTGAAAGAGAATATAGGGAAAATATTGCCAGTAATGCTAGGTATAATGGTAGAGATGTTGAAGAAGTGCAGAGAAAAGTTGATGATGCTCTTAAAATATATGCACAAGAACATGCCAAATTGCCTGTATTGAATGAAGCACAAAGATTGGCAAGAGATTTTGCAGTAGCGATTGGAGAACAACGATTTGATGATGCAAGAAATTATTTAGCACAATTGAAGCAACATACTGATCAAGGTCCGGAACATTGGCAAGAGTATGCGTTGAGAGTTGGCAGAAAAGCTCAGTTCCTTGTTGATAAGGAAGAAATTAAGAGTTGGTTGGATGAGATGAGAGTAAAGCATTATACCATTAGAGATAATGGTGTAGTTGATGTTGATGGGGATGTAGATATTCCTATTAGAGAATTAGATAGAATTCCTGTTCAATTTGGTAATGTTAGTGGAAGTTTTGTTTGTAGCCGTA
>CAZNBB010000283.1:0-2524 GCA_964571225.1 uncultured Gammaproteobacteria bacterium
TGGCCCGCCGAGGGAGGCACATCCAGCTAAGGACGCTGCAATGATTGCCGTTGCTGCCAGGGTCGGCCCGCGGCGCAGGAGCCGCCTACCGGCCCTGGCAGACCCAGAACGCACACGGCGTTGTCCGTTCCGGGAATTTGTCACCGTTCGCTACCTCCCACACGGGCGGTTGCCGAAGAGTTCGCCTGTGCACTGCAGTTTCCGCTACGGCTGGTCTTGTGCGCCTGCTTCGATTCATGTTGGTGCTGGTTGCCCGCCCGCGCGTCGGCAGTCGAGGACGAATCGGCCTGGCAACCGTCCTTGCCGGACGTCGAGGAGGACGAGGCACTGGCGTGGGCACTCGTGTGTGCCCCGGTTCCTGCGCCCGCCGTGACCGCAGCTCCGTTACTGCTATCGGCGTCGCCGCCCGCAGCCGCTGCGGGGACGACCGACCCGACGGCCAGCGCCATTAACGTGCTCAACAAAAGGGTCCTTCCGATTGGGATCATGCACATGAGCCTTGCCTCCGTATACCGGCGACCATCGGGTCCGGATGGTCGCCAGAGACGTTGGAAAATCGCGCGGAGGTGACCGCCGTCCGGGCGGGCGGCGGTCACTCCCGATCGAGCGCTACCTGTCGAGGTAGACGGTCGCCTCTGCGCCGGCCGAAGCTTGCGCCGGTGCTCGGGGCGGCGCGCCACCGTCACCGACACGCGCCAGCCGCCCCTGGGCTGCACTGGCCGCCGACTGGGCCATGGCGTACGCACGCTGGGCCGCCGTGGAAGCCGCGTTCGCCGAGCCGCGGGCCTGGGCGGTACCCAGCTGCCGGGCCAATGCCTTGGCGCGGGCGGCCGCCTTGACCGCATTGCCCGCGGCAACCTTTGCGCGCGCCGCCGCTTGCGAGGCCGCCTCGGCCGATGGCGCCTGGTCCGCGTCGGCAACGGCGCTGGCCGCCGCAGCCGCTTGGGCCCGGGCATCACCGGCCGCTTCGGCCATCGCCTTGGTCGTTGTCGTCACCTTGGTCACCCCAGGGGTGCTGACGGTCTGGGCCTTGGCCATGGAGTGTGCCGTCGCGTGGGAGCCAGGAGAGCCCTTGGCCATGGCGTGACTGTGACTGATGGTCATGCTCAGGCTGGGGGTCTGGATCGACTTCGACATTGAACCGGCACGGGCCTTGGCGAACTGCCCGGCAGCGTCGCTGGCCGCTTGCGCTTTGGCCGCCGCCTGGGCCGCAGAGTCGGCGGCAAGCTGCGTCTGTGCTGAAGCACCGGACTGGGCGGCTGCCTGGGCGGCCTGGCTTGCGGCGACCTTGGCGGCGGCT
Source organism: uncultured Gammaproteobacteria bacterium (assembly GCA_964571225.1). Classification (GTDB taxonomy): domain Bacteria; phylum Pseudomonadota; class Gammaproteobacteria; order DATFLG01; family DATFLG01; genus DATFML01. The sequence continues at coordinate 1,301 of CAZNBB010000283.1, forward strand.
GCGGCCGTAGCCGCGTCGGCCGCCTTGGCCTGTGCCTGCGCGCTCGACTGCGCGGCAGCCGTTGCCTGGGCCGCCTGCGCGGCGTTCTTGGCCGCCGACGCCGAAGCGTTCGTTGCCGTCGCCACTTTCACGTTGACGGCGCCGTTCTTAGCAATGGATGCGGCACCGGCGGCCGCGGCAGAAGCCGCCACCGCGGCACTGTGCACACCGCCCTGATCGATACTCATGGAACCCGATAGGCCGTTCGCCTGTGCCAGGCTGGCGGCGCCGTTGTTGGTCGACACGGCAGTCGATCCACCATGGGCCAAGGAGGTGCTCACTGCGGTTCCACCGGCGGGATCCGACTGCGTCGTCGAGCCGGTTTGCGTGGAAGCCACGCTGTCGGTCCCAACACCGAGGGTATTGGCGCCGGAGCTATCCGTCACCGAACCGGTCGTGGCCGCAGAGCCCCCGTCCGAGCCGGCGTTGGCCGCGACGTCGCCGTTGGTGGTGACCTGCTGACCGTCAGCTGTCGGGGTGGTCTGGGCGGAAGCGGTCGAGTCGACACTCGCCGATGCGTGAGGCCCACTGGCCTGCGCCGTGCCATCAGCCGTGCTCGCCCCCTGGACGCCGGCGTCACTGATGCCGCTTCCCACACCACCGGTGGCACCCGGTGACCCGGCAGTGGTTCCAGCAGTCCCTGTGCCGGTGGTATCCGCTGTTGCTCCCGTCGGTGCATTACCGGTCGCGCCCGCGTTGGTGCCGGTAGTCGCGGTTCCTGCGCCGCTGGTGTCGGCTGTGGTGGTGCCCTTGGTTGCATCGGCAGCTTGGGTCGAAGCGTCGGCTCCGGCGTTTGCATCAACACCGGCCGTGCCGGCGTCCGTTGCGCCGGCCTTGGCACCGGCGCTTGCATCCGCAGTCGCCGCGCCCGCTCCCTGCGTTGCAGCTTTCGCGCCGGCTCCGGCATCGGCCGTACCTGCCCCCTGGCTCGCGGCGTCGGCCGTGGCATTTGCATTCGCACCGGTTGCGCCTCCAGCAGCCTGTGTGGCATTGGCGGCAGCGTTCGCACCCGCGTTGGCCGCCGTGCCAGCCCCTTGAGCCGCGGCATCGGCACTGGCGGTGGCGTCCGCGCTGGCGGGGCCAGCCGAGGTCGCAGCTTTGGCTGCGGCACTCGCGTCCGCGCCAGTGGTGCCAGCGGCCTGGGTGGCGGCCTTGGCCGCCGCATCGGCGTTAGCTGAGACGTTG
>CAZNBB010000284.1:0-2522 GCA_964571225.1 uncultured Gammaproteobacteria bacterium
CCCGAAGCGGGAAAAAGCGCGCCCCCTGTTCGAGCCCGAGATGACCCAAGCCCAAAGGGCGCCGGGTCAGCCGGCGAGTTGGGCGCGCGCCGCTTCGGGCGAGAAGCGCAGGGCACCCGATAGGGTGCGACACCCGGGCGTCCTTTCTTTTGGAGTACTTTTTCTTTGGACGAGCAAAGAAAAAGTACCTCGCCGCGCGGGCGCGAGAGCCCGCTTTCAATAACATCAAGACCGGCAGGTCTTCGCCGAACCGTCGATGGAAGCGTGAAAACGCGCCCGTCGGGCTTCGGTTCGCTCAGCCCAACCGACAGCCGTCAATCTAGGGCACAACAACGGAAGGGCCCAGCGGTGACGGTGGAGTGGGGTAGTGCACCCCGGCCGAGTCCGCGCCATCCCCCGCAACGTCTATATTCCACGCTTTCCGTGTCTTCCGCGGCGCATTTGATTGTATGCCAACCACCAGACACGTCGGCCCGGCAGTATTTGATAATTCCGGCTATGCTTAACCCAACAGGTCGTCCGCGTGTCCCGCACCGTTCATTGCAGGGGGCTCTATGAGGGAAAGGCGGCAGTCGGAAAAAGTCATCGCATTTGTTATGGCCGGTGGCGCCGGCTCCCGCCTCCATCCCCTGACTGCGGAACGCTGCAAGCCCGCGGTCCCCTTCGGCGGCCGTTACCGGTTGGTGGACTTCGTGCTCAGCAACCTGGTCAACTCCGGAATCCGGTCCATCTATCTGCTGGTGCAGTACAAGCCTCAGTCCCTGATCGAGCATACCCGCAAGGCCTGGGTGGTCTCGCCGCTGTTTCCCGACCAGTTCGTGACCGTGGTGCCTCCCCAGATGGACGAACGCGGCGGTATGTTCCGGGGCACCGCTGATGCGGTGTACCAGAGCCTGCAACTCATCGACCTCTACAAGCCGGATCTGGTCGCCGTGTTCGGCGCCGACCACATCTATCGCATGGACGTGCGTCAGATGATGTGGTTTCACCGCGAGCACCGGGCCGACGTGTCGGTCGCCGCCCTTCCCGTGCCCATCGACGAGGCGTCCAGCTTCGGGATCATCGATACCGATGCCGACGGGCGCATCCGGGAGTTTCAGGAAAAGCCGGAGCGCCCAAAGCCCATGCCCGACGACCCCACCCGGGCCTTCGTGTCCATGGGTAACTACCTGTTCAGCACCGATGTGCTGGCGCAGGCGCTGCTCGATGCCCACGCCCGGGGCGAGACCGACTTCGGCCACCATGTGCTGCCGCGCCTCCTGTCCAGTCACCGGCTGTTCGCCTACGACTTTTCCACCAACGAAGTGCCGGGCATCAAGCCCCATGAAGAACCGGCCTACTGGCGCGACGTGGGCACCATCGACGCCTACTTCGAGACCCACAAGGACGTGCTGGGCGCCGAGCCCCGTTTCGATGCCTTCAACCCGCGCTGGCCCGTCTTCTCCAGCAACTACCAGGGCCCGGTGGCGAGAGTGCTGGGCGGGAAGGTGATCAACAGCCTGCTGGGGGCCGCCACCGTGATCCAGGATGGCGCCCGGCTGCGCAATTGCATCATCCGTCGTGAAGCGGTGGTGGAAAGCGGCGCCGAGCTGGAAGACTGCATCGTCATGGATTACGTGCGGGTGAAGGCCGGGGCCCGACTGCGTCGAGTCATCGTCGACCGCCACAACCTGATCGACGCCAATGAGCGTATCGGTTTCGACCGGGAGGAAGATGCCCGACGGTTCCATGTCACCCCCAACGGTGTCGTCGTCGTTCCCACCGGCAGTGTCAAGTACTACGCCCGTGACTCACGGGAGGAAGGGCCCGGCTACGCGGAATAGCCGGCCGGTTCGGAATTCCGGGTCCGAAACACCCAAGGCGGGACAGCGGGTGCAAACCCGTCGGCTGGCATGAAAGTCGGAAGAGCCACGGAATAATACCGAAGCAAAGGCGCCGCGGAAGACACGGAAAGCACGGACGGACGAGTTTGTTCGGTGCAATGCCCTTGGGGTTTTGATTCTTTAGTTTTGATTCTTTAATTTAAATGCGGGCTCTCGTGCCGGCGCGACGAGGTTCTTTTTCTTACGCGGCACTCGTAGGTTGGGCTGAGCAACGCGAAGCCCAACAGACAGTCGCCATTAAAACCGCTGCCGTGTTGGGCTTCCTTCGTCAGCCCAACCTACACCGCCCGAAGCGGCGCGCGCCCAACTCGCCGGCTGCCCCGGCGCCCTTCGGGCTTGGGTCATCTCGGGCTCGAACAGGGGGCGCGCTTTGATCCGCTTCGGGCTGCGATGCTCGGTGCGCCACACGGGGCCCGAAACCCCCGCACGGATTGACGTCGTGGCCGTAGGGCGCAATGAGCGGAGCGCATTGCACCGAAACGACCTGTCTGTGCTTTCCGCGGCGCTTTTGCCCCTTCCATTCCGTGGGTTCTGTGGGTTCCGTGGCTCTTTTGCCTTTGCCCCACGTCCGGCGCAATGCGCTGCGCTTATTGCGCCCTACATCGCGCTACTTTTGGGCCCACGAGCGTTCCGGACAGG